>CAZQCX010000015.1:27023-35843 GCA_964591705.1 uncultured Candidatus Bathyarchaeia archaeon | reverse complement strand
TTCAAAGTCTTCAGACCTGTGAAACTCATGCTTGCCCAAGTCGCCAACAATGTCAAAGAAGCGCTGGAAACACACAACGGCGATACTGCCTTCGAATATAAATACGATGGAGCACGAGTCCAGATCCATAAGCTCAATGATGAAGTGCGACTCTTCAGCAGAAGACTGAGAGACGCCACAACAAGCCTTCCGGAAACAACAGAAACCATAAAGGAAAACATCAAAGCCTCTGAAGCCATTCTAGAAGGAGAAGTAATAGCCACAGACCCATCAGGTAGCCCAATCCCCTTCCAGCATCTCATGCGACGGTTCAAACGGATCCATGGAATAGCAAACAAAAGCGAAGAAATCCCACTCAAGCTTCACCTGTTTGACATAATCCATCTCAACGGCGACAGCATAATTGAACTCCCCTACCTCAAGCGCAGACAAATTCTCGCCCAGATTGCTGGCGGAATTTCACTATCAAGACAAATCATCGCAAACGACGAGAAAACCGCAGAGGAGTTTCTGAAAGAAGCCATATCGGCGGGACATGAGGGACTCATGGCAAAAAAACTAGATAGCCCCTACACGCCAGGAATCAGAGGCAGAAACTGGCTGAAAATAAAAAACGTCCTACAACCCTTGGATCTAGTCATAACGGCTGCAGAATACGGGTATGGCAGAAGACATGGCTGGCTTTCAGACTACTACCTTGCTGCAAGGGAGCCAGAGACTGGCAGCTTCCTTGAGCTGGGAAAAACCTTCAAAGGCCTAACGGATAGAGAGATCAAAACCTTGACACAACGACTCAAACAACTAGCAATAACCGAAGAAAATGGTCGAGTTGTCGTTCTGCCAAAGATAGTCGTCGAAGTAGCCTACAACGAAATACAGAAAAGCCGAAAATACAAGAGCGAAATGGCATTGCGCTTCGCAAGGATAACCCGAATAAGAGACGACAAAACCTCTGAAGAAGCAGACACAATACAGAGAGCCAGAGAAATCTACGAAAAACAATTTCTGAAAAAAGGCAGATATAAAACTGAGACACATAAGTAGAGAGCGAGAAGAGATGAACCAAGCGGAAAAGAAAGCGTTTGAAAAAGAATTTTACAGCAGACAAGTAATAATGAAGGAACTAGGCATCCAAGGCCAGAAGAAACTCTCAAAGGCAAAGATAGCAATCGTTGGCGCCGGAGGACTAGGCACGGTCAGCTCGCTCTACTTAGCCTTGGCAGGAGTCGGCAACCTGCGCCTAATAGACCAAGACACCGTTGAAACAGCAAACTTGCACAGACAAATACTCTACACAACAAGCGTTTTGCACTATCCGAAGGCAGAAGTTGCAGCGAAACGCCTAAAAAAAACCAACCCACTCATCAAGACCGAAGCCATAACAGAGAATCTCAACTCAAGAAACGCTGAGCAACTACTGAAAGGAACAGACTGCGTTGTCGACGGTTTAGACAACATGACCACACGGTATGTGATAAACCGAGCATGCACAAAGCTGAACATCCCCTACATCTTTGGAGCAGCCATCGGACTAGAAGGGAACCTTTCGGTCTTCCAAACACCAGAAACTCCTTGCCTAGAATGCATCATGCCGAACCTAACAGACACCGAACTGGAAACTTGCAACACCCGAGGAGTAATAGGCACCACACCAGGCATCATAGGAACAATGCAAGCCGTCGAAGCAGTGAAAATGGTGACAGGACTCGGCACTCCACTCAAGGGCAAACTCATGGTCTGCGACTTCAGCGATATGTCTTTTGCAACAATAGACATTGCAAAACGAACACACTGCCCCGCGTGCAAAGGCGAAGCAGCAACTGCCCGCGGAGAAAAACTCGTCTGGCTCTGCGGACGCCGCACAGCTAACGTGAACCCTCAGAAACCATTGAATCTCAATCTTGACAATCTCCATGAGACAGCACTGCAACGCTTCAAAGTACGAATACGATCGCGTCTAGCTATAATCTTCACCCATGGAGACCTCGAAGTTAGCCTATTCAACGGCGGAAGAATGTTGATCAAAAACGTCGCAAACGAAAAAGCTGCTTTGAAAGCATACAAGGAAATACTCCAAACACTTGACATACAATCGTAAGTAACTCTGCACAACGGTTTTCAAAATACCTCTTGACAAAAACAACGAAGCAGCCCATAAAGGAAACAGCTAATAGACAAAACATAAATAGGGTAGTGGAAAAGCATGACAGCACTGCAAGAAGTCAAGCCAATACGCAAGATAGCACTGGGAGCTATTTTTGCTGCGCTAGTCTGCATAGTAACGACCTCGTTCACCATCCCCATACCCGCCACCCACGGATACTTCAACCTCGGAGAATCCATAATCTACATTGCTGCCCTCACATTTGGACCATTCGTCGGCGCAATCGCCGCAAGCGGAGCAGCCATCGCGGACCTAATTGTCCCTTTGGGCTTTCCGTTTGCTCCAGGAACCCTGACGATAAAAGTATTAGAAGGACTCGTCGTAGGCGCACTCAATAGAAGTATGAGACAACGAACAACAAGCACCACACTGAGCGCTGTAATTTCGGTCATAACAGGAGGCGGAATAATGATCACAGGATACTTCATCTACGAACAAATAGTACTCGGATTCCCCATGGAACTCGCACTCGCAGAAGTTCCATTCAACACCGTTCAAGTACTCGTCGGTCTGGCAGTCGCATTGCCCGTCTTTCACGCAATTGCCCGCATGTTCCCACAAACTAAAAACCAGAGCTAAGACAACGCCAACCGTGATCCCAAAATGACCCTCCCACCAGGAAAAATACCTATAGACATCCTGAAAAACATAGTCTTCAAACACCTCGGAGCCACAAGAAAAGAAGTAACCATCGGACCAAAAGCCGGAATCGACGGAGCCGTTCTGGATATTGGAGATGCATCACTAATCGTCTCAATGGACCCAATTACAGGGGCAGTCGAAAGAATCGGCTGGTTGGCCGTGAACGTAAACGCAAACGACGTCGCAACTTTCGGCGTCCAACCAGCATTTCTATTTTCATGCATACTGCTCCCTGAAAACTCTGAGAAGAAAACAGTAGAAACCATCTGCCAGCAAATGGATACAGCAACAAAAGAACTAGATATTGCCATCGTTGGCGGACACTGCGAAACCACGCTTGGTCTGACAATGCCAATAGTTGCATGCTGCGTGATTGGGGTGACCGAGAAAAACAAATACGTCACAGCAGCAGGGGCAAAACCCGGCGACAAAATCGTTTTAACAAAAAGCGCTGGGATAGAAGGAACAGCAATTTTGGCATCTGACAGAGAATCGGAACTTGAGAAAAACCTTTCAGTAGTAACACTGAAGAAAGCAAAAGAGTTCTATTCGCAGATAAGCGTAGTTAAAGAAGCCTTGACAGCCTTTGAAACCGGAGGCGTACAAGCCATGCATGACCCCACAGAGGGCGGAATCCTCGGTGGAATACACGAAATGGCAGACGCTTCAGGTCTCGGAGTGAGAGTCTTCAAGAATAAGATCAACGTGCAACCCGAGACAGAAGAAATATGCGAATATTTTGGCATAGACCCGCTCCAACTGATAAGCTCAGGCGCACTACTCATATCAGCAAGCGGAGAATCGGCACAAAAAATCGCAAACAAACTGCACCGAGAAAAGATCCAAGCAACAATCATTGGTGAATTCCAGCAAAACAAGAAACAAAGACTACTCATAGACGAAACAGGCAAGACAGAGAGACTCAAACGCCCAATATCAGACCATCTATGGACTGCCCTATCTCGTCAAAACACCACGTAAACCCTGAAGCGAAAGCTGGAGAAACCAATAGAAAAAGAAGAACGGATAGAAAGCAACATAACCATAGTTATGAGAGTAAACCAGACCACATTTCAATTCTAGAACAGCTTGCGCAATGCCATTTCCCAAATTCCAGTTGTCCGGAGGCTTGAAATGCAAACAAAATATCTCATCGCCAACAACAACTTGGTAACCTTTTTTCTCAATCCACCTTTTTATGAAGGAGTCCTCATAGGCATGCAACTCCTCCGGTATCTCTATTCCAGCCACAGCCTCTCGGCGAATAAGTGTATCGTGCATGCCCCCTCGAAGACTGAAACACTGCCTCGCCACAATGCTCTGCAACTTCACAAAACGTTTGTCCTTGCTTACGTTCGGAATAACATCGATGTTAACCCCCCAAACGGCACCAACCTTCGCAGCAATACTTTTCTTTGCTTTCTCAAACCAGTCTCTACTAAGGATCACGTCGCTATCCACGAACATGAACCAATCAGTCCTAACCTGCCGAATTCCCTCCTCCCTCGCCCTCGCCCTTGAGCCATTCACCTGCAAAACCTTGACATGCCCCCATTTCCTTTTGAAGCGGTCCAATATCCTTAGAGTGCTATCGTTTGAAAAACCATCTACAACAATCAAAGTTTGAACAGGCAAATTGCCGTAGATCGCCTCAAGGCATTTCTCAAGAAGATGCCCGCTGTTTCTTGTGAGAACCACCACATCAATTGCGCTCATGACACAGCCCCGGAGTACTCCAAAGTCTTGGGGTCCAAGAGTGAACAGTACTTAAAACGTCTCCAAATAAGAACTTATTGAAGGGAACGCAGGAAGCGTAGCTCACTAACAACTGCAAAACGGCGATCCTAACTCTGTTTCACTTTCTTTGCAAACGAATAATAGACACAGTAACCAGCATATATGCCATAGGCGAAAAACAATCGTCCTAACAGCCTGAAGCCACCACATGCAATCGCCTCAGCAACGAGTCTCAGGCTTCCACGAATCGACCACACATCCTCAGGTCTATAATGAATACAAAAAGGGTTATAACATGCGATTATCTTGTAGCCCTTTCTTACAATCCAATCTCTTATGTAAGCATCTTCAAACACATGGAGATTTCTGGGAATTTTTATATCTCTCACCAAATCAGTACGAACGAGTGTGTCATGGGTTCCACCGCGAAGATCAAAAATCTTGCGCGTTACCCATAAAAACATTCTGAGCATCGCCGGACTCCGAATTGTAGACCACACTTCGATTCCCCAAATGCCGCCCACGTCCTTGCCCAAGTACTTTTCGGCTTTCCTAAACCAGTTCGCACAGAGTATAACATCGCTGTCGACGAACATGAACCATTCCGTGCTCACCTGTTGGATTCCTATCTGTCTCGCTGATGCGCGATTACCCCTGTCCTGCATCACCAAAACGTTTCCATATTGCTTCTGAAATTCGAGCACTATTTCCACCGTTCTGTCGGTTGAGCACCCATCAACAACAATTAGATGGTTAATTGGGACGTTTCTATAGATGGATTCGAGGCATTCTTTGAGCCTCGCCGCGCTGTTTTTTGTGAGCACGATGACGTCTACATTCATATTCACTATTTAGCCGCACTTATGTTAATTAGGATTCTCAATCGATTCGTTTAGACGATTGGGTAGTCATGACATTTGAGATTCTGATTAAATCTTAAATAAAATGTGGTCCCAAATTGAGAACCACTGAAGTGAAAGATGACAGTTATGGCTCTCACGAATTGGCAAAACCACTACAGAGTCAGATTTGGAGTAAGATGGTATTTCGCTGAAATTCTGTACAGAATGACAGACCTGAAAGTCTTGGTCAATTTCGAAACTATTCTGGGAGTAGGGAGCGGCAGAGCCTTCACTGAAAATCTCTTTTCAAAAGACAGATTCGTGATAGCATCCGATAGGAGCGTTGAACTGATGCACATGGCAAAGAAACACGCGAAGAACACGAAAGCTTTCCTGGCATATGAGGGGGGCAAGCTCCCCTTCAGAGATCAAAGCTTCGAATGTGTTTATTCACAAGGTCTTCTGGAACATTTTGAATTGACTGAGGCAGGGAGATTGTTGAGAGAGATGCGAAGAGTAGGGAAAACGGTAGTTTTTTCAGTCCCCCTCGATGGTTACAAGGGTCACCCCTTAGGAACAGAGTATCATAGAAAATCCGAAGAGTGGATGAAGATACTTTCCAATCTCTTCCAGTTCAGAAAGGCTTTCCTCTATTTCAACATGAGAGAGGCCGTTTTCGTAGCAAGCAACAAACCATTATTAGAAACTAAACGATTTGGAGCTGCTGAGGTATTCAAAAGAATCCTTCTGTTTCCTCAATATGATTGTAGACCAAATTGATAGACCATACTTGATAGACACCCCCATCCTACCAAGCAGAAGAAACGTACACGGATTTGCTTTCTGACTGCCAGGAGGATATTTTTCTTGATCTCCTCTTGAATTCGCGCAGTTTCTCCTCATCACTTATATACGCGTGTTTTTCCTAGATGAAACTGCCAACATTGCTCACACGGTGCTAAATAGTTGAATGCGAGTTTACGAAAAGCTTCTAGAATAGCTATCAGTTCACTAACTCCTAATAGACCTCACCATGCTCAGTGGATGATCACGAGGAGATGCAATTACCGTTGTGGAGGATGCAACATCTGGCAGGAACAAGATAGAGAAGAGCTCACAACAGAAGAAGTCATCCGCGGTTTGAATAATCTCAAAAAACTCGGTATCTTTGAACTGGTCATTTCAGGCGGCAATCCTCTGCTACGAGACGACGCACAAGAAATAATCGAGTATGCTTCAAAACACTTCGTTACCACCGTTTATGACAACGGCAGCATGGCCAGCAAAAGGATCGAAGCATTAAGAGACGTAGATTTTGTTGCCATCTCCATTGATAGCCTTGACCCAGCCAAAAACGATCGCATAAAAGGAGTCGAAGGCGCCTGGACAAGGGCAATGGAAACCGTCGAGACCCTTCAACAAGAAGGGATAAACATAGCAGTAACGCCAACGATCTCCCAAATGAACCTTGACGAAATCATAAACATGACAAACCACTTCACAGAAAAAGACATCCCAGTATGGTACTGCCTCTATTCATACGACGGGTCAGACGATTCAAGACAACTCTTCAGAATTGGCAAACCAAGAAACGAACTAATCATAAAAGACAGACAAGGCATGGTCGATCTCTGCAACTCACTAATAGATATGAAAAAGAAGAACAGGAAAATCCTCATAACAACCAAACTCCTCAAAACCCTCAGAGACTACTACGAAAAGGATCGAAGAACATGGAATTGCCGTGCACTCAGAAACTTTCTAGTTATAGACCACAACGGAAGAATTGCCGGATGCCACGTCCACAACTTCGCCGCATCCGTTTTTGACCTGCCAAAAATATGGAACAGCAGCGAATTCAAAAAAATGCGAGAAACTTATCGTAGCTGCACACAGTGCACCTACCTCTGCTACATCTTCTACTCACTTCACGGGACCCCCTACGGGAATCTCACCTTAGCCAAAGATCAATGGAGAAACTCGAAACTCCTTTTCAAAACGAAAGCTAAACCTCCAAGTCTGGCAAAGCCTCAATAATTCTCGCCATCGATCGAAAAATCGAGCCATCAAGTTCCTCCTCTTTTTCAATGTTCACGATTCGCACTATTCTCGCTGACCGAAAAAGTAAAACAGGCAAATCCTCCTCAATCATCCTAGGTCCGCAATCGCTTGGCTTCTTGAGCTCAAGAATTGCAGGCAAAAACAAGAGAAAAATAGGCACCAGTATCCCAAGGAACAACGCAATGGCTACCAAGACAAGATTCAGTAACATAAGGATGTATATGAACTAGAACGCAATATATCGATTTCCACTGCCCTTATGCTGTGTCTTCACCCAAACTGGGTGTCTTTCCCGCATTGTCTTTGAAGCCAACAGGTCAAGCAGTGCCTTGCTGCAAATGAAGATGTTTAAGAAGAAAGTGAAAAACAACAAAGGCATTAACCACTGAATTCTTGTCCTGCCGTCTAAGTATGCCCCGATTCCAACCTCAAAGAAAGGCGCGAAATTCCCCACAAAACTATGCAGGGACAAAGGCAGTAGAAACCACAGCATTTGGGTCAAGCTGGAAGATCCTATGGCAATGAGCAAGACCCCCAATACCAAAGAGAGCAAGACAGCAACAGGCACGAAATAAACATTCAAAAGCAGAAAACCATCAATCCTTTCCCTAGCGGTTATGTTCTTACTTCTCAGCAGATTCCACGAATGCTTAAAAGCACACTGCATATGCCCTCTAGCCCACCTATACCTCTGCCGACTGTAGGCTTTCCAGCTATCCACTGCCTCCTCGTAGGACTCAACATCACCGACATAGCGAATACGGAAACCGCTAAGGCGAACCCTGTAAGTCAGATCTGTATCCTCTGCTAACATTGACTCATCCCAGCCACCGAGACTCTCCAAGAGCCCGCGCCTGAATCCCCCAACTGTGCCACCAAATTGAGGAATCAACGACAGATCCTCACGTGCCTGCTGGTCAACCCGATATCCCCCAATGCGCTCCAATGCCGCAAGCCTTGTAATCAGATTCTGAGACTCGTTCAAAACCACAACTCTCCCCTGTACAGCACCCACAACTGGATCCGCAAAGAAGCCGACTAATCTGGAAACCATATCTCTCTGAGGGTAGTAGTCAGCATCTATGCACAGAACAATATCTCCCGTTGAATTCTTCAACCCGACATTCATGGCTATCGATTTGCCTCTGCCACCTTCGGTTCTGTGAACAACCTTGATGAAAGGAAAGCGACTGGCGTATCGATCGGCAATTTCCCCTGTACCATCAGAAGACGCGTCATCAACAACCACAACTTGAAGCTTTTCCTGCGGATAAGTCAACTCAGTGGTTCTCTGGAGTAGCCGCTCTAGAACACTAGCTTCATTACGCGCAGGTATGAGAATCGCAACTGTAGGCTCGAATTTCTGCTTTGAAC
>CAZQCX010000015.1:0-26923 GCA_964591705.1 uncultured Candidatus Bathyarchaeia archaeon | reverse complement strand
TCATTACGCGCAGGTATGAGAATCGCAACTGTAGGCTCGAATTTCTGCTTTGAACTCAATAAAGTTGTATCTGTGCTTCTTTTTGCCCTCAAAACAGCAAAAGTGAAGGCGTAATGCCGCGCAAGGTAAACAGTGAGCACTAGAGTAAACACGGTGAAAACAGCTTCAAGAACGCATATGATCAAGTGAGACCCCCAGAGCATTTCAGCGCAGGTTTTGGAAGTGCAGAAAGACTCAACGACCAGAAAGAAACGACCCATGCCGAATTTAGAAAAGGCAAAAATACTCTGAGAAAAAGGACAAATGTATCTCCAAAATGAAAGCCACCAAAACATGCCATCAAAGCAAGAAAAAAATTCCACGATAAGCCAACAATGTTTCCCAGTGCAAGCAAGGCGAGTTTTCTCCTTAGTGTTCCATTCAGTCTGAATGCGAATGAAACAAAAAGAAAATTGAAAACTGAAAGAATTACCATCGGTTCAAGACCTACGAGACAAAAGCAGCTTACCATAGACAGAGCAATTACTCCAGCAACCAATATTGATGTGACAAAAACAGACCTGCGTTTCAACTGGCTCATTTACTCTCGCTCCTCTCCCCGCAGAGCATTTGAGAAAGTTGTAATATGTAATTACTTTAGCTTAAAGACTTGCGGTTCTGTCCGCAGCGGCAGCCTTCTCACTGAAAAGAAATCAATCGGATAGGCTTCATTTGCTGATGATCATATTGTCGATGACTTGGCACAAGACCTCGAAAACCTCGTCTGAGCTCAGTTTGTCAGTGTCCAAGACAAGGTCAAATGGCTTGAAATCTTCTCCCAGAGAGAAGCCATAGAGTTTCTTGTATATTGCTTTGGTTTTCTCTTCCTTCTCTTTTAGCAGTTGCAGGGCTTCTTGCACTGCTATTCCATCCCTCTTGGCAACACGTTCAGCCCTCTTTTCCAACGAGGCTAGCAACCATATCTTAAAGCCATTCTTGAGAAGCCAAGGCATTGTCCAGCTGTCCAATAGCACATTTTCCTGCCTTCCATAACTCAGGAGCTTCTCGTCGACGAGCTTGTCAAACCTCGTATTTTCCCCTCTAACCCTTAGAAAATCGAGGCCCTCTGGACTCTCCCACCAACCCCTGCCAGTTGTGTCGTAGCTTTCCTCCTTTGCCAACTCCTTCAATGCGTCGCCACCAGAATAATAGCGCAACCCATATTTCTGGGCGATCTTTCTAGCCACTGTACTTTTCCCAGTTCCTGCCAAACCAGAAATGCAAATGACAACTCTGTCCTGACACCGACTTTTTTCTTCATCTTTACCCGTGTAAAGACCCACTCCACAAAGAGGAACTATTCCATCGGCATTATGCCTAGCATACGAGATGCAAGTGTCCCGAATAGCAAGGAACAGATCGGATACCAGTAGAAAACTGTTATCTGCCCCAGATCATTCCCCAAGATCTGACTGAATCCGGGCAAATAAGCCACCGGACTTGCCCCAAAACTCGGAGTCATCACAAATATCCATACTATTATATAGATGAAAGAAAGCCCAAAAAGCATCATCTGAGGCTTCGCCATCTTCTTCTGCATATTCAATATCTGCGATTCCTTCTTTTTCAGCTTCTCAAGCTGCTTCTTGTCACCAGCACGGGACGCAGCCATCTGCTGAGAGCGGTATTCAGACACTTCTTTCTGCATCACCCGGTACTCATCCCACCCCACGAAACGACTTATTAGTATCCTGTTCAAGCCGCTGTTTACGAAAGATATTATGACAGAAATTGCCATTATGGACAGTGTTGACCAAGGTATAGCGGATAGTTCGAAAGCCATCTCATGTCCTCCCAAATCTCTAAGCACTTGTTAGCCTATTCTTTGGAGCGTTGCTAATAACCATTTTTGCTGTCTCTTGGCTATTCTCCAAAAATGCGCCTGAAAGCAGGAAACATCTCTGCGGCTCTCTCACGCATTAAAAGCTGATAATACTGATAAACAATGCCCACTGACAGCAGTATACCTGTCCCTGAGCCAAAGACACCTACGAAATCTGACAAACCAGCAATCAGTCCCACTACTATACCGCCCAGAACGGTTACGACAGGAATGTATCTTTTCAGCATTGTCTCAATGGGTTTCTCAGATCGGCGGTAACCAGGAATCTGCATTCCAGAATCCATGAGTTGCCTAGCCACCTTTGAGGGACCGAGACCGCCCACTTCGAGCCAGATAATCGAGAAAACAGCACAGAAGGCGACCAATATTCCCAAATAAGCTGCAGCTCTCAAGGGTTCTTCAGCAACGTTTGCCAAGCTATGCGGTGCTGTGACATAGTGCGCGAGACCCCCAGTAAGAGATGAATCAGTCGTATTGTATTGCCCAATGATGTCAATCAGAATATTTTGTCCAGGTGCAGGCCTACCTTGTGTACTCCAGATTAATTGTGAAAAGAAATATACGTTAGCAAAAAGCGCAGATGCGAAAATAACCGGAAGGTTGGAAACATACAAGAGCTTGATGGGATATCGGCTTCGGAATCCTTTGTACCCTGCATAGGTTAGCGGCAGCTCAACCCTGATGCCTTCAATATATATGATTACTAGGAAAGCAACAATTGTGGCAATGAACCCAATCAGTCCACCATACCCGCCGCCGCCTACTATCCACTGCATTAAAGTCTGGTGACCCAAAAGATACGATTGGAGAGACCCAACAAACAAGCCTGTCCCTGGAGAGAACGTCTGCCATATGATCTGCTGGGCTACACCAGCCATAATGAACAGGCTTATTCCGCTTCCCATTCCCCACCCTTTTTGGATCAACTCGTCAAGTAGCATAACTATCAGCCCTGCCGCCAAGAGCTGCAGAAATATGATTATTGTTGTCGGCCCAGGAAGGCTCCCATACATCCCACTGATTATGTAAGCTGAAGCCTGAACCCCTGTGAGCACTATTGAAAATACTTTACTTGCGATCGTGAACAAGCCTCTGTCTTGGGGATCGGACATATCGCATTGAATAATTGCTGAGCCAACTAGCAACTGAAGAATTAACCCTGCCGTAACTATTGGACCTATACCTAGCTCCATGAGGCTGCCACGGTTTGAGGCAAAGATCACCCTTAGAGCGCTGAACTGATCTGAAGTAGCTGCGGAGATCCCATATAGCGGAATCTCGGTCATGACTAAGAAGACGATTAAGACCAATGCGGTCCAGAAGATTTTCTCGTTGAAACTGACTTTGCGTTCAGGAACCTTGATTTCTGGGAGTATCCTTCCGACTGGTTTGAAAAGGCTTAGAAATCTTCCCGCCATTTACCAGTTTTACTCTCCGGTTCCTTGAGACTCAACGAGTACCTGTCCACCAGCTCTCTTGATTTTCTCAGCTGCGGACTTCGAACATGACAGAACTTTTACGGTTAACGCTTTCTTCACCTCGCCACTGCCGAGAAGTTTGGCATAGCCAAGACTCGTCAAATCCACTGTTGTCTGTTCTTTGCCTTCAGCAGAGAGTTTAGATGCCAATTCTTCAAGCTTGGCTAAGTTGATGACGCTTTCATTGCGTCTGAAGCTTTTAGGCGACTTGAAACCATATTTTCCAAACGAGTCCTTTTCGTATGTAGTTACATAGCTCCAGAGATGTTTGTGACGACCTGCCTTTCGGTACCCTTTCGACCCTGTTTTTCTATGTTGGCCTATCCTTCCATACCCCTGAGTCCTCGAACCGCGAGTCCTCCGGATTTTTCTAAGTTTGTGCGGCATCTCTCTTTAGCTCACTTGCTTCTTGATTTTCTCTTCTTGAACGGCTTTTCTTAGTCTTATCTCAAGTACTCCGTTCTTGTACGTAGTGTGCATGACGCTTGGAATCACTACCTTCGGTAAATTTAAACTTTTATAGAATCTACGGTCCTTCGCTCTTGCAGAAAGCGTCAGTTTTTGGTCTTTAACATCTATCTTAAGGGTTTCCCTGTTGAAGCCTGCGATTTCAGCAACGATTGTGACCCAGTTGCTCTCCTGAAAAATGTCTATCAGAGGCTTAGGCTCTTTCCATTTTCTCTTGTTACACACGACATAGCGGTACCTTTGAGGGTGTACATTCCGAATCCTGCAGGTTGTTTCTCGGATGCATATCCTCTTTGAGGGTCTTTGCAAACTTTGCAGGTTTAGCCATCTAAGGAATCTTCTGCTCCGCCGCCATTTTGCGCTCACGCTTGTTCCCCTGAATACAGAGGCAAATTTCAAAGCAACTATAAAACGTATCGCACAAGAAAACAGAGAAGAACTGGAAGCACAGAACAGGCTCCATATGGTAACAAAAGGTGCTAACAACGCTGCTTGCGAAGTGGAAATGATAGACAGAACAACCTAAAAAAAATATTTGCCATAACCGGAGCACAAGTTGGCATTGGCTTTTTGGTCACAAGAGAGAAACATCGGAAATTACGGAAAATCTTTTGCCACTTGCAAACAACTGAATTTCAGACGTTAGGAAAAACGATCTTGTTAGTTACTTATGGACTTACGGAAAAAATTCTTTCCAGGCTGAATTACATCATGCGTGCTGCGAGCTCATTTATGGCTGTGCCACGGTATCCAGCCTCGCCATCTGCACGATAGCTCTTCTTGATTTTTCCTTTGAATCCTTTCTTTGGCGGATGCAGTTTGAATAGGGGTTGGACGCCTGGGAGATTTCTGTGTGCGACCTTGCATGCAGAAATTGCGGCTGCGAGCTCTTCTATCGACTCATACCCAATTCCCCGAGCATACTCTTCCGTAAGTCTGTGACCACCTACAAGTTTACCACGCTTTGACAACAACGCTGCAATGTTCTCGTTCGAGATCTCGCCCCATGTCACATAGCTTTGTACCCGTCTCAACATGCCCGTCATTGATGGGTTGTTTTCAACAAGCACTGCGTGATTCCTCCTATTCAAACAAAGCAATTCAAGGGTTTCCCTTGCCTCTCGTTGAGCGCTTATTGATCCACGAATTTTTATTGCCAGAAGACATTTGCATCCAGAAGCTTTCTCATTCAAGCTACTTCACCCAGTCGGTCGTCGTTATGAGGTTATATGTCTTCCGTAAAGCATCAAAGATCGCGCATGCATACGATGGAACAGTCCTTGTTGACCCATAGCTTCTCATCCAGAGGTCTTTCACTCCTGCCAAGCCTATGATCACTTTTGAAACTTCACTCGCAACAAGACCTAATCCTCTCGGACCTGGAACAATAACAACCCGGACTCCGCCACATTTCCCCTCGACTTGGAATGGCACCGAATGCGGTTTTCCACAGCCGCATTCCCAGCTTCCACAACCCCTTTTGACGGGCACGATGTTAAGTCGGGCGCTGATGGCAGCTTTCTCTATTGCATTCCGAACCTGACTCGCTTTCCCAGAGCCCAAACCCACGTAACCGTCTCTGTTTCCAACTGCAACGATTGCTTTGAATCTTGATTTCTCGCCAGCGTCGGTTTGTTTCTGAACAAGGTTGACGTTAATCACTTCTTCTTGAAGATCTGGAAGCAAAGCATCTACTATTTGGGCTTCGGAGATTTTCATACCGCTTAGGAAGACTTCGTCAATGGAGGTGATTTTGCCTTCCTGAATCATCTTGCCCAAACGAGTTTTTGGAATCCATTCCTCCAAATTTACTGTTCTATCTCTTTCACGCATCATGCTTTCTCACCCTCACTCTTGAACGAGTTGATTATGTTAGCCTTGACCGTCTGGAAGTGTTCGGGAAGCTTTTCTGGCGAAATACCTTTGCTGAGATATTGTGAAAACCGTTTAGAATAATCTTCAGAACCTAAGCCTAAACTTTTTGCGTATTTGGCTATATGATCAGAATTGGTTCGTTCTTTGCCAAGTTTTTCTTCGGCGTGGGGAATTTCTATCCCAGCGTCTAGGGCACCTTTCAGCACGGCAAATACTCTTGATCCTTTCGTTGGTCCTATTAGACCCAAGTCTAAAACGGCTTCGGTCATGCCTGCTTTCTTGGCCTTTAGACCACACAGGAGGCCCGTGAGATATGCCGAGGGTACGTTACCTCTTGGAGCGTCCCACCCGTATTTCTTTAATTCACTGCTGTGCGATGCTGCTATGATTGCGTCGCCACCTGCTTTGGCAATGACTGCTTGGGCTGCCATGTTGTTCAATGAACTTCGAGCCACAAGACGGGGTTTCCCAGAGACCACAAGGGCTTTTCGCGCCTTGTAGTCCGTCTTTCCTTCCCTTCTGCGTCGAACTCGGACGCGGAAGCCTGCATCTTTCGCCATTTAGCGTTTCCTCCAGAGATCATGTCCTTTTAGGTAGCGTTCAAGGTCAGCTATGGATTCGAATTTTCCACTGCCGACCATTCTATACATTTGACTGTAGGTTTTTTCAGTGATGACCCTACTTGCCTTCAGTTCGCGGAGTTTTTTGCGCAGTGATCTGATCTTGACCATCCATGCCTCTTTTTTGGATATTGTGGCTTGCCCGCTTCCACCGTAGCTCCCGACGCCTCGCCTCCTGCCTTGTCGTTTCTTTTCCTGAATAATCTTGGCCCTTGAACGGCTTACGCCTTTTTCTGGCAGTGACCTGATAGTTTTTTCATGGATAAGCTTCCTAACTTCCTCGCGAGTTATCGCGCCCTCGACATCTTCGGTCCTCTCAGGGTCAATCCAAACTCGGTTTTGACCAACTTTCAGGATTTGTGCCGCCAACCGCCTTTGACTTGTTAGATTTGTCACTGCTTCTCAGCTCCTTTTGGAGTCTTTGTTTTGCGAGACCGCCTAGGCTTCTCTATGGTCGTCACTGTTTGAGGCTTTTCTATCTTTGAAGCCACCTTCAAAGGTTTTGTCTTTGCTGACTTTTCTGCCTTCATCGGATCCTCCAATTCTTTTTTCTCTGTCTCTGTTTGAACTGTTTGTTCCTTGATTTCTTTGGCATTCAACACTTTGACTTTTTTCTTTCTAGCTTCGGCAATTATCTGCGTCCGTTTCTTCTTTCCAACGGTGTGGGCTATCCTAGCAGCTTGGGTATTTGGATCGATTGTTGCGACTTCTTGAACGTTATGAACCAGAATGTCTCTGTAACCAGAAGGGTGGAGACCCCTTGCGATTTTTGGACCCTTGTAGCCAGTGCTAACCATGGGTGGCCACCCTTTGATTTTTCGACGCATCTTATGATCTAAACCACGGGGTCTCCGCCAACTTTTGCTCAGTTTCGTATGACGCCAGCTTTCTGATCTGGCAAACTCAGGTTTTTTGTTCTTAGCTCGCTCTCGCGTCTGCAATGCTTTCTTCATTAGGGTTCTTTTCTTCTCGACCATTTACTCCATCCCCTCGTTGCGCTCGTAAACATAGAGTCCATCCAAGAACACTCGTGGATCTTTCCTCCTAACTCTCGTAGCCTGCTCTATGTTCGCAGCTGTTTGACTCACATCCTCTAAGTTCAGACCTTGAACAACAATGTCTTCGACTTCAACCCTAACCTTAACATCGCCGATGATTTTTGCTCTCCGAGCTCTCCTTTCTCCGGTGAAGTTCTCTATCAAAACCGATCTTCCCTGAACTTTTGCTGAGATTGGAAAATGCGAGAAAACGATTTTGATCTTGTAAGTGAAGCCCTTTTGCACACCTTTGACCATATTTAGAACATGAGAATACAGGGTACCAACGAGAGCAGCTTCTTTCTTGCGAGGCCATTCGGCTGAAATCCGAACAACATTCCCGTTTGAATCTATGGATATTGGAACGCCGGAAAAGTCTCGCGACAAAGTTCCCTTTGCGCCCTTGACAGTGATCTTCTTCTCTTCAAGTCTTATTTCAACTCCGTCGGGAACCTGCACGGTTCGAGAGATTTCTGGCAACCTCATCAGTTACAGCCCCTAATACACGAAGGCTAAAAGCCTTCCTCCCATATTCTTCTCTTCGGCTTCCCTGTGAGACATCACACCTTGGGAAGTTGAAACAACCATGATGCCCACACCCCTAGACGGTAGAAACTTTTTTTCCCAGTCTTCAAATCTGTCAAATTGTACAGGGAATCGTGGTTTGATGGCGCCGCATTTGTTTATTCTTCCGAGCAGTTGGACCTTGAATTTCCCCGAACGCCCATCATCGATAAACTCAAACTCGCCAATATAGCCATTCAGCTGCATTATTCTTAGCACGCGACCCAGCAGCTTAGAAGCAGGGCTAATTACGCATTCGCGTTTGTTGCGCATCTCGTTGTTTATTACGGTTATTAATCCGTTGGTCAACGTGTCCATTTTTATTCTCCTTATTCATTTTTTTTGAAGCCCAGTTTTAGAGCGGCTTCCCTAAAACAGTGCCTGCAAAGATATAAACCGTAACGCCTGATTATTGGTCCATATGCGCCGCACCGCTTGCAGGGTCTAGCGCCCTTACCATATACTCGTTCTTTTTTGATCTGTTGTTTCCCCATGCGAACATCTCCTACTCTATGTAATTTCCACTCCAAGAGTTTGCCGTGAGAACAGCATTGCCTCTTCCGGAGTAAGAACATGTTTGGATCCTATGGGTTTTCTTCTTTTTCTTCTCTCTTTCACTCGGTATCCAGGGCGACCCATGGAAACACATATGTCCATGCCGAAAATGCCAATGTCAGGGTCGTATCTAACGCCTTCGATTTCTATGTGCTCTTTTAATCCGAAGGCGAAGTTGCCATTTTTGTCAAAAGACGAACGGGGAACCTTGTTCTCGATAACGGGTAGCACTTTTTTAAGGAAGTCAATGGCTTTCTTCTTTCTTAGTGTAACTACGGCTGCAATGGGTTCATTTTGTCTTATCCCGAAATCCCTTATCGTCTTCTTCGCTTTGGTTTTTATTGGAGTCTGATCTGTGAGTTCTTTGAGTACTCTTGAAGCTTTGTCCAGAGGTTCCCCTGATTTTCCGACATTCAGATTGACAACGACTTTTTTGATTCTAGGTTTAAGCATGGGTTGTTCTGCCCATCTTTTGACGATCGCTTCGTCAGACACTTTTGACCGCCTCCGTTATCAGAGGTTGAGTCTCTCCTATGGAGAAAACAAATTTCAAGATTGTCTGGTACTTGTTGCCTTTTTCATCTTGAATTACTACGAGAGCGTTTCTGCGCTTTTTAGTTTCGGTTTTTTCAATCTCGACTATTCTGCCTTTTCTTCCGATGTTCTTTCCACCAGTAATTACTGCCAAGTTACCAACTTTGGTAGTGATTTTGCCTGTAACTTCTTTGTCTGGTAGCCTGATCCTGAGAACGTCGAAGGTGTCGTACAAAACTTCTGCAGGATTTTTCGGGTCAGCTATCTTGACGAGTATGTTCGAACCGTCGTGAAGTGCTATCTGCACGCCTTCTTTTGCTATTTTCTTGTTTTCCACTCTTGCCAGCTTGTAAGTTGATTCTTTCTTGTCTATTTTAGTTAAAATTAAGCCTTTCTGCGAAGACATTACTCTGAAGTATTCGTCTATCTCTGGCATGGCGATTACGTCCATAATTCCAACCGGAAAATTGGCTTTCTTTCGCGGAACGCCATCGACCAACAATTTGCTTTGGGCAAGGATTGTATCAGCCTCTTTCTTGGTCTTTGCAACGTTGAGGATGTCTCTCAGGACTAGTGTAAGAGACAAGGAATTCTCAAGGCTGTGAGGCCCAGGCGAGGGTTTGACAACCCAAGTGAATTCTTTTCTGTGAATTGGCCAAAATCCTGGTGAGGGATTTCGCTTCAATCTTGCGGTCTTTCCTTTCTTTCCCAAACTATGTTCCTCCTTCTTCGGTAGGTTTTCGTTTTATGCCCTTTTTCTTCACGGACACTTCTGATTTCTTGATTTTCTTAATCGGTTTCTTTT
This sequence comes from uncultured Candidatus Bathyarchaeia archaeon, assembly GCA_964591705.1. Taxonomy (GTDB): domain Archaea; phylum Thermoproteota; class Bathyarchaeia; order Bathyarchaeales; family Bathycorpusculaceae; genus UBA11855. Next base: position 17,105 of record CAZQCX010000015.1, on the reverse strand, counting down.
CGCTCTTGGCAGCAGTGGTTTCTCTTGGTTTCGTTGCGGGGGCTTTCTTCTTAACGCTCTTTGCAGCTTGCAGCTTCTCAGTTGGTTTCTTCATTTTGTCTTCAGTTTCTTCTACTTCTGACGGTTTCTTTGCTTTCGCTTTTGCAGGTGGTTCTTGTTCCTTCTTCACAGTCTCTTTCTCTTTGGTTACCGTTTGATTCTTTCTTTCGACTGTTTCTTTTCTCCATTTGTCGTCGAGATTGAGATTTTTTATCATGACTTTTGATGGATGTAATGGGATGAAAATTGTCGTTCCATCAACTTTCTCGCGTGTGAGACCTTCAATGTAGAGGCGGTAATTTTTCAAATCTACTTTTGAGATTTTACCTTCGAACCCTTTGCGGTCTCCCCGCATTACTCGGACAGTGTCACCCTTCCGCACAGGAATGGATTTCACACCCTTTGATTTAGCAAGCTCCTGAGCCACAGGAGCTGCCATAAGTTTGTGGCGAATATGGGCAGGTGCATTAAACAGTCTTTTTCGCTGTTTCCTCGGATCCTTGACACGTTTTGTAGTCTGCATCGAGTTTCACCTACACTATTGTGCTGGAGGCACTTGCAATTCGCGGCCATCTCTCAGCAGCCTCTCGTGCAACAGGACCGCGAATTTCGGATCCTTTCATTTCCCCGTCAGGGGTTATAATAACGGCGGCGTTGTCTTCAAACTGGACCCACACCCCTTCAGCTCGCCGGAAAGCTTTCTTCTGCCTCACAATGACTGCTTGGAATATTTTCTTGCGCATATCTGGAGTTCCTTGGCGAACAGAAACTGTTACTTTGTCACCTACTGTGGCTGAGGGGTAACGTCTAAGGCGCCCTTTGTACCCCATAGCTTGAACCAAACGTAGCATGCGGGCACCAGTATTGTCAGTACATCTCAAAGTTGAACCTGCCAAAAGACCCCTGGAGATTTTTTGCCCATGGGCAAGCATCCCTTTTGCGACGAGTGCTCGTTGTTTTGCCTTAGCTGCCATCTTATGCCTCCTCTAGTTTCTCCACAACTACAAATGAAACCGTCTTGCTTATCGGTCGGCACTCAACTATTTTCACCCTCTCGCCTTCCTTCGCGTCTAAGCATGGCGGATTATGGGAGGGAATATGACTACGCCTTCTTTCGTATCTAACGAACTTTGAGGTGAATTGAAGGTACTCGCGTTGCACAATTACAGTCTTGTCCATTTTGGAGCTTACAACCATACCGTCCAGCACGCGTCCCCGTACGGCGAGAGTTCCGTGGAATGGACAGTTCCTGTCCTCGCATGATTTCCTAGGCTTCTTGAAGGATAAAGACACTACCATAACCTCCTTATCGCCTTTTTAAGGCGGTCTTCTGATCTGCCTATCAAGAGTTTACCGTCAATTTGAACGATCGTCCCGTCAGAATACTTGAAACGGAAGACAGCGGTCTCCTTAATGATACGTCTAGCTTTGTCAGCTTGAAGAAGCGTAAAAGTGTTCTTTGTCTCAGAGATTACGCGCCCAGAAAGCCCAACATACCCTTTGTGAGGGCTTTGTGAAACTTCTGCTTCCGTTCCGATGAATTCACTGCAAACAATGTCCTGAGTTATTTTCATTCTTTCTTATTCTCCCTGAGTTTTGTCTTTGCAGGTTTTTCTGCTTTTTCCGTTGTCTCCTGCTTTGACCTCTTAGGGCGCTCTTTTGTTTTCTTTTGTTTGTTTTTTTGCTGGTTTTCGATTGTTAGTATTCTTGCGATCGCTCTCCGTAGCTCTCTGATTCTTGCAGGGTTTTCCACAGCTCCCCCTGCGCTTATCATTGTCCGCAGTCTTGACAACTCAGCTCTAAGTTCTGAAAGTTTCTTGTTTCTCTCAGCGGAGTCCATCTCAGTTACTTCTCTAAGTCTGATTATTGGCAACTGTTATTTTGCCTCCCCTGTCTGATCAGTTTCCGCGGTTTTCTGAGCTTCCTTCACTGTCTCTTCTTCGACCATGGCGCCTTCTGCAGAAACAGCTGCTCCAGTAGATGAAGCCTCCAAAGCAGCGCTTTTGTTGGCCTGTGGTTTTGCTTCTTCTGGCAGATTATTAGGAATGGTTATTTGGATTTTGTCTGGGAATTGCGCATCAGGAGGCATCAGCTTGACTCTCACGCCAATCATGCCCGGCTTGAGTTGAACGTGCATCTCTGCCCTCCGCATAAAACGTAGTGCTGGTTCACCACATCTTGGGAAGTACCCAGCTCGGAATTTCTCGAATCTGGCCCTCTCGGTCCTCAGTTTGCCGCTTACTACGATTTCAACTCCCAAGGCACCTGCATCCATAACTTGGTTCAGCGCCCAAAACGCGGCACGTCTGAAGTGGACGCCCCTTTCCAAAGCTGAGGCGACACGAGTTGCCACAACATAAGCATTAAGTTCAGGAATTTCAATTTCGGAAACTGAGATCTGCGGGTTTGCAACTTTGAAGTTCTGCTCCAAAACTGTAGCAAGTTCCCTTATTGTTTCGCCACCGCGTCCAATTACCAAGCCAGGGCGCATCGCATAAACAACTACATGTGTTCCGAGCGGAGTCTTTGAAAGGTTCACTCCTCCGTAACCCGCTCTTTCAAGTTTTTTCTGCAAAAATTCATCAATTTCTACTCTCTTGACAGATTCTGTCACAAAACGTTTGACAATTGACACTAAAGCTCTTCTCCTTGCCCAGGTTTTTCGTCCAAAACAATCTCGACATGTGTGAGGACGTCATATTTTGGTGAAGCTCTGCCGTGGGCTCTGGGCGTGAACCGCTTTATCTTCGCTCCCCCATACGCAGCGGCATGCATAATACGAAGCCTGTCAACATCTAAACCTCTATTTTCGGCGTTAGCTTCTGCGCCCTGGATGACCTTAAGAATTTCTCTCGCTGCTTTGACAGGATACCGCCCGGAGTAGGTCTTTGCAAGCCCGTGGCGATGGCCGGCCTTCTTGTTGAATCGTGTGAACGGAACAGCTCTTTTCTTGTCTATTACGTCACGCAGGTACACTTTAGCATTTGAAAGTGGCATACCCTTTACTGCCCTGCAAACTTCGCGAGCATGCTTGTGGGATACTTTCAACTCTCTGCCGCTTGCTTTCGCTGTTTTCTCAGGATCGAGCGTCTCGTCGATGATCGAGTACCCCCAATTTGGCAATTTCGGCATCTCTCCGGATGTGCAGAACAACAGCGCGGAAGCAATTTATATGGCTTTCCGTAAGAAAACTAGCTTGCAGACTCGATCGAATCGTGTAGGTCCCTGCGACCGGGACAGCTTCACGTGAGGTGTTCCATTTCAATAGAACATGCCAAGCTTTTTATAGTTTTTCCAAAAAAATCCGACCAAGAAATCTAATACCAGAGGAAACCGTTGAAAAAACAACCTTAGATGAGCGTACGAACTTGCACGCTTTCATGAAGCAAGTACGATGCCTTTATTTTTGCCTCAAGGTCTTAGTCTGCACTGAAGGTAGAAGGCAGGATGGGGGAAAATAATGCTCGAATAACTCTGCTGCACGGCGCTGGCGGAATCGTCATGCATAACCTCGTCAAGAACTATATGCTGAAGTATTTTGGAGGTTTCGGTGGATCAGAGGTTTCTTTGGAAGCTTTGGATGATGCTGCAGTTTGTGGCAATGTGGTTTTCAAGAGCGATTCTCATGCGGTCAAACCAATTTTCTTTCCAGGTGGAGATATTGGACGGTTGGCTATTAGCGGCACAGTCAATGATATTTCCGCGCTCGGTGCTGAGCCTTATGCTTTGGCTTGTGGACTGATTCTTGAAGAGGGGTTAGCCTTGTCTGATCTCGAGAGAATTTTGGCGAGTATGCGGGAGACCTGTGCTCAAGCAGCAGTAGGTATCGTGACTGGTGATACAAAGGTTGTTGAGAAAGGAACCCTTGGAGGATGTGTCATGAATGTTTCAGGAATTGGAAGGAGAACTACTGCTCTAGAGAATAACCTCCGAATTGTCAAACAACACAGAGCTGAATTTGCCGCACAATGGATTCTTGACTCAAACCTCAGTGAGGGTGACACGATCATTCTTTCTGGGACCATTGGTGATCATGGTTTGGCTGTGCTTTCCGCTCAACAGGGATTGGAGTTTGGAAGCCAGATAGAATCCGACGTAAAACCGTTGAACAAAATAGTGCAAGAGCTGCTTGGCGAGGTTGGTGGAGTTGTAGCCATGAAAGACCCCACTAGAGGAGGTCTAGCTGATGCACTGAATGAGTGGAGCGAAAAATCAAAAACTGGCATACTCATCAATGAAGACCGAATCCCGATTAGAAAGGACGTACGAGTTGCCTGCGAAATGCTCGGGCTTGACCCGCTTGAAATCGGAAACGAAGGCAAACTAGTAATAGGAATAGTGCCATCAAAAGCCGAGCAAGTTCTCAGTTTTTTGAGGCAGACAGAAGAGGGAAAAAATGCTGAGATAATAGGAGAAGCCTCGAAGAGTTTCAGCGGTGTTGCCATGCAGACTGCGGTAGGAGGGAAACGGGTAATCGCGAGACCTGTCGGCGATCCCATCCCCAGGATTTGCTAGCTGACAAACTACTGACTTGGCTCTTGACGGATGGATGCCCTTGACCAGACTCTGCATGTGCCCTCATTGCTTACCATGCAGGCACCAACTGGCTTTTCGGGGGTGCAGGTTTTCATGAACATTGGACATTGGCTCGGTTTGATTTTGCCGATTATGACAAGGTGACATTCGCAGCCGAGAAGAATGTCTTTGCCTTGCTCGATTTCTACGCCAAATCTCTTATGAGCGTCATAAACTTCGAAATCCTTTCGCAATTGTAGGGCAGAATCGGGTAGCCTACCTATACCTCTCCAATTTCCAGCCGTAACCTCGAAAACCTTTGCCATAACGTCCAAAGCTTTTTGGTTCCCTTCAGGCTTCACGATGCGCGTGTATTCATTCTCTAAGCATGGTCTCTCAGCTTTGAGCTGTTTGAGCATCATGCATATCGCCATCAAAACATCGATTGGTTCGAAGCCGGCCACCACAGTTGGCATCAGATAGACCCTTGGGAACAGCTCGTAAGGTTTTAGACCAATAATTGCGCTCACATGCCCAGGAGCTATGAAGCCCTCAATCTGCAGATCGCCAATTCCAAGCAAAAGCTCCATCGCTGGCGGAATTAGCCTATGGGACACTAAAAAACTGAGGTTCTCGGGTGGAGGCTTCATAAGTTCAACAGCCGTCGAAGGAGCAGTTGTCTCAAATCCAACGGCAAAGAAGGCAAACTCTCTTTCAGGTTCCTTTTTCGCCATCTCAACGGCGTCGGTAACACTGTAGACAACTCGCACTTCTGCGCCTTCAGCTTTAGCCTCAAGCAGAGATTTCTGGCTGCCCGGAACTCGCAGTACGTCACCGAAACAAGTTACAGTTACTCCTTTCTTGGCAAGTTGAATTGCCTCGTCAATTTCTGCTGCTGGAACAATGCAGACTGGACAACCTGGACCAGCTATTACCTCGAGGTTTGGTGGCAACAAACTTCGCAAACCATAATGGGTTATCGTCCATTCGTGGGTACCGCAGACGTGGCAAAACTTTGTTTTTCTGTTCTTAGGAGTCAGCTCGGCGATTTCTTGAGCTATGCTCTTGGCGAGTTCTGGGTTTCTGTATATGAGCTTCTCAGCCATTGAACAATCAGCCTGCTAGTCAGTGTTTGGCAAGAATTTCGTTCCACAAGGCAAGAGTTTCTAGTGCATCTTTCTCGTCCATTTTTTGGATAGCGTAGCCCGCATGCACCAACACGTAGTCGCCAACCCTAGGTTCGACAAGCGATACGTTTACTTCTCGGAGAACACCCTCTCCGAAGTCCACTTTGGCTTTGTCACCTTCGACAACCATAATACGAGCTGGAATAGCCAAGCACATTCTGAGTCAACACAAACCGAGCTTTGAACGCAGATAAAAACCAATTGGTCTATTGCTGGCAGAATCCACCGACAACAGCTTGACCGAAAGACAGCCCTCCATCGCCTGAGGGCAGGACCTCGTGTACCAAGAACTTAAGACCCGCCAGCTCCACAGTTTCACGCATAATCTTAGCCAGTATATCATTGCAGGCGACACCTCCAGTAAAACCAACAGCATCTACGCCGTTTTGTACAGCTGACTCCACAGCCAAAGAAGCCAATCCCTCAGCCAAGTATTTGTGGACCGAATAGGCTAGGTCTCCGTGGGGCAAGGTATCTCTATTGTCAAAAACTGCTTGCACTAGCTGAGTCGTATTTAAGACGCTACTCCTGACTATTGGCTTCATCATCAGCGCGTCTTTGCCTTCCATAGCGAGAGATTCAAGTTTCATCGCTGGCTCCCCCTCGTATGTGCGCTCATAGCAAATTCCTAGGATGGCGGCAACGGCGTCCAAGACTCTTCCGCAGCTTGTGGTTTGAGCTAGGCGTGAGGGTTCTTTGAGTTGCTGAAGAATTACCTTCGCCTCAGAATCTCCGTGAGGCAGGAAGCGACTGTTCTTTGTAAGCCAATTGGTAGTATCCATGCTTTTATCGAGTATGCCAGCAGCCAAACGAATAGGACGCTTGGTTGCTGCATCACCTCCTACGAGGGGTTGCAGTTCAAGATGCCCTAGTCGCTTGAATTCTGTTGATTTACTGCTGCAAAGAAGTATTTCGCCGCCCCATGCTTCACCGTCCACGCCATAACCGTAACCATCACAAGCTATGCCCACCATGTTTTCCGCACCGTGCTCCATCATCAAACCCGCAACGTGCGCGTGGTGATGTTGAACCTGCAAAAACTGCCATCCGCTTTTCTCAGCAAGTTCAACAGCGAGATTTGTAGTGTTAAACAGCGGGTGCAGATCACAGACAACCATATCAACTTCGCTGTTTGTTAATCCTATAAGGTGATTTGTGGCTTCTTGTAAGAAATTCCGGGTTTCAAGGTTTTGAACGTCACCAATATGTTGGCTGATGAAGGCTTTGTTCTCGAATAGAATGCACGCAGTGTTGTTGAGTTCTCCTCCTAACCCTACAACGCAGCGTTTTGACTTTTTCCTCAACATAATTGGAGCTGGAGAGTAGCCTCTGCTTCGTCTGATGAATGAACGTCGGTTTCCATGAAGGCGGAGAACCGAGTCGTCGCATCGATGAGCGATTTGCCGGTTGTGAAAGAGAAAGAAATCTACTATTTCACCAAGCGATTTCAATGCCTGTTCATTATCCTTCACGATAGGCTGGTTGGGCGGGTTTGCGCTAGTCATAACAAACGCTTGGTCGTCAACAGTGCCAAAGAGCATGTGATGCATTGCAGTATAGGGTAGCATGACTCCGATGCTGTGCAATTCTGGTGCAACCAAAGGAGAAAGACAATAGTCTCTTCTTTTTTTGAGAAGCACTATTGGACGCTCATGAGAGCTGAGACATTTACTCTCCTTTGAATTAACCTCAGCAAATGTCATAGCAGCTTCTACGCTTCTCGCCATTACAGCGAAGGGCTTAGCTTGCCTGTGCTTCGCTTTTCGAAGCGAACGGAGCGGTTTCTCATTCATTACCGACGATGCTAAGTGGAAACCGCCATAACCCTTAAGGGCAATAATTGAACCTTCCGACAATAGTCTGCTAGCTTCTCGCACAGGATCCGCAACTTGAACTGGCTTGCCACTTTTGTTTGTGAGGTAAACTTGTGGACCACATTCCGGGCAGGCTACTGTCTGTGAATGAAACCGCCTATCGATGGGGTTAGTGTATTCCTTCAGACAGTTGCCACAAAGAGGAAATCGGCGCATGACTGTGTTTTCTCGATCGTACGGCAAGCGCCCGATGATCGTGAAACGGGGACCACAATCAGTGCATGTTATGAAGAAGTAATCGAATCTTGGATTTCCAGGATCTCTCAGTTCTGCAAGGCATTCGTCGCAGATGGCTACGTCTGGCGGCACTACCGAACCCGCGAGTTCTGTTTCTTGGGAGCTGTGGCAGATCAAGAATTTTGTGTGTTCGTTATTGCCTAGCAACTCTTTCGTAGTTAAGTGGTGGATATGCGCCAAAGGAGGTTTCTTCCGCCGTAGGTCACGCTTGAAGGATGCCATGGCTTGTTCAGTGCCTTCTGCGAAAATTTCCACACCGGCGTCTCCAAGGTTTCGCACGTAACCGGTCAAACCGTTGCGTATGGCCATGCGATAGACAAACGGACGAAAGCCAACGCCCTGGACTATGCCTGTAATGTGGATTCTGACGCGCACAAACAATCCTTCGTTGTGAACGGATATCTGCTTTTCTTTATAGGTTTCTCCAATCTGACCTACGAACGTGGTTTCTCTTCTTCTCGCAAAAGTCTCTTGAGTACTTTACCGGCTGGACTGATGGGCAGCTCTGTTCGAAACTCAATCTCTCGGATGACCTTGTAAGGCGCAATCCTCTGTTTGACAAACTCAAGGAGTTCAGTTTCTGTGGTCGATGCCCCCTCTTTCAGTACGATGAAAGCCTTAGGCACTTCACCCACGCCCGAGACAGGTTTGCCCACGACGGCGCATAGCTTGACAGCTGGATGCTCGTACAGTACGTCTTCGATTTCTCTGGGATAGACGCTGTAGTCCTTGTATTTGATGAGATCTTTCTTTCGATCAGTGATGTAGAAGTAACCTGCGGTGTCCATTTTGCCTATGTCGCCAGTATGAAGCCAACCATTTCTAAGAACACTCTTGGTTTCCTCGGTTCTCTTCCAGTAGCCTTTCATCACTTGTGGACCTCTGACGACAAGTTCACCTGTTTCACCAGGTGCAAGCTTTCTTTTCCCTGTCTCGACGTCGACTATTTGCGCTTCTGTGTCTGATAAGGGCAGACCAATGGAGCCCACACGCACGGTTTTCAAGGTTCTGTCAACGGGATTGCAGTGAGTAACTGGAGAGGCTTCAGTCAGACCGTAACCTTCTGCGAGAAAGCCACCTGTTAATTCCATGAATCTTTTTTGAATCTGTGGTGGTAGTGGCGAGGCGCCTGAGATACATAACCGTAATGAAGTTAGGTCATGTTTGCTGATTTCAGGATTGGTCAACAAAGCCGAGTACATTGTCGGAACTCCGCAGAAGACCGTGACTTTGTGATTTTGGATGCTTTCCAACGCTGTTTTTGGTTCAAACTTGGGCAGGAGGACCATCGTGGCTGCCAGGCTGACTGGAACGGTTAGGCTGGTGGTCAAGCCGTATATGTGGAAAAGAGGGAGAGTTGTGAGGAAAGTCTCTTTCGCTATAACCCCTCCAATCCAAGTGGCAAACATCACAGCATTTGACACTAGGTTCATGTGAGTCAACATGGCGCCCTTAGCTATGCCTGTGGTGCCTCCTGTGTATTGCAAGGCTGCCAAGTCTTCCTCGGGGTCGATTTGAACCTTTGGAGGAGATGCGACGTTTTCCGAAAGGAGTTGCTGAAAGCTTAGGCAGTTAGGTTTGAGCGGCATGTTTTCTGCCGGGGCCGTGAAGCTTGGGACAAATTCATCTGGCGTGGTGATTATTGCGCGCTTCAGCTTGGTTTTTGACCACACCGATTCCAGAATTTGGTGAAGTGATTCTATTGTGACAATTGTTTCGGTTTCTGAATCACTCAGTTGGTGCTGAACCTCGCGTTCTTTGTGCAGAGGGCTGATTGCTGTTACGGTGGCACCTGTTTTTAGGATGCCATAGAACGCAATGACAAATTGAGGGATGTTTGGCAGAAAAAGTGCAACTTTGTTCCCTTTTCTGACGCCGATAGCGGAGAGCGCTGAAGCAAGTCGATCGGAAATTGAATCCAATTCTGCGTAGCTTATTGAAGTGTTGGAATAAGTAATGGCAGTTCTAGTTGGATACAATTGTGATGTTTGTCGCAGAATATCATGGAGAGGCAACACAGGGTAATTAATTGTTTTTGGAATTGTTTTAGGCCAGTAGTTGGAACCAGCCTTTTTGTTTGTGGGCATCTTGTTAATCGACATTCATAGAGAAACATTCTCATATTAAGCATATGCCTGAGCTAAATGGGAGGGAACCCAACAAAGCGAATCATCTATGGAAGAAGGTGAACGATTTCAGATCCAAGCCATAAGCTCTTTGAGGCAAAGCGTGTTTGCGGTTACTTCTTGTTCATCAAGTATTCATGCATAGCCTTGGCAGCTCTTTTTCCCGCGCCCATGGCGCTTATTACTGTAGCTGCTCCTGTGGCGACATCTCCACCTGCATAAACGCCTTCGAGACTGGTTTTACCATTTTCGTCAACAATTATGGTTCCGTGTTTTGGGTTAACCTGTAAACCCTCTGTCGTCATCTGAATAATGGGGTTTGGAGTCTGACCGATGGCAATAATGACTGTGTCGGTTTCCACCGTGAATTCTGAGCCTGGAATCGGTTTTACGCTTCGTCTGCCCGAAGCATCTGGAGCACACAACTCCATGGCTATGCAGTCCATGCTCTTTACCCAACCTTTCTCGTCGCCATGGAATCTCAACGGTGCAGCTAGGAACTTGCAGACCAAGCCTTCTTCCTCAGCGTTCTCAATTTCTTCCTTTCGAGCTGGCAGTTCGTCTCTGGAGCGACGATATAGTAGGCACACGTCGGCTCCCAAGCGCATTGAGCATCTCGCGCAGTCCATAGCCACGTTTCCTCCACCAATGACGACAACGTGTTTTCCAAGGCGTATTGGAGTGTCATATTCTGGAAATTTGTAGCCCTTCATTAGGTTAACACGAATCAAGAATTCATTAGCCGAGTAGATCCCGCCTAGGTTCTCGCCTGGAATATTTAGGAACTGGGGCAATCCTGCACCACTACCAATGAAAACAGCTTCATAGCCGCCCTCTTTCATGAGTTCGGGGATTGTGTGTATCCGCCCCACCAAGTTGGCTAATCGAAGATCAACGCCTAGCTTCTGAATGTAGTCGACTTCATTCTGTACTATTACTTTGGGCAAACGGAACTCGGGAATACCGTAGACCAAAACGCCCCCCGCTACATGGAGGGCTTCGAACATTGCTACTTCGTGACCGAGCTTAACTAGGTCGGCAGCAGCAGTTAGTCCAGCTGGACCAGCACCCACGATTGCCACTTTCTTTCCACTTGGTTTGGCTTTTTCGGGCAATTGGAAACCGTGTTCACGTTCCCAGTCAGCCAAATATCTCTCTAGGCGACCAACGCTTACAGGTTGACCAATTTTACCCACGATACACTTCTCTTGGCACTGCTCTTCCTGCGGACAGACTCGCCCACAAACAGCCGGCAAAGAGTTTTTGCTCTTCAGTGCGACAACACCGTCTACAAATCTCTTTTCTTTGATGCATTTAATGAAAGCTGGAATTGGCACTTCCACTGGGCAACCGGCTACACATTGGGGCTTAACGCACTGTAGACATCGACCAGCTTCTTCTATGGCTTCGGTTTCATCATAGCCCAAGGCGACTTCATCAAAGTTCTTGGCGCGGACCTTGGGGTCTTGCTTCCGCATTTCGACGGCTTCTTTCTTTATCTTAGGTTTAGGCTTTGTTTCTGCCACATTTACACTCTCCAATTTCCCAGAGAACTGAATCCAACCGTTCTTCTGGAAGATACAAACGTTGACGCTGAACTAGCTCGTCGAAATCCACTTGGTGCCCATCAAATTCTGGCCCGTCAACACATCCGAACTTCATTTTCCCGGCAACGGTGACGCGGCAAACTCCACACATGCCCATGCCGTCGACCATTATCGGTGTTAAGGTAACTACGGTGGGGATACCGTAGACCTTGGTTATTTCACTAACGATCTTCATCATAATGACTGGACCCAAAGCGATGCAGTGATCGAATTTCTCCTTCTGAAGCAGTTCCTTGAGAAAGTCCAAGCCTTTGTATCCTTTTGAACCATCGTCCGTTGCAATGTAGATCTTGTCGCTCATGTCACGGGCTTCTTTTTCCATTACTATCGCTTCGTGGATTCTTGCGCCCAACACAGTTGTTACGTGGTTGCCAGCGGCTTTCATGGCTTTGACTTGCAAGAGCATTGGGGTAATCATTATGCTTCCTCCGATACATAGAACCTTGCCAAACTTTTTGATCTCGGAGGGATTTCCTAAAGGTCCAGTGACGTTATAGATCTTGTCACCAGTTTTCAGGAGACCTAGCTCCTTGGTGGTTTTGCCCACTTCGTGGAAGGCAAACGAAATTGTTCCTTTTTTCTTATCATAATCGGAGATAGTTAACGGAATTCGTTCGCCCTTTTCACTAGTGATCAGAATTATGAACTGCCCAGGCAGGGATTTTGCAGCTACGTCTGGAGCATAGACCTCGAAGAGTATTTCTTTCGGAGCAAGCTCTTTCTTGGCAACAATTTCGTACATCTTCACTTTGCCTCAACTGTAATTATTTGATGAGTGGGCAAACAAGCAATTCTTTCACAGAAAGCATCCAGCTTCTGATTGAAATCACCTTCGCATCTTGGAGATAGTTCATGAAGCTCAAAGCGATCAAGCAGATTCATCTTCTTCAAGACATCTTTGAGCACGACTAAATTCCGGTCTGCAGTGTCTCTGCCCTTCTCGAGCTTGCAATCCTCGGCTGAGCAGACAACACCCATCACGCCGTCGAAGCCGCATTTCAAAGCATTTACTACGTGGACAGGATCGAAGGACTTGAAGCACGGAACCTCTAGAGTTAATGTGTTCTTGCCCTTCAGAGCGAGGTCTGGGTTGTCGAGAGCTGAGAACTCGGACCATTGGCAAACGAACAGCAGGATCGCGGGTTCCTTGCTTTTGACTTTCAATCGAGGTAGGACGGCGCTGTACCGATTTAGGACGTTTTGGAATTCGAAGCCCTTGACTTCTATTGCTTCATGGGGACAAACAAGTTGACAGGCACCACAACCGACGCAGTCATCCAGAATTATGTGAGGGGTGGCAAAGGGTTCAGCTTTGATTGCGTCATAGGGGCAAATGAATACGCATTTGTCGCAGCCCACGCATTTTAGAGTGTCGTAAATTGCTTTTCTGGAATATTTAACAACTTTTAATGCGTTTTCTTCAAAACCCAGTTGCTTCAGAACGTTCTTGCTGAGTTGGAACCTGCGCGTGCTGATTTTTGTGCCTTCCTTCATCCTGCAGAAGGCATCTTCGCATTGAATTGAAACGATGTTTCTTATGCCGGAGCTGAGAGCTTTGAAGATAAAGTCTGTGGGAATTCTGCCAGAACAAGGAACACGCAGTGGCAGATAATCCCCAGATACAACACTTTGATCAACTAAGATATCTTCGATTTCGCAGGTAGAAGGCGAGTTACCGCGACACATTAGAACCAAAGTGTCGCTTTTGGACTTTTGTTGCGAACAATTAACAAAGTCAATAAGGTGATCATAGTCGTAGTAGTCCATCTTTATCGCTGAAACTGGACAGGCGCTGTAGCAAATTCCACAAACTTGACATTCCTTGATGTTTATCTCTACTTTTCCAGTAACTGAGTCACGTTCTATGGCGTCATACGGGCAGATTGAGTGGCAAACGCAACATTTACTGCACAAGTCTTGGTTTATCTCTACGACAGCGAGACACTTTTCGGTCATTTAGAGGCCTCTTTTCCTCACGTCGAATTCATCGATACGACTTGCATGAAAGGTCATGCGTTTGAAAGCATGAAAAAGAGTCAAGAATCATATAAGGTTTTACCTCTCTTTCCGGTAATATGGTCGTCGAATATAACCGTAGGCTTCAAGGGCCGCGGTTATGCCTTGACCGACTGCAGTTCCGATCTGTTTTACTGGATGATTGGTCACGTCGCCTGCGGCATAGACTCCTGGTATGTTGGTGCGTTGGAAGATGTCGATCTTTATGTAGCCTTCTTCGTTTACTTCTATTCCTGATTCTTTTGCGATTTGACTGTTGGGCGCCTCGCCTATCTGTACAAAAACAGCGTCAACAGGCAATTCCTGGGTTGCCTTGGTTTCAACATCAACGAGAATAGTCTTGTTTACGAGTTTCTCGCCCTGAATCTCTTTGATTTCAGCGTTCCATTTGATTTGCACGTTGGGTTTGGATTTGATGTCTTTTGCTAGCGTCTCTTCGCATCGGAATGTGTCTCTTCTATGTACGATGCCCACTTGAGATGCAATTCCTGAGAGGTAAAGCGCGGTTATGGCTGCGGAGTTTCCTCCTCCTACTACGAGGACGCGTTTTCCTTTGAACAGCGGGCCATCGCAGACGCCGCAGTAGCTGACGCCTCTTCCGCGGAACTCTTTTTCGCCTAGAACCCCGAGTTCTTTGTAGTGAGAACCCGTCGCTATTATTACTGTCTTGGCTTTGTATTCAGCTTGAATCGTTTTTACGATCTTCATGTCCTGCCTAAGGTCTAAGGCTTTTACTTCCTCTATTTCGTTGATTGTTACTCCTACCTTTCTGCAGTGTGTCGACATCTTTTCTGCTAGCTCAGCACCGCTGATTTGGCTGAAGCCAGGATAGTTTTCTACCGTAGGCGCGTCTGCAGCCGTTCCACCAGCCATTTTTTCCTCGATAACTAGGGTTTTCAGACCACTTCTCGCACCGTATATTCCAGCTGATAAGCCGGCAGCGCCGCCTCCGACTATTATGAGGTCCCAGTTGTCCATTGTTTGTAGCCTCTCGCAGACCTAACTTAACATATGGATGCTTTATGAAGTATTCGGACTGCAATCCCTTAGCATTATTTCTACATGTCCAGAAGAACCCACACACTTTCGCGGTTTTTCCAGTTGGTTTTGCGTCTGTTGTTTTTTGGTTCATCTTAGCTTGTTGCGGGTACGTTGTATGTGCTAGGCGCTTGTTTCTGTAAGTGGCTTGTCATCTTACAAGGACTTAAATTGCTCCTTTGCAGAGTACTATGCCGTGCACGGGAACGTGCATTATACTTTGAGGAGAAGAGATGATGTCAAATAGAAATATGACTGCAGCGATTGCTATGATTCTGGCGTTGACTTTCGCGATTTCCATCATTGCCTTGCCCGCAGCAAACGCACAAACACCTACACCAAGGAACACGTTCGCCCTAATTGGGGCAATGCCTAATCCAGTAGGAGTCGGTCAAGAAGTACTGCTTTGGTTTGGTATTACAATGCATACGACACGCCCCCAGCTTGGGTGGGAGGGGCTGACAATAACGGTCACAAGACCCGACGGTACCACCGAAACTCTCGGACCATTCAAAACTGATACAACTGGTTCATCAGGAACAGTTTACACCCCTACTATGCTTGGCAACTACACTCTGCAGACGCATTTTCCTCAGCAGAACGTCACAGCCGTCTTCCCAGGTCGCACATATCCAGTGGGAACTGTGATGAGAGCCAGCAGCAGCGAGAAATATACGCTTGTCGTACAGAAGGACCCGGTGCAAAGTTATCCCGGTGTGCCGCTTCCAACAGGGTATTGGACTCGTCCAATAGATGCACAGTTGTACGAATGGGCATCGATTTCGGGTAACTGGCTGGCGATTCCTCCAAACAGATTGGCTCCTTACAACACAGGACCTGAGACTGCCCATATATTGTGGGCTAAACCTCTGGCGATAGGAGGACTCGTAGGGGGCGAATTTGGCTCTTGGAGCTATGAACATGGGGATGCGTACCAAGGCAAGTGGGCAAACCCGGTGATCATCAACGGAATACTCTTCTACAATAGATTCCAACTTGGATTCCAAGGCGGAATAGAAGCGCAGGGAATTATTGCTGTGGATCTAAGTACCGGCAAAGAACTGTGGTTCAGAAACAATACAAGACTGTCGCATGGGCAAGTAACTTACTGGGACTCATTCAACCTGCACGGTGCTTACCCGTACCTTTGGGAGGTCTATGGTACAACATGGCGTGCGTTTGATGCCTTCACAGGAGAATACGTATACAGCATGATAAATGTGCCTGCAGGGACCAACATCTACGGTGCGAAAGGTGAGATCCTCAGATACGTGGTTAGCTTGACAGCAGGGTGGATGGCGTTATGGAACTCAACCAAGGCTGTCGACCTGACAGGGTGGTCCATTGCAGATGTCATGAGCGAAACTGGCATAATACCGGCAGCCTCAGCTGAATTCGCATATGGCAGTTGGATACCATTCAGGCGGGACGCTCTCAACCGCGCCCTTGCGGGACGCACGATCGATGCAAGCAGGCACGGATGGGCTTGGAACGTAACGATACCAAGAGGTCTACCAGGAGCTGTTAAGACGATTCTCACTGATCGAATTATAGGTTCTAACACTGAAGGAGCTCTCGGGCTACCGCAGACTGCTCCCGTATTCTGGGGGATCAGCATTAAACCGGGGCAGGAAGGACGATTGCTTTTCAATACAACATGGACGCTGCCAACAGCAGATGTACACGTAGACATTCCTCCAGGGACGACCCCTAGTCCAGAAGATGGCGTCTTCGTAGTGGGTGCCAAGGATACAAGGCAATACTATGGCTTAAGCCTCGACACAGGGAGACAGGTATGGGGCCCAACTAAGCCCGAACCGGCACTGAACATCTTCAGCATTCTGTATGGAGGCGCGTGGGGCGCAAGCAGTATCGCCTACGGTAAACTCTTTACGGCTGGTATGGCGGGGGTGGTTAATGCTTACGACATCAAGACTGGCGCACACTTATGGACCTACGAAGCTACAGACCCCTACAACGAGATCTTATGGAGCAGTGACTGGCCTCTTCCGATAACTATCATTGCCGATGGGAAACTCTACCTATTCCATCAGGAGCACTCTGTGGTGGATCCTAGACCGCGCGGTGCACCAGCAGTCTGTCTCGACGCAGAAACCGGAAAGGAAATATGGAGAATAGACGGAGCCTTCCGTACAACCCGCTGGGGAGGACAATCGATCATTGGAGACAGCACAATAGCGATGTTTGACACATATGACAACCGCATATACGCAATCGGCAAAGGACCAAGCGCAATCACAGTAACTGCAACACCTGAGGTTTCGGTGCAAGGCAGTAGCGTGCTGATAAAGGGCATGGTCACTGACATATCCCCAGGCACCGACGATTCCGCCTTGAAGAAACGCTTCCCGAATGGTGTCCCAGCCGTCGCTGACGAAAGCATGAGCGAATGGATGCTGCACGTGTACAAGCAATTCCCAATGCCGACGAACGCCAGGGGCGTGC
>CAZQCX010000014.1:0-41153 GCA_964591705.1 uncultured Candidatus Bathyarchaeia archaeon | reverse complement strand
GTTCTTCCTGAAAACTGGCGCGAAACTCGACAGCCCCAAATTGAATTAGAGATTACGAGTGACCATTCAAGAACTCTGTCACGCTTTCTATTGAAAGCGTCCATCGAAGATAAGCGTTGAGTGTTGAACGCAAGGCAGTTGTGTCTTTAGCGTCAACTTTCAAGTGCAAGATGGCATCTTCATTAACGATTTTCACCTTCACTTGGTTACCGATGGGATGGTGCGTCTCGGGCAACAAAGCGTCGAGGAATATCCGTAGTTTCTTTGCGGAGGAGAATTTCATGCTGACAAGAGCTTCGGTCTTCAATGCCAATGGACCTCCAAGAAAACTGCTGAGTGACCAGTCGGTCTGAGTTAGGAACAGTCGAAGAAACTATGCAGCTTCTTCGGTAGCCTTTATTGTCTCTTCGACAGGAACGCCTTTAGCAGCACGTTTTGCGACAATTCCAAGCTTGGTAACGGGCATATATGCACCGCCCGTAAAGGTGCAGCTGCATTTCCTGCATTTCCAGACCCCAACGCTCTCGCGCCGAACTTTTGCGAAGCCGCATTGGGGGCATTTGTGAAGTTTCTTCAATCCGGCGATGACTTTTGTGTAGCGTTTTCTGACGGTGGATCCGTAACGTGTACCAAGCCCACGCGTCGAGCCAACTTTTTTCATTCGCGCCAATTCTTCTACCAACCGAGTTTTTGCCGTAGTGCAGCAGCTTTCTCTTGTGCAAGCTTTGATGCTTCTAAAATCTGTTTTGGTGTGAAGAACCCAGTGCCGCCCTTCTGGATTGCGCAGATACTTCCTTCGTCGTTGACTGCTATCGAAATTCGGGCATCCATGACTTGTTCCTCTTCCACCCATGGATCAACTACGAGTTTGCCATTAATTTGTGCAAGCGTCACGGTTATCGGGCGGCTCTTAAGGGGAAGCCGACTGTAGCCTGGTTTGATTTTCAATTCTCCTTCTTCGATTTCGTAGTTTGGCATCTTTGTGTTAGTCAAAGCAGAAACCGCGGCCAAAGCGGATGCATCGATCAAGTTTCCATCATGATTCAGTACATATACGTCCACAAAAACCACAAAGACTTGCTTTCCAGCTTCAATTGTTAGTTTCTCACTGTCTATAGCCTTTGATTCTCTGATGCCTCTGTCAACTATTCTTGCTAGCTCTATTGAGTTTTCGTCGGGTGGACCAGGTTCGAAGGCGGCAGATGCTATAGGTACAAGCTCAGCATTCACAGTCAGTACTCCCTCGTTCGGCGTATCAGGGAACGGTTTGCCTGTCTCTATCTTAACGCCAACCAAAACATCAGTCTTCCCTAAACGGATCCTAGCTGAGCCTTCGGCACGTTCAATTATGCCTTCTTCAATTGCGATTTCTCGGTAGTCGCCCAGACTTCGACCATCCAACCGCTTTCCAGCGTCTATTCCCTGGCCGATCTGCCTTTGTCTAACTCGAGTAATGAGTGCGGACATCACTCTTCAACCTCCTCCTTGACGGCCATATATTTCGTGCGTAATGCTTCCTTCTGAAACATATAGATTTTTTTGCATCCCTCGACGGCTAGATTGACTGCACTCTCAAACTCCTCAGGTGTAAGCACACCATCCATCTGAAGCAAAGTCACGGCGTTTAGGTTTGGCATATAAGCAACTGGGACATCGGCGACACCAACTTTGTCCTCCATATCCATCAAGTCTAAAACAACAGTGTCATCAACCTTTCCCGCAGCACAAGCAACAACCAAGTCGCGCAAAGGAATCCCTGCGTCCGCTATGGCGAGAGATGCAGCTGTTATGCTTGCACACCTTGTTCCGCCATCAGCCTGCAGTACCTCGACGAAAACGTCAATCCCAGTTCGAGGGTATAGGTCAATGAAGACCGAAGGCTCAAGAGATTCTCGTATTACCTTTGAGAGTTCCACTTCTCTTCTTGACGGTGCGGGTGACTTCCGTTCTTGCACAGAGAAGGGGGCCATATGGTAGCGACATCGGATAACCATGCGATCAGGCTGTGAAAGATGCTTTGGATGCATCTCTCTCGGTCCGAAAACTGCTGCGAGAATCTTGTTTTTTCCATGTTCTATGTATGCTGAACCGTCAGCGTTTCCCAAGACTCCTACCTGGATCTTTATCGGTCTTAACTCGTCGGCTTTTCTTCCGTCAAGCCTAAGGCCCTTCTTGTCGATTAGTTTTTCCATTTTTTCATTCATTTTTTGTTTCCTCACGTTTTGATTTTTCATCCTTAAGCAATTGTGTTATGCGGTCTGTGAGACCGCTAGTATGCGATTCATCCTCGATTTTCTCTATAGCCATCATGGCCAGATCCTCATCTTCGCGAGTTTTCCCTGTGATCAAGATTACGCCGTTCACACCGAGGATTATTTGGCATTCAGTCTCCTGTTTTATCATGGATATCATCGACCCTTTCTTGCCTATCACTCGGGGGATTTTGGTGGGTGTTACGTGCATGATCTGCCCACGGGTGATTTTCCCCAACCCTGGTTCGCCGACAGTAAGTTGGGGGTCGTGAGATCTATCGTAGGAGGCTATTTTTGCCACTATTAAGTCGCCGACGTTGAGAACTTGGGATAACTCGTCAGTTTGTGGTTTGAACTGTCTACTCAGAACTTCTGAGGCTCGTAGCAAAGCTGAGTAGGGTGCCCTTATGTCGATTGTCCATCCATTGAACCCGACTTCGCTTACCGTTCCGATTACGATGTCGCCAACTCTTGGCACGTAGAAAGCCCTCAGGGCAACTACATCTATCTTCTTGTTGTCGGTATTTGCTAATCCGATCCGGCTTGCGTACACTTTGTTTGCCTCTTTGTATGTGTTTTCGCCGGCAAAGAAATCTCCTTCTGCAAGGAGTTCCCCAGGCGTGACGAGTTGTTTTTTTTCAAAGTATGTTGGCATTCAGTATTCTCCATTCAGATTTTTTCAAGTTACTATTCTTGCATCTCCATTTCCCTTGGTAACGTCGCCTAATCTATTGAGAAATGATGCGTAAGATCCTGCTGGCATTTCGATCATACCTGTCCATGACCCGTCAGAACGCCATTCTTCTTGCCTTATTGCTCCGGAAGCTTTTATTGTACCATAGGCTTTGGCGGCGTATTCGGTTGGAATGCGGACACTCACCGCAATCTGTTCTATTTTGAGGGGTAAAATCGGTCTAAGGAGTCTGACAATGTCTTTTGCTTGCTCTTCGACTGGCTTGTATGGGTCAATGGGGTAGCGAACTTGTTCCATTGCGTTTTCAATCCGAGTCGGAGGGTGGGGTAGATTGGTTTTTGGATCAACTGCTTGTCGCGAGATAAAATCGATTATTTGCCTCTTTTTGTCTTCGATCATCCTGCGTCGTTGTTCTGTGGTTAGTTGCAACGTGCCCGTCTTGAGGATTATGCCTGCAATTTTCAGTGCATCTGTTGTTCCAAAACCTTTTCGAAGTTGCTCCTCTCCAACTCGTGTTCCCTTGTTTGCGTCGGAAAAAACGTTTTCTGCTGCAAGCACTTCGGCAACTGACTCGATCTTTCCATTGCGGTAATCCAGTGCCTTCTGGGGTTTCACGAGTATCTCAAAATGCTCGTTTTGTTTCGTCAATCGTGCGATAGTAAACTTTTCGCTCATCAGGTTGTCACTTGCTCGAACCCAGCTCCCTGATGTGAGCTTCCACAGTTTCGTCTTTGAGCATTTCCATTTTTCTAGTCGCGGCAGGAATTGTGGCTATTTTGATTCTTGCTGGCAGTTGTCTTGCTTCTAGAGCTTTTGCTAAGCACTTAACTGCGAGCTTCACGGTTGCTTCAAGGTTCATCTTTTCTTTGTATTCTTCTTTCAGGATTGCTATTGCTGTTTCTCTTCCTGCGCCCAGTGCGGTTGCTTTGTAACCTCTGTATGTCCCGCTCGGGTGGGTTCCAAAGACGTGATTCCCGGTTTTGCCAACACCCGCGAATATTATTGAGACACCGAAGGGGCGCACTCCCGCATGCTGCGTGTACATCTGTTGGATATCACATATTCGTTTGGTGACAACTTCTACGTCTATGGGTTCGTCATAAGTCAGCTTATTACTCTGGGCGTAGATTCGAGCTTGGTCGATCAGGATTCTTGCGTCGCTGCTCAGACCAACGATCGCAGCACCTGCATGCTCGTCAACACGAAAGATTTTCCAAGAGTACTCTGCCTCTTCCAGAGCCTCAATATTCTCTTCTGAGCCAAGCACAACGCCCTCCTCGCACTGCAAGCCTATGATTGTGGCCCCACGGTTTACGAGTTCCATCGCATATTCAACTTGGAACAGGCGACCATCGGGCGAGAAAACTGTAATTGCGCGATCATAAGCTCCTGGCGCTGCAAACACAGACATAACTTGGACCTCACATGCCTCTTTACGCTTTCGCTGAGTGTCATATAATAACTTGACTAAAAACCTTTCCTATCTTCTATACGAATGTTAAGAGCTAACGTCAATTTCGTAACGGTAGTAGAAGCTGCCCTGGAGCATGTCCAAGTCAGCCTTGGTGCACCTTTTTTCAAAGTAGACATCTGTCTATCTCCAATAACAAGAGGATGGATTTCTCATCGAAGGTATTTCTTCCCCACATTGAGTTTCATCCTGATCTTTTCAATTTCCTCTTCGTTGTCAGCGAGAGTTCCAAGCCAAAAATTGAATTCATTTTGCGATATCTCTTTCGTGATTGTTCCATTTTGATCACCCGCGAAATATCTTGCCCGCTGCATGCTAGACTCGAGGAGCCTAACGTAGAAGATCTTACCTTCAATTGTCAATTTGGAGGAACATCCTTTAGTTTCTGCTGTGGCATAGGCGATTTCATGTACCATCGAACGGACTTCCAGCTAGTCCGGGTTGTTGAATAATCACTTAAGGCTTTTTCTTCCTAACCTGCTCAATAGATGAGGTGGAAAAAGCACCGATCTCGGGTGTCCAAAACTGCTTTCTTTGGACAGATCGGGCTGTTTCTATTCATTCCTGCTCATAAAAACTGGTTCGTCTTGCTTTTCTCTGTCGACAACTAGTCTTCCATTTTTTATCACTTTGTCTACCAAGTTGGTTCCGAAGCGGCAACCTAGAAAATTATGGCTTGGGGCATTCAGAACGAGGATGTCAGCCCTTTTACCAACTTCTAAAGTGCCAACTTCTTCAGCCCTGTCGATCGCGTAGGCGGCATTGATCGTCGTCGCTGTGATAGCTTCAGCGGGACTCATACGCATGAAGCGACATGCCATTGCTATTACCAACTGCTGGCTCTCAATCCAGCAGTCTGCGTCGAATCCTGTCCCCAAGGCTACTGGAACACCTGATTCGATCATCAATCTGGCGTCTGCAAAGCGTCCCAGCATCAGACTGAATGCCGATGCTGGGAGAAGAACAGCTGTGACGCCTTTCCTGCCGAGGGCTTTGATGCCTTCAGCCGAGGAGAAAACGAGGTGTTCTGCTGAAATGGCGCCGATATCAGCGGCTATCTCTGCGCCACCCAAAGAGCTGAATTCATCTGCATGGATTTTTGGCTTCATGCCCATAGATTGGCTCTTAACCAGCACACGTTTTGCTTGGTCCAAACTAAATATGCCACGTTCGCAGAAGACATCGCAAAATTCTGCCAGTCCCCTGTCAGCAATCTTGGGTATCATTTCGGTTAGGATGAGATTTACAAATTCCTCATGGTTACCGAGGCATTCGAGTGGAACTGCCCTCGCCCCCATGAAGGTGGACACTACATTCACACTGTGCAACTGGTTGAGTCGCCGAGTTGCTTCCAAGATTTTGGTTTCGCCGTCAGTTGTCAAACCATAGCCACTCTTGGCTTCGACAGTTGTTGTTCCATGAGTCAACATGGCATCGAGCCTTTCCAGCCCTAGTTCCACGAGTTTCTCAACGTGGGCTTTCCGTGTCTCCTTAACAGTTTTTAGAATGCCACCTCCCGAGCCTATCAGTTCCATGTAGGAAACGCCTTCAAGCCGCATCTCAAATTCATCTTCACGCGAACCTGCAAAAACCAGATGTGTGTGAGGGTCAACGAATCCTGGAAGCACAGTTTTGTCTTGAGCATTAATCACATAACCCGCCCTAAACATTCGAACGACATCTTTTGTTCTGCCAACAGCCACTATTCTACCATCGCGAACCGCCACTGCTCCATCTCTGAGAATAGCAAGCTCTCGCATCTCCTTTCCGACTCGAGGCTTCAGTGAAGTGCTAGCAAGGGTTAGCAGTTCGTCAGCATTGACGATAACCAGATCTACGCTTTCTCTCGCTCCAGTTTTTTTGGTAGGTTTGTTCACGAATGAAGCGCCTCGTTGTTGCAACTTGAATACTTAGCCTCGGCACAGTAATATAGATTCCCGAAAAGCTGAAGAGATAGAAATGCCGCAAACTACAAAGGTTAGTCGGGGTTATTCATATCAAATCGGACAAGAACTCAAAATGCGAACAACAGCAAGAACGCAGGTATATACAGCTTCATCTGATTTAGGAGTTCAACCCGCACAACTTGCTCGTGTAGGTTGAAGGAGAATGCACCCAATCCATGGGAACTTTGCTGTCAATAGGCATTTGAGAGTGCCCAGTATGCCTGAATGAGGCAAAATGATGCTATTTCGACTCGAACAACGCGGCGTATACGCAGAAATTTCAGGTTTCAGAGGTGTTAGAATGGAAAACGCTGCGAGAATAGCAGACGTGATCCGTCTTGCTAGAAAGCGAGATGTCTCGGTTCAATTCCTTAATGCTGAGTTAATTGCCACGTGGGAACATCTCTACTTTGCCTTACTAAATGCTATCGTCGGTTTCGAAAACCATTGCAACATTTCAAGGAGTATTGAACTAGAATTAATGCTGTATGCATGTGCTCAGCGACAGATCCAAAAAGCAATTGATACTCTTGGCATAAAGAGAGGGTGTGTGAACCTCGCGGTGGTAATAATTGGTCATAATGCAACTTCAGTAGAGGCGTCGCTTTCCAAGGTAACAAGGTATTTGGGAAAAGAACTGGACGATACTGTGCTTGAACTGTCGGAAAAAAAAACCGAAGAAATAAGGCGAGTGTTTGGAATATCTGAGACCGAACTTGAAGCAACAACAGGCGGCAATAATCAAAAATTAGTGAACCTGGTCATTGAAAGGATGGCACTTCTCTCCACTTCAGTATAAATTGCTAGAGCATCTTTTCTTTGAGAATATTCAGAATCTCATTGGGTTCAATCAAGGACAAACCTGTTAGGTTACCTAGGACTTCAATCAGCAGGATCTTGGCGGGATTAGCCAAGTCCACTTTTTTCTGGATGTCCGTAGCAACTGCTTCAATCAAGTCTCTGGAATGAAGGTTAGTGAAACGTTTCTCCACAGTAACACGAAAACTCTCTTTTTCAGTTATTCCAGAGGACAGCTCCTTGGCGATGCACTTTATCTGGTCCAAAGTGGTGCTTGTGACTCTTTGGATTGGGATTACACGTAGGGCATATCTGAACTCGTATGGGCGCTCTTGTAGTATTTCTTTAAATTTCGCAATTACATCTAGTGGATCTAGCGTCGTCTTTGCGGTGACCACTCCTCTGATGCCTGTCTTGCTTGCATCTGCGGTGACGTCACCCAATGATTCTCGCAACAGATAAAGGAGCTCGTGAACCATCTGTCGCTCGTTTCCGCGGGCTGTTGTGGCAATGAGGTTAAAATCGTGCAGCAAGCTGACACCTTTGGGTCAGTGTAAGTACGGCTTTTCTCACAGCTTTTGGCTCGTAGCCGTCGCCTCACATCATCCCAACCTATTAGGGATGATCCATTGATTTATTCATTCCGATGGCACGAGATCTCAACAGCACCCGTTGTTATGGAGTAGATTGGAGGGGGCGAAGAAAAACGGAATTGGCTGTTCTTGTTCTGACGGGTGATATTGTTTCGACAGCTGACGAAGGAGAACCCTTAAAACGTGGATGTCTACGCTACTTAGACTAATCTTGTTGATGGAGGTGACAGAGATTGGTGTTTGAAGAAGAAGAGGAATGGGAAGAAGGCGAAGAAGAGGAATGGGAAGAAGAGGAATGGTAGATTGCCTCTGAGCAACTCCATTGTTAGTTTTTCTATTGTGTTTTGTGCGTGCTTTCCATCCATTGTATTGTTGATGTAGATCCACCTTTATAGCCTACAAGGTCAAATCACTAATTGGATTGGAAATGCCAAGGATCGCGGTATTGGACGTAGACAAATGCAAAACCAAGAAGTGTGATCAGCTCTGCTTGCGTTTTTGCCCCATGGTCAGAAGCCGGGTAGAAGCTATCAAGATTGAAGGATCAAAGGCAATTATTTCCGAGGCTCTTTGTAGTGGTTGTGGCATATGCGTCAAGAAGTGTCCTTTTGACGCTATTTCGATTGTGAATCTGCCTGATGAGTTGGAGAGAGACTGTAGTCACCGCTTTGGGGAAAACGCATTTAAATTATTTCGGTTACCGACGCCTTCGCCTGGCATGGTTTTGGGCTTGTTGGGACAGAACGGAATTGGGAAAACCACAACGCTTAAGGTGCTTTCTGGGGAGATAACGCCAAATCTGGGGAACTTTCGAGATCCGCCAAAATGGAATGAGATAATCGAGTTTTACCGTGGCTCAACGCTCCAGGATTACTTCAGGGGGTTGAGCGAAAGAAAATTGAAAATCGCGTATAAGCCTCAATACGTGGACAAGATCCCGAAGGCTGTGGCAGGGGAAGTCAGCGGTCTCCTAGAAAAGATCGATGAAAGAAAACTACTTAACAAGCTTGCTGATGAATTGGAGTTGAAAGAAGTTTGGAGTCGTGATCTTGATGTCCTCAGCGGTGGCGAACTACAGCGGGTCGCGGTTGCCGCCACGCTTTGTAGGGAGGCAGATGTGTATCTTTTTGACGAGCCCTCTAGTTACTTGGATGTTAGACAGCGGCTGCAAGTGGCAAAAGCAATACGAAGTTTGAAGGACTGGCAGAAAGTAATCGTTGTGGCCGAGCATGACTTGGCGATAATTGATTATCTTTCTGACAAAATCTGCGTCTTCTACGGCGAGACTGGCGTTTACGGGGTTGTGAGCCACGTTCATGGAGTGCGAACGGGCATTAACATCTACCTGCAGGGATTCATTCCTGACGAGAACATGCGCTTTCGAAAAGAACCCGTGAAGTTCCATGAAAGACCACCAACTGTTGTCACAGAAACAGGCGAAACACTTCTGGCGTGGTCCAGTTTTGAGAAGACGTTCAGAGAATTCAAGCTCGTCACTGAAACTGGTGCCATAAGGCGAGGAGAGATTGTGGGAATTCTAGGTCCAAATGGCATCGGAAAGACAACTTTCATCAAAGTTTTGGCTGGTTTGGAGGAAACAGATGGCAAAGCCAAACTCGGCGAGTTTAGTGTTAGTTACAAACCTCAATACATAGCGTCTGACTACGAAGGCACTGTTCAAGAGCTTCTCATAGGTGTTTCGAAAGAGAGTTTCGCCTCAAGCTGGTATAAAAGTGAGATAATGCAACCTCTGAAGATCAACTCGCTTCTGGATAGGAATGTAATGGAACTGAGCGGTGGGGAGTTGCAGAAGGTTGCTATTGCAGTGTGTCTAAGCCGAAAAGCAGACTTGCTCCTGTTGGATGAGCCCAGTGCTTACTTGGATGTTGAGGAGAGGCTAAATGCGGCCAAAACCATTAGACGCGTAACTGAAGCCCATGGCATAACGGCTTTCGTGGTTGAGCATGACATTGTGGTCCAAGACTTCGTGGCAGATCGCTTGATGGTTTTTTCAGGGGAACCCGGCCTAAACGGATTGGCAAAATCGCCAACGAGCTTGAGAGAGGGTATGAACGCGTTTCTGAAAGGGATGAATGTCACGTTCCGCCGAGATTCGGTAACAAGACGCCCGAGAGTGAACAAGGAAGATTCACAGATGGACGTTTTCCAGAAAGAAATAGGCGAATTCTACTACGCCGAATCTAAAGGAAAATAGACCCAAACAGTCAAAGCTCCTTGTTACCTTTGGGAAGAAGAAAATGCAAGTCCATCTGATCTGCGTTCACTGGCGTTTGTTCTCGAAAGCGGTAGTTAACTTAAAGAATGAGCGAAAACATATCCTACCCAAATTCGCAAATTAGAAAGGAGTATAAGTGGTGAGGGCGGCAAGTGGCTCAGACCTTTGAGGAAATCAGTGCTTCCGACTTTTTCTATCGTAACCGCGACATTGCGGGCTTCACCAACCCGTCGCGTGCCATTTTCGCTGCAATAAGAGAGCTTGTCGAAAACTCGTTAGATGCTGCTGAGAGCGCAAAGATACCGCCTGACGTCTATGTGCGCCTTTCGTTCGAGGGAGAAGCTACCAAAGAGACTCAGATTTACAAATTGCGAGTAGAAGACAATGGCTGCGGGATCCAGCCGAAGTTTATCCCCTCAGCTTTCGGACAGGTATTGTATGGTTCAAAATACAAACTTAAGCAGATGAGGGGAACCTTCGGTTTGGGAGGCAAGATGGCTGTACTTTATGGACAGATCACCACTCACCAACCGGCGCTTGTCACGTCGAGCACTGGCACGGCGAAGATCTGCCAGTTCAAGTTGATGATGGATATTCAGCGTAACAGGCCGATCGTTCTGGATCGGAAGGTGCAGATAAACAAAGAACAATGGCATGGAACAATCGTTGAGTTCACGTTAGAGGGTGATTATCTTAGAGCCATGCCAAGGATAATTGAATACTTCAAGCAGACTGCCATGGTTAATCCCTATGCGAATCTTACTTTTGTTGATCCAAAAGGTAGGCTCTACAAGTTTGTTCGCGGAACCACTAGGATGCCTGAGCCGCCGAAAGAGACTTTGCCGCATCCTTACGGTGTCGACGTGGAGCTACTCCAGAGGCTCATTCAGCTGACCGTCGACAAGAACATGCTTGACTTCTTGAGGCATCACTTTCACCGCGTGGGTGAGATTACAGCGCAGAAGTTTCTTGGTTTTGCTGCATTGAGCCCTTCTAAGAGCCCGAAGAGGCTGTCTCACGAGGAAATAGTGAGGTTGATGCAGAACTTGAAGAAATTCAAGGAGTTTCTCCCACCAGATGCTGGCTGTCTTTCACCTTTGGGTGAGGAGCTGCTGAAAGCAGGAATCGAGAAGGAGCTGAAGCCGGAGTACCTTGTGGTGCATCAGCGCAAACCCTCGACGTATGCAGGACACCCATTTATCATTGAGATGGGGATAGCTTATGGGGGAGAAATTCCTAAGCGTGGGTCTTTCATTGTTTACAGGTTCGCTAATAGGATTCCGCTGCTTTATGACGAGGCTAGCGACGTTTCTTACAAGGTTATTACTTCGATGAACTGGCGCAGATACAAGGTTTCTCCTGACCTGCCAATAGCCATTGTCGTTCATATTTGCAGCACCAAAGTACCTTACAAAACTGTTGGCAAGGAGTTCATTGCTGATCGCTCTGAAATCAGAAGGGAGGTAGCAAACGCGATACGTGAGATCGGGCGTGATTTGCAGCATTTCTTGTCCAGACAGGAACACGTGCACATGGAGAGGAAGAGACTCGGAGTCTTTGCGAAGTATCTGCCGAAAATCGCCCAGTTCTCATCCGTTCTTGCTGGAAAGCAGAAACTTCCTGACGTTGACAAATTGTTGAAGAGTGTGCAGAAGTATGGAGTCGAAGAAGAAACATAAGACGAGTATTGCTGAAAAGAAAAGCGAAGTTGCTGAAAAATTGAAGCAGTTTGGCACTTCTGTCTATGATCAGTTGGATCAGGGTCTGTTCCCTGCAATTAACATGCCTAGCCGCTCAACAGATAATATTAACTATGATTCTGTAGTACGCCAGTATGTCTTAGGCGACAAAACCGTGAGCCGCAGTGCACGAAACATTCGTAATCTCAAGCCTTTCACGCAATTGACTTGGGCAGCGATGTTCTCAAATGAGTTGACGACTCAACGCAAAACAAGCACATTGAGAGATGTATATTATTCAGCTCAGGCGTACGAAATGACCTTTACTGATCAGCAGGAATCCAACAATATAGTCACTGACCTCGAGACCCTGACTGGTTTCGCCAGAGAGGATTTCAACATATTTCCAGAGGAAAGATCTGCGATTTTCGGTGACCTGACAATTAGTTATACGGTCCCTGGTTATGAAGGCAAGACACTCAATTTGACAAGCCATCCTGATGGTGTGTTGATTGGTCCCGCGTTGACTTCATCAGAATTTGTCGCCACCAACGCAGACAAGGTCATAGCGATTGAAAAAGGAGCTTTGTTCACGAGATTCATCGAAGAGAATGTACATAACAAACACAATGCACTTCTGGTATCCACTTCGGGACAGGCGCCAAGGCAGACTAGAAGTTTCATCAGGAGACTGAATGAAGAGCTTAACCTGCCTGTTTACATCTTCACAGATGGCGACCCGTGGGGTATGCACATTGCAATGGTCATAATCTCGGGCTCGGCAAACGCAGCTCACCTACGCGAGTTGAACACGCCAGATGCGAAATGGAGTGGGGTGTGGGCTTCTGACATCGTTGACTACAAGCTGCCAACTGACCCATTAGATGAGGTAGACATAAAGCGACTCTATGAACTGCAGAAGGATCCGCGCTATCAGAATGATCCGCTCTGGCAGCGGGAGATCAAGACATTTCTGAAGATCAAGCGGAAGGCGGAGCAAGAGGCATTTAGTCGCTACGGACTTACATACATTGTCGATGAGTATTTGCCTGCGAAACTGAAGGAGACTTAGTTGTCACAGAACAAGTTTAAAATAACCGTTCGTTTGTTATAGTGGAACCATCATCCGGCAAAAGGAATTGAAACTTCATGAGCGAGGGAGATACTTTCTGGATTTCGCTGGGAGAGAAATTCTTCGGTTTGCTCCTCCTGATTCTTGGCGTTCTATCGCTCTACTATACTGCAACGAGTACGGCTCAGCTGGGCGGGTTTTGGGGTTTGTTTGGCTTTCTCAGCGCGGCACTTCTCGCCACTGGGGTAGTTCTGCTTTTGGTAAGACCGCCAGAATGACTTGGGGGTTTATCTTTAGCTCTACGAATATCTCGCAGTTGCCAATATCGAGGCGATTGCGCCTAGTGCTTTGAACCCAGCTGCTAGTGGAGAACCTGCAATGCCTCCGGCTGCGGAAATTTAAGCAGTTTGCCCGAGTTGTCCAGGGCAATTGTGGGGGGGTGGTGGCGCTGTCTTCATGGAGCAGTTCTTTTATGCAGTCAATAGCGTTGCTGCCTGATACGCTGTATTCTTCTCTGGTGCCTTTGGGTATAATTGAGCAGCAGACTAGACAGTATGGGTCTTCATCTTCGTGGAACAACATGATCTTTGCAGCATTCCAGTTCGGATCGAGCCTCGTGAGAAGGCATGAATATGTCCAAGAACATTATCTGCAACACAATGAGCATTTATTAACCTTGATCCAATAGATTTTCAGACACTAAAGATTGTTGCAGGAAAAAGGGGATGTGCTTCATTTGCCTGTTCGCCAACCAATAGTCTGCGTTCTGGGGCATGTCGATACGGGCAAGACCCTCCTGCTAGATGAGATAAGAAAGACAAGTGTTCAAGCTCGAGAAGCTGGAGGAATGACGCAGCATATTGGCGCAAGCTATTTTCCCCTTGAAACCCTCAAGCAATTAACTGGACCGTTGCTTTCGTCGCTTAAGGTGGATGTTGAGATTCCTGGTTTAC
This sequence comes from uncultured Candidatus Bathyarchaeia archaeon, assembly GCA_964591705.1. GTDB lineage: Archaea > Thermoproteota > Bathyarchaeia > Bathyarchaeales > Bathycorpusculaceae > UBA11855. Next base: position 27,459 of record CAZQCX010000014.1, on the reverse strand, counting down.
TTGTGATAGATACACCTGGGCATGAAGCTTTCACTAACCTTAGGAGAAGAGGGGGAAGCGTTGCAGACATAGCGATTCTCGTTATTGATATGCTCAAAGGTTTTGAAGCGCAAACCAATGAGTGCATAGATATTCTGAGAGCTCGCAAGACTCCCTTCATTGTTGCCGTCAACAAATTGGATCGAATCCCAGGCTGGAAGTCGAATCCTGCGGTGCCCTTTTCTGAGAGTTTTGGACGTCAAGATGCCTATGTGAAAGAAGAGATGAATAACAAACTCTACCAGATAATGGGAAGTTTCTCGCGGTTAGGGTTCAAGACTGATCGGTATGAGCGCATTCGCCGTCAGGATCTTGCGTCGACGGTTGCTTTGATTCCGACGAGTGCGAAAACGGGTGAGGGGCTGAAAGAACTGATTATGTTTCTGGTTGGCTTGACGCAGCTGTTCATGAAAAAGCAGCTTCAAACTACTGAAGGACCTGGAAAAGGCGCGGTCCTTGAGGTGAAAGAGGAGCCTGGGCTAGGGTTGACACTTAACACGATAATCTATGAAGGGACGCTCCAGAAGGATGACCTGATTGTTGTTGGGGGAAAAGAAGAGTCGGTGACTACTAGGGTTAGGGCAATCTTGGTGCCTAAACCACTCGATGAAATAAGGGATCCGCGGGACAGGTTTTCTTCTGTTGAATGTGTGTTTGCCGCAGCAGGAGTGAAGATTGTGGCTTCTGGGTTAGAGGGTGTGCTTGCTGGGGCGCCGTTGTATGTTGTTCCTCCTGACGGGCAGCCTGACGAATATGCAAAACTTGTCACCGAGGAAGTGGGGCGCATAAGGATAACGACTGAAGTTGCAGGCGTAGTCGTTAAGACTGACACTCTAGGATCGCTGGAGGCAGTTGCCGAAATTCTGAGGAAGAACAATGTTCAGATCAGGATTGCTGACGTGGGTGATGTCTCCAAACGTGATGTGATTGAAGCTTCAGTTGTTAAAACTCGTGAACCCCTTTCAGGCGTGATTCTGGCTTTTGGAGTTAAGATACTGCCTGATGCAGAACAGGAAGCAGCGGCGAATGACATTAAGATCTTCAGGGAACCGATAATCTACAACATGATAGAGCAATACCTCGAGTGGGTCAGATCCAAGCGTGAAGCTAAGACCGAGGAGGAATTTGCCAAACTCACGAAACCTGGGAAGATTCAGGTCATGGCGGGTTTTGTCTTTCGACGTGCGAAGCCCGCCGTTTTTGGAGTGGAGGTTTTGGGCGGACTCATCAGACCGAAATACTCCTTGGTTCGGGCTGAGGACTTAGCAGACATTGGCGAGATCCAGCAGATACAGGACAAGGGGAAGGCTGTTCCTGAAGCCGCGGCTGGCATTCAGGTTGCCATTTCCATGGAAAAACCGATTGTGGGAAGGCATGTTTTCGAAAGAGACACGCTTTACGTGAAGGTGCCTGAAGCGGACGTTAAGGTTCTGCTTTCAACGCATTTCGACAAGCTCTCAAGCAAAGGTCAAGAAGCGCTCAATGAGTATGTCGAGGCTATGCGGAAGAAGACGCCTTTCTGGGGCGCCTTCTGAGAGGTAGTTACCCGCCCCCTACTGGGGGAAGTATCGCTAGCACATCGCCCTCGCTCAGACGCGTGCTCAATCCTTTGGCAGCACGTTTTCCATTGATCAAAAATTGCAGGAAGCCCCGAACTTGATGGGTTTTCTCGTCGTAGATGTAATCGAGAAAGTCTTTTCCGTATTCGTCTGATAGCTTTTTGATTACCTTTTCAACTGTAACTTGTTCGCCCGCATGGAAGTTCAGGGTTTCCTCTTTTTTTCCAGTTATTTCGCGCAGACGAGTGAAGAAGCGAATGCAGAGTTCCAAGAGGATTCGCTCGAGCTAGAGGGCTGTGGCGACATTAATCTGTTTCGCAGTTGCCATTGGTTAACAGCAGTAATCAATAATCAAACATTGGAAAAAGTAGCACGCTAAACCACGTGTAGACAGTTGCTCAGTTTCGGATCACCAACGTACTTCAACACTTAGCATAGGAACGAAGCCATGCGTGTCCCCAGATTCGCTTTGAACAATGGAATGATCATCACTTTTTTCCCAAGTTTTCCACTTCAAACTTGCGAACTATCACATCTTCAACTACTGCCTCTATGCACAACTCTCTCTGAACAATTCAGGAGCAGTCACGGGCGATAGTAAACGTGTTCTCAGGAAAAGTCAGAAACATGTTTAAACCAAAACATAGTTGCACCAGTGCACGTGAAACAGATAGTAATCAAGTCAGCAACAGAAGCAGCAAATATAGTTCTGAAGATTGACGATCCGTCGCAGCAGATTCAAAATCACTTCTCGTTTTCAAACAAATCCTTGGATAGTGTAGAGTATGCTCAAGAACAGCATTTCGACCAAGAAGAAAACGACTCCTAGGAAAACCAGCAAGCTTTTCTCGTATCTTCCAAACTTCAGCGCTAAGGCTCCGTTCAAAACTGGAAACAGTGCAGCCAAACCCACCATTATGAAAAGCTCAGACTTAGGTGCCCATCGGTCAGGAACCCAGTTGAAATTAAAGTGAACAGGCACTATTTCAGGAAGAGACGGAAAAACCGCCAAGAAATAAGCCAGAAACACCATGAAGGCGCCAGCAACACCTGTCATTTGAGCATAAACCAGTCTCCAAGAGCAAGACGCTGTCAACTCTATGTCTTCTTCGGTCGCGGTTCCAAACTTACTGCGCTCCTCATTTATTCTTTCCATAAAGGCTTGAGGCTCAGCAGGAGTTATCGCAATTTTGCGTCCATCCACCAAGGTGATGAGTATGAAGGTGCCTTTCATTTTTGTGCTGTACACGTGGGCGACTCCTCGGCTGGTTTTGAACAGACCCCAGTGGAACCCAGGCCAACTTCCTCCGAACAACCGTAGCAGAAGAGCAAGCTCAACCATTTCCACGTCCTGAATGGAAGAATACGGGGCTCTCAGGTTCATGAGGCGATAGTTCACCCTGAACTCATCTTTTGTAACCTCATAGCTCATGCTTCTCCCAGCCAACGTCACGTGAACTATCAAACTTGGTAAGAGGATCAGAAGCGCCACCATGAAGACCAGAAAGAATGTTGGACCTTGACTTCCCAAGAACAGAACCGACACTAAGGGAATGCACAGTAGCAAAGCTATTGCTATCCCCACTATCATTGCGTTCATCGAGTAACTTATCCTGAAGATCACCGAGTTCCCCTCACCCATAAGAAAAACATCCTCTACAAAACTAATAAGTTTTGACTCAAGAACACATAATGAACATCACTCCTCGGTTTCTTTTCATTTTCTCCATCGCCCATGTGACCTCCTCCGGCAACCGTGAAAGCCACAGCCTAGTTTCACAGTTCGTGAACTTCGTATGTCCTTCACGATTTCGAGTGTGAGTTCTGAAGAGTCTGCCAGCCAGTGATCGTTCTATCCTGCCTCTTTTTAGGAAGAACTTGTTCCCTCATCAGCAACAACCTTTTATGTCGGTGACTCAGTTGATCAACGCATGAAGAAAACTAGTTTAGCAATACTCGCAGTAGTAGTCATAGTCGCATTCGTCGCAGCTGCCAGCGCTCTCGTTCTCTCCGGAATCATAACATCGCTTTTCTCAGCAACCGGTCCACCAGAACTGAAAGAAGCCTCGGTGGCAATTAGCCTCGGAGGCGGCTACAACGGTGAAACGGGCATGTTCGATCTAGAAGGAACAGCCCAAAACATGGGGAAGAAAGATGCCAAGAATTGCAGGGTCGAGGTCACCTTCTTCAACGTCGATACCCATGTGGACATGAAGACTGTAACTATCACCATTGGCGACGTACCTGCTGAAAGCTCAAAAAACATCAAGGTATCTATTCCAATGCCCGGCGGCTCAAGACTTTTGTCCTTCCGAACAAGCGACCCCCAATGGGATTAACACTCTGCCAGAGCCAATCTGCAACTTGTTGCCTACTCAATACCTTCTTTCAAAACAAAGCGGGTCATCGCAATTCAATATTTCAGACTGGCGGGGAATGACCTTGCCTCTGTCATCACGCAGAGAATCCTGAACATAGGGGAGCCAAAACGAAAATACGAGCTAGGATTTGGAACCGAGAGAAAACAGCAAGATCTTCACTTGGTTTCTGGAACAGCGCTTGGTTCATTAAAAAGAAAAACACTTAAGAATCATGCTGAAGAGGTATTTCACAAGTGTGAATCTTATGAGTTGGATCAGTAGAAAGTATGCAGGCTTAGACGAATTATGTGACTACTACAGAGCACTCGGCATAGATGCCTCTATACTTCCAGACAAAAGCCCTGAGGCAGTCGAACAAGGCTTCATAAAGCAAGATATGGGCTACATAAAAGTGACAGGACGCAACTTTGACTTGGTCACAATAAGGATGAAAGGAACAACCTCAGGATCATACAGCATGGGAACCATCGGCGGTGTCAACATTGCCTCAAAACAGAAAATCCCAGTCGAATACCATCATATAGTTCGCTCCGACTTCGCCGACGAAGAAACATTGAAAGCCAAACTCAAAAAGAAGACTAAGGGACTCCTGAGCAAGGAGATCATAGCCGTCTCATGGGAAGGCGGGCGCTTAGCATCAACGCTGAACTCGAACGCTGAAATCACCTCCTCCCTCATGGGCTTCATAACATCTCAAGACGACCTGAAGGTTGAACCAGACAAGAAAAACAAAATCATCAGAATAGTCTTCTCTAGACCCACGGAGATCAAAAGCGGCTTACTAGTCGGCTGGAAGCTGGATAGAAACCTGCTGCCAAAAGAAGCCTTAGACGTGATCGACAAGATAGCAGGACTCACCAAGTAGCTAGCCACTGCCGCAAACCTGAGATTGCCTTCAGAACGGACAGCCTCTTGTTTGCCTGAGCACTCCAGCAAGCTCAGGAGGATTCATCATTTCACGTGAATCCGAGCCTCCTAACTGTTTGAAACAGCAAGACGCCTCCGAAGAAACGACGCGGCTCAAACAAGCACTCTTCGAAAACTCGGTTTCTCTTGATAATCGCTTCCTTCAACTGCATGATGATGACGCTTCTTCTTCCCTCGTGTTGTATGCCGAGATGCAGATCTGCTTCTCCTTGCAGAGGCTTTTTAACCTCTTCGGTTGTTGTCCTGATTTCTCTGAAGCTCTCCAATGTGAGATCCCCATATTAAGTTATGAAAAAAATGACGCTATCATGAACCATTTCGATAACCATGCCATCCTTAGAGTCCTCCTTAACAACCTTGCTTCGTCTTAACTCTCACAACTTCCGCTTGATCAAAAAGAGCAAGCACTACTCTAACATACTCGTCAGCTTAACGGTTTATAAAAAACATAGCAGAATACCTGCCGCGTTAGCGGCAGGATGAATGCGTAGTTCTATTAGTTCTGCCTCACGACAGGTCTGTCACCATTAGAAGAGGAGGTGAAAGACCTGGAAAAGGCAAAGACGTGTGCTTTCCAAGCCAATTATCACCTCATCTGGGCCATCAAATACCGGCGCAAGGTACTAGTAGGCTCAGTTGAGGTTAGGCTGTTAGAAGTACTTAAAATGATTGCTGATGAACATGGCTATCGGCTGTTGGCTGTTAGGGTTCACGATGGTGATCATGTGCATGTGTTTGTTTCTGCTCCGCCTAAGGTGTCGATTCCCGAGATGGTGCGTGTTTTCAAGTGTGTTTCTGCTAAGGTGCTGTTTGAAGAGTTTGCTGGCATTAAGTTGCATCTTTGGGGTGGGCATTTGTGGTCAGATGGCTATGCGGTTAGAACTGCAGGCATCGTTACCAGTGAGAAAATCGAACAATGCATAAACCGAGTTTAGTTTTGTGGATGCCCGCGGCGGAAGCCGCGGGTAGTTCACTTGACCAAATAATATTATTAGTCAAGACTTTTGTTTAGTTACTTTATGGCAAATCAAGTTCATTGTGCGCACGTTCTGGTCAAGACTGAAACCGAGGCTAAAGCTGTTCTTGAACGGATAAAGAAAGGAGAGAAATTTACTAGCATAGCCACGCAGGTGTCGCTTTGCCCTTCGGGCAAGAAGGGCGGTGACCTTGGCTCGTTTGGGCGCGGAAAGATGGTGAAGGAGTTTGAGAATGCTGCTTTCGCTCTCAAGAAGGGCGAGATCTCGGCTATAGTGAAGACAAAGTTTGGCTATCACATAATAAAACGACTGGAGTGACCTTCTGGCTCGTCGAGTTTTTCCTTTGCTCGGCGAGTTCTCCGGTTCTATTTACCGAAAAGATATGTCTTGTGCAGATATATTTATAAGCATTGCCAACAAGTAACCTCCTAGCCAATTGGAGAAATCGATTTGGCGAAAGCAAGAGACCCCGTATGCGGCATGGACGTTGACACTGAAACGGCCATCAGCCGCAAAATCGGTGATCGCACCTACTATTTCTGCAGCCAATCCTGCTCAGACGTCTACACACAACCTCAGCGCGAACTGACGCAGATGAAACGTCGCGTTGTTATCACCCTCTTGGGCGTGTTGGCAGCGGCCAGCCTGCGCATAGTATTCATCTTCGGTCTAGCTGGCGGAATAATGCTTCTCAACCTCATAGGCGAACTGAAAGTCTACAGCTTCGTTGTATTCCTCGTCTCAACACCAGTCGTTTGGGTAGCAGGCTTCAGCATAATAAAAGGGGCCTTCCTCTCGCTAAAGAATCGCGCCATAAACATGGATGTTCTCGTAACCGCTGGCGTCGTTGCTGGCTGGACATATGGAGCAATAAACGCGTTTTTCCCCTCAATCGCCGCCGCTGAAGGCTACCTTGAGGTTTCAATCGGAATCCTCGCTTTCGTGCTCCTAGGAAAATACATCGAAGACATGATACGCCGCAAATCCGCAGCCTCCATCAGGCAACTACTTGAGCTCAAGCCAACAATGGCACGAGTACTTCTGAACGGAAAAGAGATCGACCTGCCAATAGAAGATGTCCAGGAAGGAACAATGATACTAGTTAAGCCAGGCGAAAAAATCCCAATAGACGGCGTAGTAACCGCAGGCCATAGCTCGGTAGATGAGAAACTTGTAACCGGCGAGAGCATACCCGTCGAAAAAGAGGTCGGCAGCCAAGTAATCGGCGCAACCATCAACAAAACTGGCGTTCTCACAATAAGAGCTACGAAAGTTGGAGATGATACTGCCCTCGCACAAATCATACGCCTAGTCGAGGAGGCACAGGCCTCTAGCGCCCCGATTCAGAAATTTGCTGACCGAATCGTTGGCAAATTTGTTCTCATAGTTTTCACAGTGGCTGCAGTATCGTTCGCATATTGGTTCAAAACTGCAGGCTTTGCCGAGGCCTTCTTTGCTCTGCTCGCTGTACTGCTAATAGCCTGTCCCTGCACTTTAGGCATCGCAACACCAACCGCCATTTTGGCAGGTGTAGGCAAAGGGGCCGAGTATGGCGTTCTGCTCAGAAGCGGGGAATATGTCGAAAAGGCCAGAAAACTAACAACAGTGATCTTTGATAAGACAGGAACACTCACAAAGGGCGAACCCTCAGTAACAGACATCAAATATTTCGGGAGATTCACCGAAAACGAAGTACTGCATAATGCAGCCGCTGCTGAGAAAGGCTCTGAGCACCCACTCGCAGAAGCAATACTGAACCGCGCGGAAATTTCTGGAATATCGATCCCTGACGCTGAATCCTTCGAAGCATTGCCAGGGCGAGGTGTCCAATGTGAAACTAAAGGAAAAACTGTGTTGCTCGGCAACCGCAAACTAATGCACGAGAAAGGCATCCCAATCGCAGCATTGGAAGACACAGTCGTCAACTTGGAGAGCGAAGGGAAAACAGTCATGCTGCTCGCCGTAGGGGGTGAGCCTGCGGGTCTAGTAGCCGCCATGGATACTCCGAAAGAGAATGCCGCCGAAGCAGTAAGGCAACTGAAAGAAATGAAGTTGGAGTTAGCAATGCTCACCGGCGACAATGAGCGAACCGCTCAAGCTGTGGCGAAACAGTTAGGAATCGAAATGGTCATGGCGAACGTGTTGCCTTGGCAGAAAGTTGACGTCATCAAGAAGATGCAAGGCGAAGGCAAAGTCGTGGCAATGGTAGGCGACGGAATAAATGACGCGCCAGCGCTGGCTCAATCTGACATCGGTATCGCTATTGGCAGCGGAACTGACATTGCTAAAGAGACAGGCGGAATCGTGCTGATCAAAGATGACCTGAGAGATGTGGTTCTAGGGGTGGAGCTCAGCAAGAAGACGATGCGGAAGATCAACACAAACCTGTTCTGGGCATTCATCTACAACGTTGTCATGATTCCAGTTGCGGCTGCAGGTCTCCTGAACCCGATGTACGCCGCAGGCGCAATGGCAATAAGTTCGTTGACGGTTGTAACAAACTCCGCTCTGCTCAAATTCGCCAAATTCAAATCTGAACAATCCAAAGTACCGGCTAATCAAGCTAAGACAGGAGGTGCAATGTAACATGGTAAAAGATCCAGTCTGCGGCATGATGGTGGATGAGAAAAAGACCAAACTCAAATCCGACTATATGGGTAAGTCATACTATTTCTGCAACGCCTCATGCAAGACAACATTCGACAAGAACCCAGCGAAATTTGCTGGTTCATCTGAAAAGACAGGTCACAGCTGTTGCTGTGGACACTGTTAGCCTTGCTCTCTTAAAAGGAGCAGCTCTTCTCTATTTTTGGTTTTTCGCCTTCTCCAAAGCCCTGTCTACTTCTTCTCGGATTGTGAAACCGCCAATATGTAGAATAGGCTCTTTGGTTTCTGGGTCAGTGACCATTGTTGCAGTACACGGGAAGCTGTGATGCGCCTTAGCTATCGCGTCGTACAAGAGTTCTTTCTTTGTGGAAACTCCGGCCAACTTTCGCGCAATGTACCATGTGCTGCCACAAGGGGCACTTCTTCTGACAGCAGCGTACTCAACAACTTCGTCTTTGCCAATCGTGGTTGTCGAAATCTCCAGTAAAGGACGTCCAACTCTGGTTTCTTCAATAAACCTCGCGATAGTAGGCTTGTCCTTTTCGGGCTCAAGGGTGCAGAAAGGCTTGGGGAAGGCGTATTCCAGACCAAGTTCACGGCATTTATCTTCAACCTGTTTTCGCACTCCTGTGGGCAGTTCTTGCCAATCCTCGATTGGCGCAATCAAAGTCTTGATTCCAGCGCTTTGCAAATGCTGAGGCAGTTCCAACAGCAGGTCCTTATGCAGTCCAGAAGCCAAACAGATATCAGCCTTCGGCAGTTTCATGGGCATGTATTCTTCCGGATTGTCAATGAACGCTGGGAGATCAGACGGGTCAGGCAACTGTATGGCGGCGCGAACGTTTTGCACAAAACTGTAAACACCATACTTGCAGGTTTCACAATAAAGCCCGCAAGACTTGCAGTAGCTTGGGTCGTTTATCAGATTCCGGATCACTCGTTCCATGAAATCCTTGCTATAAACAAAAACTGTGGAAAGCTTCTCGTCCTTTCTTTGGCTCATGGCTTTCCCTGTCTATGCAAATGCTCCGAGGACAACATGCTCAGCGAACAGATCCTCGCTGAAAGCACCCACAAACTCAATTTTTTCATTGATTACTATCTTGGGAACACCAATTACCGCATATTTCTGGGCTAAAGTTGGAAACTCGCTACTCTCAATCACATCTGCCCTTATGATGTCGCTCTCAACAGCAAGCTTATGCGCTGTAGCCGCTGCAACAGGACAATGAGGACACGTAAGCGTAACAAACACTTGTATATGCACCGGTGACTTGACGTCTGCAAGGATAGCCTTTGTTTTTTCAGACAAGTTCGTCGTGCCTTTTGAAACATTGATCACAGCTTCAATCAAAGTCTGAAGTTCGTAACCGTAGGGTATCCCGTAAATTCTAACCCCATAGTCTTTTCTGCCAACTATCGCCAAAGCTGGTATCTTTTCGATTCCATACTCCTTCGCTTTCTCTGAGTCAGATAGGAAATCATACACTTCCACAGAAATCTTGTCACTCAAACTAGCCACTTCCTGAACCAACTGCCTCGTGTCAGAGCAAAATCGGCACTCAATTTCCTGAGTAAACATGAGAATTCGAACTGGAGCCACCATGTTCTCCCTGAACTTATTCTTCAAAACTTCCTTCTTGTCATCAGGTATCAAATTCATATCATTCAGCCTCTAATTGAAACTCAAGCTAACTTCCAAATAGCTTCACTCGCCTAATATTATCTTTTTGAATAGTCAAGACTCCCTAATCAGAACCGTTGCACGCTACAAGCCCTGTTCGAAACCAATATAAACATGCCAACGCAGTCATTTTCATGATTTTTGGAGAAAGAACAGGAGCAGTGACTCATGGGAAAACTCCACGCAAGCGCGCATGTTATTAGCGGATTCGAGATAGCACTCGAAAACGGTCGGTCGCACAAGGTGATCGTCGACCAGCCACGCGAACTGGGAACAGACCTCGGACCAACAAGCCTTGAGCTGTGCGTAATGAGCCACGCTGGATGCTACGCAACAATCTGCCTCCTGACAGCCCGAAAAATGCGTCTTCCACTCAAAGGCTGCGATGTCAAAGTCGAAGCCATCAAGTCGGACGAAAGTGGAACCATAATCCAAGAGGACTTCGACATAGTGTTCAAGCTTAACGCGCCCGAAGATCGGGTACAACGTCTTCACGAACTCACACTAAAGAACTGTCCAGTTGGAATACTGTTCGAGCAAGCAGGCGTGAAAATCAAATATAATCTAAAAACAGAAAAAAATTGAAACAGAAGGCAAAAAAATGTACAAAGTAGCCATAGCACAAAACCTCTACTGGGTGGGAGTAGTAGACTGGAACATCCGAGACTTCCACGGGTACATAACAAAGCGAGGAAGCACCTACAATGCCTACTTGGTTATTGATGAAAAAATAGCTCTCGTCGACACCGTGAAGCACCCTTTTTCCGCAGAGCTGCTTGGAAAAATCAGCGAGCTGACCGATATCGAGAAACTCAACTACATAATAGTCAATCACGTCGAAATGGATCACTCCAGTAGTCTGCCAATAGTCGCAAGGCAAGCCAAGAACGCGACAATAGTAACTTCGGAAAAAGGAAAAGACGCTATAATCGAACACTACGGTTCGGCGTTCAACATTCAAACTGTCAAAACTGGAGACGAAATAAAGCTCGGCAAACGCACATTGCGCTTCGTCGAAGCACCTATGCTTCACTGGCCAGACAGCATGTTCACCTATGTGGTTGAGGATAAAATCCTAATGCCCAACGACGCTTTTGGTCAGCATCTGGCGAGTTCACAGCGTTTCGATGACGAAGTAGATCCACATGTGCTGATGGAGGAAGCAACAACATACTTCGCAAATATTCTAATGCCCTTCGGAACACTTGTTGCCAGCAAAATCCAAGAAGTCGTAGCTATGGGTATCGCGCCCTCAATGATAGCGCCAAGTCACGGCATAATATGGCGTGCAAACCCGGGAAAGATAATCCAATCCTATCTTGACTGGAGTGCATGCAAAGCCAAAAACAAAGCCGTCATTGTTTTTGACACGATGTGGGGTAGCACCGACAAAATGGCTCGAGCAATATGCGAAGGAGCAATCAGTGAAGGCATCGAAGTGAAACTCATGAAGCTACGCTCCGCAGGTACGACAGAAGTCTTGACCGAAATCCTAGAAGCCAAGGCAGTAGTCGTGGGATCCCCAACGCTCAACAATTCAATGTTCCCAACTCTCGCAGCTTTCCTGACTCTTGCAGCTGGGCTGAAACCCAAGAACAAACAATGGAGTTTCTTCGGCTCTTATGGCTGGGGTGGAGGCGCGGTGCGAAACATGATCGAAGTAGTGAAGAAAGCAGGATTCCAAGTCAACGAACCAGGGCTAGAACTGAAATACGTACCAGACGCAGAAGACCTGAAGAAGTGTTTTGACTTCGGCAAGCAAGTTGCAGCCAACATCAAAGCATAACCGTTAGCTTTTCAGACTACATATCCTGTCTTGCTGTCTAGTACTGGATACCTTCAGTGAGTTCGAAATGATCCGGCATCTTAATTTCCTGAACAATATTGACAAACTCTGCTCTGTCTATGAGTTCCTTTGGAGCAAGGCGTCCAGTTAGTACCACCGTGGTTTCTGTCGGGATGCGGTCAAGTAAATCAATGACGTCCTCGACTGACAATAGTCCCCAGGACGACGCGAGACCGATTTCGTCCAATACGAGCAAGTGCGGTTTCTGCTTCAAAACCTCAGCTGCAAAGTCAAGTGCCCTTCTGGCCAATTCCTTGTCTGCGCGATTGAAGGTCTCAACCTCGAATTTCTCCCCAGCATACTCTTCGTATTTTTCCTCTGTGCCAAGCCACGCTTCTCTGCCAAACTGGTAGATCTCATAGAACGGCGCCAGCTTTTTTCGGATAAGGTACTCGCCAATGTCTCTGCGCCATTTGAGGAATTGGATAATTACAACTCTCTTTTCGTGGCCAACCGATCTTAAAGCTAGCCCAAGCGCATTGGCGGTTTTTCCACCACCAGTTCCATAATACAGATAGACATAACCCATCTTCAGTCACCCTGGGAAAGGGCAAGTCGACGTTGGGCAACCACCGGCATACTCAGATTGTGCCTGCACGAACTTTCCTCCCTTGGTTTTCACTTCGCCGATGTACAAAACTTGTTCTGGTTTGCTTCCGTAACGAAACACCGTTACGCCCTTACACTTGAGTCTCCCCGCCAAGTCGAAAACCTTCCTTACATCTTCGACAGTCGCTCGATTCGGCAGATTCACAGTTTTCGAGACAGCATTGTCCGTGCTTTTCTGGAATGCAGCTTGCATCTTCACATGCCAGTCAGGTTCTATATCCAAAGCAGTGGCAAACAGTCTCCTCACGTCTGCTGGAACACCGTCAACGCTTCTGATTGAACCAGTTCGGGCAATATCTTCAAGAAGGCCAGCACTGTAGAACCCTCTTTCCTTCGCTATCTGCTCAAACAAATAGTTGGTCTCGAAGAGTCTCGTTCCGTTCAGCACGTTTCGCATAAAGGATACGGCGAACAACGGCTCAATCCCAGAGGAACATCCGGCTATTATGCTGATTGAACCTGTAGGAGCCACAGTTGTCACTGTTGCATTTCGGAACGCTTTGTATTTCGTTCTCCATGTGCTTTCCTCAAAGTTGGGAAAATTGCCACGTTTCTCAGCAATCTCAGCTGATTTCTTGTGCGCCTCCTCATTCACGAATCTCATCACTTGCTCAGCGTGCCTCACTGCTCCCTCAGAATCATAGGTGATTCCAATCATGATCAACATGTCCGCGAAACCCATAACGCCTAATCCAATCTTTCGGTTCGTACGCGTGACATGAGCAATTTCCTTCAATGGGTAGGCATTCGCGTCCACCACATTATCTAGGAAATGAACCGCATTGCGGACAGTCTCCCGTAGCTTCTTCCAGTCAATCTGACCTTCCGAAACCATTCTTGAAAGGTTAACCGACCCCAAATTGCAAGACTCATAAGGAAGCAGCGGCTGCTCACCGCACGGATTTGTGGATTTAATCCTCCCCAAGTGCGGCGTAGGGTTGTGTCTGTTTATCTCATCAATGAATACGATGCCTGGGTCGCCGCTAGCCCATGCAGACTTGGCTATCAATTCCCAAACATCCCGTGCTCGGAGCTGTTTCTCGCTTTCTCCGTTCCTCGGGTTGACAAGCCAATAGTTCTCGTCGGATTCAAGAGCCCGAACAAACTCGTCAGTCACAGCGACAGAAACGTTGAAGTTTGAAAGGAGAAGCGGGTTTTGCTTGGCAGTTATGAACTCAATTATGTCTGGGTGATCGATGCGAAGGATTCCCATCATTGCGCCTCTTCTTTTTCCTCCAGCTTTTATGACTTCGGTGGCTGTGTCAAAGATGCGCATGAAACTCACCGGTCCCGAAGCCACACCTTTGGTTGACCTCACAATGTCTCCTTTCGGTCTCAAACCTGAAAAGTCGAAGCCCACGCCGCCTCCAGTCTTCTCTATCAACGCCATATTCTTGACTGCCGTGAAAATGCTGTCGAGAGAGTCACCGACAGGCAGGACGAAGCAGGCTGAGAGCTGCTCCGTCTGTGTTCCTGCGTTGAAAAGAGTTGGTGTGTTAGGCAGGAATTCGAGCTTAGCCATCATATCATAGAATGTTTCTTCGGATTCTCTGGCGTTTTCTCCATAGCATGCATCAATCCTCGCAATCGCTCGAGCAACTCTTCGGAACAACATCGTTGGCGTTTCCGTTATGTTTTCCTGTTCGTCTCGCAACAGATAGCGCGCCTTCAACACTTCAATTGCATTAACAGTGAGTTTGGGCTCGAAACCTAGTTTTTCTCTCAAGGTTCGTAATTCATCTTTCTTCCTACGGTAGTCCTGATATTCCTTTGCAACTTTTTTGTATCCGCTCTCGCTTAGGACTTGAACAACAGTGTCTTGCACATCTTCAACTGTTGGTGTTTGTTGCTCGAACTTCTCCTGCAAGCGTCTTACCACTTCATCCGTCACGGCTTCGGTCTTACCACCGTCGCCGAGTTCCACTGCAAGAAATGCTTTGTGAACTGCATTTTTGATTCTGTCTACTTCAAAACTGACGATTCTCCCGTCTCTTTTTCTGATGTCTTTCAAAACCATGGGCGGTCAATTAGATTTTCGATCAGCTGAAGATATAAAGTTTCCATGGCGAGGGCGCAAAGGGGATTCTCGGCGTGCTTCACTGCCCATTCTTGAACTCAGTTTTGTCAGTTCCGCAAATTGGACAAGACTGCCTTCCAGCGGTTCCTAGAAAGGTGTTCATGAAGCTAATTCATGCTTTGGATCTTATAACTGCGGGTTACAATCAAAGTTAATGCCTTCACATTTCCCCTTCTGCCTGCATTTTCTTTCCCCGTTGTTGGCTGACAATTGCGTTTCCGCCAAGAAAAATGAGAGTCGAAACAAAAAGGAAGATGAGGGGTCGTACTGCTAAACAAGCGTCTTGAGCTTTGCGACTAACTCTGCCCTCATCTCTGGGCTTTCCTGAATTTGCCCACGTGCCTTTTTCCAAGCTGCGGAGTACTTGCCTGCACTAGCTTTTTCGCCTACATACTTGTGGAATAGATCCTCAACTATCGCATTGTTGGTATCCGAAACGGTCATGTCGGTCTCTCTCAAAACACTATTGAACCATTCCAACAGCCAAGAATGACCTTACAGGTTGCTTGTCTTTGTTTGCATATAACCTTTCTTGTATGACGAGAAAAAAAGAAAAGGTAAACGGTCTTCTAGGTAGGTTTGAAGAATTTGTCTTTTGGAGCGCCGCAAATCGGGCACTTATCAGGCAATGCTCCCTCAACTGTGTTGCCGCAAATACTGCATACGTAATAGTCAGTCTCTGCCACTTCTTCTTTTACTTTCATGGCATCTAGTGCCTTCTGGAAGAGGCCTGCGTGAATTTGCTCAACTTTGTTTGCGACGTCGAAGCTCCATGCTGCCTGCTTGTTTGTTTCTTCCTTGGCTATTTTGAGGAATTCAGGGTACATTTCCTTGAACTCGTGCGTCTCTCCCGAAACTGCCGAAGTCAGATTATCGATAGTTGATTTGACTTTTCCACTGATTTTCGCATGGTTCAGCGCGTGTATGGTTTCTGCTTCAGCAGCTGCCTTGAAAAGCTTTGCCACTTGGCTGAAGCCTTCTTCCTCTGCTTTTTGGGCGAATGCTATGTAGAGCCTATTTGCTTGAGACTCTCCTGCAAATGCCTCTTTCAAGTTCTCGTCTGTCTTTGTCAAAACGAACATCTCCTGCTTAGTAGTAGCTTTATAGTTGGTTATAAGGCGTACTGATTGCTGGAAAGACAAACTATATTAGTATTGATTTGCACAGGATTTTTCCAGTTTTCGGTGAAGAAAATGGAAAGTGCAAAATCTTTCAGCTTGCCAAAGCTTCCGTATGCATATGACGCATTGGTGCCTTACATGTCAGAGCAGCAACTGACGATTCATCATGACAAGCATCACCAGGCGTATGTGAACGGTGCGAATACAATTTTCGAAAAACTCGACAAAACCCGCAAGGACAACACAGACTTCGATGTCAAGTCAACCCTAAAAGAACTTTCTTTTCACATCGGTGGCCATCTCTTGCATTCAACTTTCTGGGACTGCATGGCACCGCCGGGCAATGGCGGTGGCAAACTGGGAGGAGCAATCGCGGACGTTCTCATCAGAGAATTCGGGAGCTTCGAACGTTTCAAAATGGAATTCTCAAAAGCCGCAACAAGCGTTGAAGGCTCGGGATGGACCGCGCTCGTCATGCATCCCTTTGTTGACAGGCCTCTATTAGTGCAGATAGAAAAACATAACATGAACCTATATCCTGCATTCCGTTTGCTAATGGTCCTTGACCTTTGGGAGCATGCCTACTACATTGACTACAAAAACGATCGTGCCAAATTCGTTGAAGGCTTCTGGAACGTAGTTAACTGGGACTACGTCAACAAAGTCTACAAACTCGTAAAATAGTATTCGCCAATGCTTCCCCCTCTTTTACCTTTCAATCCTGCAAGAAAATAACCAAGACGCGGGAATAACTCTATGGCGGCGTGATCTTAATCGCCTGATTGGGGCATGCAATTTCACAAGCCAAGCATTGTATGCAATCGCTTTCTCTCGCAGGATCAGCTTTCTTTTCTGATGTGGGATGTCCAGGCGCTTCTCCCCAATCATACAACGACACTGGGCAATTCTCTATGCAGATTCCATCTCCTGTGCACGCATCCCAGTCCACTGCAACATTGGTTCCGTGAATTCCTTGCTTTGCCGGCGGCTCCACAGGTCCCCAGACTTTATGTCCGTTATGCTCAGCCTCAACTTGCCTTTTGATCTGAAAATCCGGGTCTATGGGCAAAAACTCACCATCATACTCCAAGGAAGCGACGGATATTAGGCTTTCTCATTGAAAGAAAAACCATTTTCCAAAAAGACTAATTGGAAGATCCTGTTCCCATAATGAATTGATCTATATGGAAAGATACCACCTGCCTAAAGGCATGCGATACTCTTCGCTTGAAGAGCGCAGAAAGTTTTACGCAGAAGAGTTCGACATCAAGAAGGTCTCCGAGTGGTTCGGAAAAAGAATCGAACGAGTCAGATTCGCCGTAATAATTGGAAGGCATACAAGGGTCTTCCCTGAAAAATATCTTGATGATTTCGAAACCACAATAATAATCGACGAATACCAAGATCTGAACGATGTTCATGATCAAATAATGGAATTTCTCCCAGAATCCACTTATTATGATCGTAATGTCTACAGCGAAAAAGGCAACCCGGTTGGACAGGAGCTTGCATTCGACTTGGACCCAGAAAATGTTGTATGCCCGATTCACGGTGGGTTATCTGAGAAAATGGCGAGGGGCCAGGGATTGAGTTTTTGCGAAGTTGAATTCAGCATAGTGCGAGATCAAGCGCTGTCGCTTTACGAGAAATTGGAAAGCGACTTTTGTAATATGGGCATGGTTTACTCGGGGAGGGGTTTTCATATTCATGTATTTGATCAGGAAGCCTACAGTCTGAATAGAAAAGCGAGGCTTAAGATAGCGCGTTCAACAAAGAAAAAAGGGTTCGCAATAGATGAGTGGGTTACCGCAGGCGAGATGCGTCTAATTCGACTGCCCTTCAGTCTGCATGGCTTGGTATCAAGAATCGTGGTTCCATTGGCTAAGAACGAGGCCACAAACTTTGAACCAACTCGCGATGCCCGATGCATTCCAAGTTTTCTGCGGCTTTAGCTACTTCTTTTTGACTTCTTTGGCTTTCTTCTCTTTTTTTTCGTAGTAGATTTTCTTCTTCTTTTCCGCTTCTGCTTTCTTGGGGTTCGGCATTTTGCTCACGTGTTTCAATATCATAAAAGCGGAAATAAAAGATTTTTCCAACTACAACTCCCACGAGTGTGCTTTAACAAGGTTAATATCAGCCATCAAGTTATGGTTAGCAGGTGGGAAAATGCCTTTTTCGAAAATCCTTGGAAAGAAGAAAGATCACAAAGTTGTTGTTTATGCTCTCAGCACCTGCGTTTGGTGCAAAATGACAAAACAGTACTTGCAAGACAACGAAGTCGAATACGAGTATATTGATGTTGACTTGTGCGAGGAAAAGGAAAAAGAGAAGATACGCCAACACATAATAGACAAAGGCGGCAGTCTAAGCTACCCGACCATAATCGTTGATGACAGTATTCTGATAACAGGATTCCGCAAAGACAAACTGAAGGAGTCTCTCAAACTTTGAACAAAATCTCGATAGAAGCAGTCCGCGGTCGAGTTGAAGCCGATGCCAGAACAATGGGGTACCATCTAATTCCGGATCAAGAGCTCCTACAGCTCTTCATCGAGGGCTTAAAAACGAATGAAGCTCGCTATGGGTACCCAACTTGCCCCTGCAGGCTGGCTACCGGCAAGTTCGAGTTTGACAGGGACATAATCTGCCCATGCGACTACCGCGACCCTGACGTTCAGGACTACGGCGCCTGCTACTGCCGGCTTTTCGTCAACAAGAAAGTCTACGAAAGCAAAGAGTTGCCGACTGTTCCAGAGCGCAGAGCCATGGAAAAACAAGCTCCAGCATATAGAGCTTCATCCATGCAACCGGAGCAAAAGTCTGAGGCAAAAATAGCGCTTTCGCAAGCCAAACAGAAGCTGTGGTACTGCAAACAATGCGGCTATGTAACATACAGAGAGGAGCCGCCTTACATCTGTCCAATATGCAAAGCTAAGAGGGAGCTCTTCGCAGAACTAAAAACGACAATTGAGTATTCAGGCTAGAGCCTCACGGACTATTTTTTTATGACTACTACTTCGATTTTCTCCCAATTGTCTTTTATCCCGCGCAGAGAAGTAACTGCGCCCACTACTGTTCCCCCTAGCATCTTTGAAACAAACTCATTTAACGGGATCTCTTTGCCATCAACAACGAGTTTTACTCCCATAGTCTTACCTCACGACTAGTATTGCGTTCTTGACAGTAAAAGTTTTTTCCTGCAACTCCAAATCCGTTGCTGGACGAGATACAATTGAAGAGACCGGAAATTTACCTTGAACCCAAAGAACGCGCAGCAGAGATCATCCGTTTGCTGGAAAAAGAGCATCCGGACGCGACGATTGCCCTGCGTTACAGCAACCCACTTGAGCTGTTGATCTCCACAATTCTTTCAGCTCAGGCTACAGATAAACAAATCAACAAGATCACACCCAAACTGTTCGAGGAGTATAGGACAGCTGAAGACTACGCAAATGCAAATCTGGAAGAACTCCAACAAGACATACGGTCCTCAGGTTTCTACCGAAACAAAGCGAAAAACATCAAAAACTGCTGCAAGATGCTTGTGGAGAAATTCCATTCCCAAGTTCCTCAGACAATGGAGGAATTGGTTGAGCTTCCAGGCGTTGCAAGGAAGACCGCGAACATCGTGTTGACGAACGCGTATGGGGTTATCGAGGGGATAGCCGTGGACACCCACGTTCGCAGACTTGCACAAAGGTTGGGGTTGAGTGATAGAGATGACCCAGTCAAGATTGAAAAAGACCTCATGGGCATACTCCCGAAGGAAAAGTGGGAATGTATCTCGGATCTGTTAATATTCCACGGCAGAAGAGTATGCTCTGCGAGAAAGCCGAACTGTACTGCTTGTGTTCTCAGCAGACTCTGCCCCTGCGCTTTTGTTTTCGACTAGGGTCCCAAGTTTACTACACAAGAAATCGCAGAGTTAACTGCGGAGCATAGCTCATGGCGACGAAACTCAAAATCGGAGAGAGCACCTGAGTTTGCCTGACAGACACACGTCTCAAACCACGAAGCCTCCATGAATTCCTATGAAAGAAAATCGTGCTCGCCTTTTTCGTTGGCGCCTTCACGTCGATCTGCACAAAGGAAATATGTACTTTCCAAGATTCCATGGCGAGGCTGACCGATCTCAAAGCTCAAGTTTAGGTATAGCTGTCACTTGCCCGTTCTCAAGCAAGGCATTCGCCGAAAAGAACTTTTTGACTTTTCCCATCTTGAGCGATCACAACCTGGAAGCTGTAGGAGAATACAATGTTGAAATGCCCGAATTCGCCGCTATCAAAGGATACTCCGTTGCCAAACGCGTCATATCCATACTGGATGAAAGGGGAGTCATATGCGATATCTGGATAACCGAGGATCCAGCATTGGAACCCGACTACGTCGCAATCTAACCCTTGAGAGAATGAATTGACGAGGTAACCGAGAATCGAACCGTTTCAGTCTTTCTTCATCAGAATGGAATAGAAAAACCGCTTCACGCCGTCTCCCTCTATTGAACCATAGTGTCTCAACTCTTCCAAGGCAAAATAGTCTGAGAAGAGATTGATGAGTTGGTCTTTGGTGAAATGATTCCACCCTGGTCCGTTCTTGTAGCTGAAACAAGTGAGTAGATATTTTCCCTCCTTCTTGAGAACACGATGAATGCCTCTGATGAAAGGTTGTCTGTCCTCAATGTAGACGTGATGGAAGCAGCCCATATCAAAGATGAAATCGAACGTCTCATTTTGAAAAGAGATATCAGTGAAGCTCTGAGTAATGAGGTCTATTTTCACATTCGATTGTTCTGCTTTGTGCTTTACGTATTCGATTGCCTTCGACGAGATGTCAATTCCTGTCACCTCAAAGCCGTTACTAGCAAGATAGATGGTATTGGTTCCTAGGCCGCAACAAACGTCCAGTGCCCTGCCATTCTTTATTCGCCCTTTTTCCAAGAATTCAACAAGAATTGGTCTAGGCTTGCCCAGTTCCCACCCTAGTTCTTCAAGGGGATAACTTCTGTAAATTTCGTCCCATCCTTTATAGTCTGATTTCATCGCTCTTCTCCCAGATTAGCTCCAAGAGGTCGCCTTCCACATCTGCCATAGGAAGTCTGTAGATTTAGTTTTTGTGTGCTTTCAGAGAAGGCACTGCTTCATACTAGTTTATTAGTTTGGAAGAAGAGGTTCATGATACTCTTCGGTGACCCATCATTTGTCTTTCGCGATCGAAGAACTCCCTGACGTAATAAGAGTCATTGTGTTGTTGAATCTCGCCAAAGGTCACAAGTTAACCAAGACAACGCTGAAGCGTCGCATTGACAAAGTCTGCGTAAGTCTAGCCTGCATTAACATGAGCGAAATAGAGAAAACATTGAGAGAAATGTCTTCCGAAGGACTGATAACCGAAGATGAAAAGGTCGTCCAGCTGACTGAACGTGGTCTCGCGCTTGGTAGGGAATGGGAAAGCCTCCTGTTGAAGAAGGACCCCATTCTGGAGGTCGTGGCTGGGCTGGTTGACGGTTCGATCACAGGGATCGTGGTTATTCTCTCAGCTTTTGTTGCCGCTCTATCCACATCGGTGACCATCTTCGCCGCTTTCCTCACGCTTAGCGCGGTTGCTATCACGAATTTTTCCAGTTTTCTCTTGGGCGGAATCACAGAGGATTTGGCAGATATCCTGACGCTTCAGAATCTCATGAGCTACAGCCTCAGCGATATTCCTGACAAGGTAGAGCGGGATAAGTCATTATTGCTTGTCAGAAGGCTCTTCACTGTTCTAGACAAGGAGATTCGTCGGTCAAATCTTTATGCTGCAATAATCTGTAGCACCACGACTTTCCTAGCTGGGAGTGTTCCAATTGTCATCTTCATTATGCTGTCGGCTCCAGTTAACATCGTAGTCTCTCTGAGCATCGTAGCCTGCATAGTTGGCATTTTCCTGGTTCGCTATCGGTCCAAGAAGACCCGAGTACACTGGAAGATAACTCTATCCGAAACTATCGTAATTGTCGCGGTTGCCACGATTGCCTCTTTGCTGCTTGGCGGAGTAGCTTGAAGTCTATGTTCAGGTCGGTCAGGGCGACTCGCTTAGTTTAGTCTCAAAGAAGTGTTCTTTTCTGTTTCTCAAGCCGTATATCCTGATCGTGTCCCCGATTTTGTGCTTATGTATCTCTCTGACCAAGTCCTCTATTTTTGTTGTTTCTACGTTGTCTATTTCCAGGATTATGTCGCCATCGATCATGCCTGTGGCCTTGGCTGGGCTGTTCTCTGCAACCTTCGTTACAAGGACTCCATGTTCAACGGGCAAGCCATAGTATCGTGCAATTTCATGAGTGATACTGAGTCCAACGACGCCTAGCCAAGGTCGTTTGGTTATTCCCTCAGTCACCATTCCGTTCGTGCATGTTTTCGCTGCGTTGATTGGGATCGCAAACCCTATGCCTTGCGCGTAAGGAATGATTGCTGTGTTGATGGCTACAACTTTGCCGTCTAAATCTACGAGCGGTCCACCACTGTTGCCTGGATTGATTGACGCGTCTGTTTGAACCAAATTCTCTATCAGTCCTCTATTGGATTCTATCGTTCTGTTTAGGGCGCTTATCACGCCTGAAGTCACGCTTGGACCCCCGGCGAGTCCAAACGGGTTCCCAATGGCATATACTCTCTGTCCCACGCGCAGCTTGTCTGAGTCTCCCAGTTCGCACGCTTGCAGGTTTCTGCTCTTTACTCTCACGACTGCTATGTCGTGTATTGAGCATGAACCCACTATTCGCCCCTCTAGAACTTCGTTGTTCCACAAGGTGACGCTGATTTTTTCAGCGCCTCCCACAACATGGTTATTGGTTAGAATCAACCCGTTTGAGTCTAATATTGTCCCAGATCCCACTCCAGCAACTGGGACGGCTTGATAGAATACGTTTTGAACGAGTTTCATAGTGCTGATGTTTACGACGCTTCTGCTCGATTTTTCTATCATATTCAGTACGTTTTCTTCGTCGATGGGCGCCATGTTTTTTGTCTCGCATCTTACGTCGTAATTGGTTTTAATAAATCTTCAATTGAATCTTGCCTCGTTGCACCCGCGTGGGAAACCTATATAAATATGACAATCGTCATATTAGTTATGACGTTTGTCATGACGGGTCTCTCCCTTAATAGTTCATACACCCAATCTCTCACTCCCCCCGTCAGACACACGTCACATCAACCAGGGAAATGAAGAATGGTTCATGATTCTTTCCACACCTTCAAAAGCAGGGAAAAATCCGATCTGATAGAGACCTTAAAGACCATGGGTGCAAAGTGCAAAACCTGCGCCCCATTTTCCCCTCTTGAGTGTGTTACAAGTTGCCATCTGTGGAAGCTAAAGAACGAACTAAGACAACTTCGCCAGACAATAGAGGACCCAGACTTCCTAAGAGAACTCATAACCGTACTCAAAAACAACACCCGAATCCACATATTAAAAACCATAACAAAGGGTCGTTATTCAATAGCCAAATTGCAACAGCAACTCAGAAAAGAGGGGTACCTTCAAAACCGGGAAACAATAAACGCGGAAGACTTACGACCGCTTGTTAGAGTTGGTCTGGCTACGGAGTCTCAGGATCATTACTCTGCCACAATCTTTGGGAGTAGACTAACTGAGATCCTCGGCGACTTTGCTGAGTTCATAGATACACTGCCAGCACACAGTGAATGCTACGAAGAGACAGTGCTAGACTCCTTGCTCTCTGGTCCGAAAAGCTTTGAGGACTTCAAAGCTTTCATGTCTCCTAAAAATGCCTCACGAATCCTGAAGCGCCTAAAGACGGTTGGTCTAGTTGAGGCTCCAGGGGATAGGGAATACGTATTTTTCTTCAGGTCAAAGCGTGACCCCGACAAGGAATCATTAACAGAAACAGAAAAGAAGATCTACTTAGGACTGCCTGAAGAAGGCATAGCTGCAACGAAGCTGGCAACGAGAGTTAAGATCTCTCTGCGTGGGACCTACAAATACTTGCGGGGGCTAAAAGGGAAAAAGCTGGTATTCACGAGGAGAACGCCCAGAATCTATAGACTAACAGAGAAAGGTGAGAAACTCGCTTTGCTGCTCAAAACCTTGCAGGATCTAGTCGGTGAAGTTCGGCAATCCTCTTGGCATGTCAATACAGAGAAATCATAGCCGCAGTTATTGATGTCAGCCACCTGGGGCTCCATGGAAAGGGGAACCCTCCCACAGAAGTTCCCAAAGGTCATCTTCTGAAATGGTTTCGGCACGAACTATCATCTCTAACACCGTTTTGAGCATCGCATGGTGTCTTTTCTCGTCTGTCAAGATAATGTTCAACAGGAATTTGGCTTTCTTGTTCTCCACAGAGGGCATTATTTCTTCCATCTTTTTTATCAGGTCAGCTTCCATTTGAATGTGTTTCTCAACAAGATCTCTCTGAGCATCAAGGTTTTCCTGCGATAATGCTTGCGAAACTTGGGTTAGCAGGGTTATCGCGGCGTTGTACAGTTCTGCGTGCTTTACCGAATCCAGCGATATGCCCTTCAGCACGCCCTTAACAGGGGGGTTCTTGATGTTCCTGACGCCCCTGTTTAGTGAATTTACTATCTTTTTTTCTATGATAACTTGCTGTTTCATGAAATCCAAAAGCCCGGTTTTTCCACTCATTTTTCCCATTCTCCACTTAAGAATCTGCTATGCTTTCCGAATAAGCATTTCGGAAACCTTCTTTCCGAGGTCTCGGCATGCTTTCAAGATGGTTGGGCTAGGCTCATCCCTTGCAAGGAGTGGCGGTTCTGGAACTTGCATTTCAAACTTGTTTTTCATTATCTCTACAACAAGTCGGGGGGCTTCGCCACTCCAACCGTAAGAGCCAAAAGCTGCGCCCAACTTTCCCTTTAGGTCTATGTTTCTTTCTGCCGCTTCCGCGAAGAGTTTCTTAATTCCCATGGGTATCTCATGGTGGTATGTCGGTGCACCAACCACAATTGCGTCGTGCTTGCTAAGGTCGTCTGCTTGGATATGATACTCTAAAACTGCTTCGGTACCGCCTTCTCTTGCACCTTCTGCAACAGCATTTGCCATCTTCTCCGTTCTGCCTGTCCGACTATAGTAGAAAACTAGTATTTTGGGCACTTCTTTCACCCAATTGGTTAACCCATATATCGAGACATAAGAACATTTTGTACTCTGCGAGAAAACAGCGTGGTCCTTGCCATGGAAGCTTCGGCACTTCTCACAGAACAGCCTTTATACTCTGAACGTCATCAAATCACCCATGGACATCCTCCCAGTCCTCTCCACTTTTCTTCTAGTCTTGATAGCTGAACTTGGAGACAAAACACAACTCTCAGTAATCTCATTATCATCAAATCACAAATGGATCTCAGTTTTCGCGGGCTCTATGCTGGCATTCATGGTTGTAGACGGCGTCAGCATAGCTGTCGGAGGACCATTGCTGGCATTATTGCCACTACGTTACGTCCAGATCGTCTCGGGTATCGTGTTCATGATCTTCGGTATAGTCCCATTGCTTCGCAAGGATGAAGATCAAAGCTTGGTGACAAAAGGACAAAATGCAAGACCGTTCATTGCCAGTTTTTCGCTTGTCGCTCTTATGGAACTTGGAGACAAAACCCAGATCTTGACAATAACTCTTGCAGCTCAATCCAGCCCGGTATTGGTTTTCTTGGGAATGATTTTGGCTTTTGCTACGTTAACCAGCATAGCAGTTTTTGTCGGAGCAAAACTCGTATCTCGACTTCCAACGAAATGGCTGAAGTTTGGCACGTCTTTCCTTTTTATGGCAATAGGAGCAGCCTCAATATTCAGTGGCGCTCTAAATATTCCCCTGATTTAGACTGTACCAGAATACCATCCGTCTTTAAGAAAAGAATTCGCAGGAAGCAGATGTCAAATCTTCGGAAAAACAACTAATTGCGTTGAATGCGTAGAAAATGCTAATTTTGCTGAGTGGCAAAACTCATGAAGGGTTAGCATGCTGCTGCATTAAGGGTTTAGATTCCTGATTAGGGAATGGAGTCTAAAGAGAAGCAAACAGCAACTGTAGTTTGCCTCTGTTCGCCCACAAGAGGCTAAGTTGGATCACAACAAACGCTAAAATCTGGACTTGCCAAGCGAGGTTCCCACTTAAAATCGGCGAAAGCCTGTCAAAAGAATAACTGAAGCCTCCTGGCACATGGAACGCCAGCCACTCATATTTGACCAGCGTGGTCAGCGCCATGAAATTGAAGATCATGGACATCAGCAGCAAGTACGGTCCTATAGACGCCAAGTACACTGTCCTTTCCCGTTGCTTCACTGAATCGGCTTTTCTTTGCGAAATCATTACACACTTCTTGACTGCAGAAGCCGCCAACAAGCAAAACATAGGCAGCGACAGAAAGTTGTATTTAATGGAATTAACGTATGGAATGAGCAAGTCGCAGAAGAACACTAGGTACATGTTGAGCCCCATCACACCCGTGACTGTAGCAAAGCACGCTAAGTCAAAAAAGAACAGCTTCAAAAATTGTTTCCTATGCAGGAACGAAACCAACAGAGAGAAGAAATACCCCAAAACAAAGAACGCTCCCAAGGATTCCCCCAAGAAACTGATACTGTAAAACGGATAAGCCTCGAACCCGCTTGGCAGAAACGTTCCAAAATCGTCATGGCCAAACATGGAAAAGAAACCTCGCCCCGACAATATTCCATACCAGACGTACTGCAAGAGGAAGGCTGGCAGGGCAAAGGAGGCAATGCCGGCAATTACCCTTCTGAAATTCTTCGGTTTTTGATAAATGAAAACCAAGGCAAGCGGGAGCAGCATGAAAACTGCAAATAGCTTCGTCAGCAAAGCCAAGCCGAAAACAATTCCAGCCAATAGGGAGAGTTTTATTGAGTCTTCCCTCACTGCCCAGATACCGATGAGCAGATAGAGCAGGCTGAAGAAGAGGCATGGCACGTCAATGAGGTAGACTCTTGACATGATTAGCTGCCACGGCGTAAGCGCGAAAAGAGCCGCGGCAAGCAGTCCAGTACGGTTCCCATACAGAGTTTCACCGATTTTGAAGGTAAGAAAGACGTTTCCAAGACTAAACACCGTTGTCACTGCAACTCCGGTCGCGTACGAAGCCCCAAAGATTCCTAGGAAGAGCGCACCGATATAGAATCCCAAAGGCTGCATGTTGATCATATTACCCTGCGTTGTGTACGGCCATCCCCATTGGACAACGCTTGCTGCTGCGGAGAACTCCAATTGGGAATCCCAGCTGGAGAAAGGACCTAGACTGATCGACAAAAGTGAAGAGCCAAACAAAATTCCAATTATGGGGTAATGCTTCTTCAACTTGTGACTCGCTCGCAGAGGAAAAAAGCCGTTAGATGCCAGTTTGCCTTCAAGTTTCTTTTCGTGAGATTCCGATTAGGTCCACTCCAGATAAACGGCTTTCTGCGATGAGAAGTTAGATGTTATTATGCCTTGCGAATTGAAATGGAGAATCGTCCCATTTGTCACTGGCATCTGCAACTGAAACAGATCGGGCTTGTGGGAGTGTTACTGCCGAAGAAACCTTATTTTCTTGAGCAGAATAGCAATTACAGGGTTTGCTGGGGTTCTGGACGGCTTAAACTGAAAGGAGAAAAAAGAAGAATG
>CAZQCX010000013.1:0-41236 GCA_964591705.1 uncultured Candidatus Bathyarchaeia archaeon | reverse complement strand
AATTCAATTCTTCTGGTTTTCGCAAACTTCGGGCTTTCTGGTTTCTTCTTATAGCATCGCCCCGCGCAAAAAGAAACCTACCTCAAAACAAATTGGAACAAAGTTCCACTACCCGTTCTAAGAGGCCTCCCACCCAGAATCCCTCACGACCTCCAGCATGCACGGATGCAAGTCACGCGGCAGCTGAGTGAAAAACGCGTATTCAGTATGTTCCCTGTTCAACACGACCCTACCAGGCTTAACCTTGCACCTGTACGCGATGGTTATATCATGTCGCTCTGGAAGAACCCGCGAATACACGTTGATCAACTTGCAATTTTCGATCTCCAACCCTGTTTCCTCCTTCACCTCGCGGACTAGAGCATCCTGCAATGATTCACCCTTGCGAACTCTGCCCCCTGGAAACCACCATTCGCCCTTGACCGGCTCATTGTTCCGCTTCATCAGCAACAACCCCTCTTCAGTCTCTATCAATGCCTCAACAGACACTATGGGAATGCACTTCATCAATAGGTTGAAAAGCCTGTCAGGCAAGAAATCAGTATTTTTTTCCATTGATTTCACAATACCACACCAGTAAAATCACAATCAGCCAAATACAGAGAAAATACTCTGACCAAGAAGGATCAAGATTCCCTGCGCGAGGCACAAGAAGCCCAACACAGTCAGCACAGGCCATGAACCCAAAATAATCCCGAAAAGCCTCGCCAAATCCTCAACAAACTTGAAGACCAGAAAAACCATCAAAGCCGGAACCAGAAAAACAACCAAGTAAATCCACATTGACGAAAAGCCCAGCACGGTATCGGGAAGCGGCAAGTACCAGTACAGCAAAACAACACAACCCAAACCAGCCATCAGCCCAAGCAGCGCGCTGAAAGGAATCCGACTTAACGGTTTAAGCATTAACCCCAAACCCGCAAGGACAAGCAAACCCCAAACTTCAAAGCCCAAAGCCTGACGAAGCAAGACTGCAACCCCAGTGGCTAACAACAGAAGCCCCACAAAAAAACCCAGAAACCCAATCGCCTTGAGAAAGTCCTCCGCGGATCCCTTGACAAAAAACTTCAACAACCTAGAGATGCACACGAATCCCCCCAAAATCAAAACAAGAGGAGCCAAATCAACCAAAACCGAAAGCGATGCCAGATCCAAGTCAAGTCACACTTGTCAAAACGCAACAAACACACTTAAAACTATCTTAAAAACCACAAGAAAACACGCTCGCGCTTCAAAGCAAACTCAAATCGCAGATAGCCTAACTCTCGAAACGAAGAAAAGCCAGAACGGAACGTGACTTGGATCTTAGTCGAGGCATGATGTCTATTTGAAATGCGACCTGATCAAACGCAAGCCTTGCGAGAAGGCACCCTGGTTCTGCTGTGTCCTCTCAGACGTGACGCCGTCAAACTCCAAAGCTTTCTCCTCGCCTGTCCTTATGTTCCTGTATAAGATCCTGAACTGCGGCGTGTAGATCACGACGCGTTCTCCAATCTCAAAAGTCTCGCTTATTGTCCTTTTTACGTCATTCGGGCGCTTGACTAGCCTGTCTCGAACGAAATCGACATCGGCGTTTTCAGCGATTTCTTCTATTCTGAACTTAGAAATAACCTTCTTAGGGTTCTTCTCTGAAGGCGCAGATGGAAGCTTCTCAAGTGTGGCATCTCTGCCATACCTGTCAAGAATGAATGACCCCTTCGCACTGTGTACCAATCGTTCTTCCCCTTCCAGCCTGATGACGCTGCCATCTCTTACGGTTGAACCCGCAACCCGCTCGGGAAAAAGCCTGTTCTTCAAGAGGATCACCTCTAAGACTCCGTCGTCAACTCTCACCGTGTAAACGCACTTCCTGTAGTAATCAATCGCGTACGAGCCACTGACAACTATGTAGGGCTCATAGTATTTGTCAATGGAAACGAACTGGATCTCCTCTGGCGTAGGCTTGAGAACTCCGAACCTTGTGAAGAGCTGGAGTTTAAGCTTCTCACTTGCCACTCTTATCACTGTTGGATCGATGAGCGTTTCATAAACGATGGTTTTCCTCGAAACAATGTTCCCTTTCACAGGAGCGTTCTCGATGGAAACTACTATCTTCTCATCAGATACCGTTTCAGTCAAGTCTTAACCCTGACTTTTGTTTCCCTGACAGCTAATAGGGATTATGAATTCAAAGAATGGATTATGCGTACTCTTTCGCGCGATCCAGTGCTTATTGCCTTGTGAACTCTGTTCCCTGCGTTGGAAAGCACTGTCGCGCCAGCCAGCTGGTAGTCTCAGAATTACTAGCCTGAATTCATAATTCCTATAAATATTGACCGCGCAACTTTGCAGTGTCCAGTGTCTAAAGATTAACGATTCAAGATATAGCGGCGAGAATGCAGAAAGAAGGAGGCATCCATGCAGATTAGAAAGATCCGAAAGGTCATAACTACAACTCTAGTTGTCATTCTAACAGTCTCGATGTATACCTTGCCAGAAGCTATCTCCTTGGCTTTCGCTTTCAGCGCAACGATATCCCCAACACAAGTCTACGTCAACCAACTCAACGCGTACTTGATAACCATCACCAACACTGGAAACAAAAACTTGGGTTCGGCAAGAGTAACAATCCCGGCAGAATTCACAATAACATCATCAATCACTATTCTCTCCCCGCCCTCAGGATGGACCTACACCCTATCGAGTGCACACATAAACCTCACCGGCATCAACCCAGGGGCGGTGATTGCCCCAGGAGGCACCTTAACATTTGTCTTCAACTCAGCCTCCCCGAATACTCCTAGACTAGCCAATTGGACAGTAAATGCAACCTCAAACACAAACTTCGGAGGAACAACACTCCAAATAGAAGGCGCACAACCAGCGGTGACGGTAAACCCGCAACCCCCATTTATTCCCCCTACAATAACCGCTTCGACGAACACAATCAACCAAGGTCAAACTTCTTTCCTATCACAACTTGTTGAGCCCTCGGGAGGCATACCGCCTTACAGATATCAATGGCTACAGTCGTTCAATGAAGCTCCTTTTTCATCCATCTCAGGCGCAAACCAACCCGTCTATTCCTTCCAGACCACAGCACAGACAACCATTGGCACATGGGCTTTCAGAATCAACGTGACAGACAGCTCAGCCATCCCAACCACAGTGACCTCAAATACAGTTAACATCGTCATCAATTCAGCGCTCACCTCTCCTACGGTGATAGCAGTCCCAAACATAGTCTACCAATCCCAAACCTCCACCCTAACTTCCTCACCAGTCACATCGGGGACAGCGCCCTATACGTTTCGGTGGCTCCAAAAAGCTCCAGGCACCGACTACGTAACTGTTGGCAGCAACTCCACCAGCTACATCTTCCCAGGCTCAACAACCCTTGGAACTTGGAATTTCCTGCTTCAGATCACCGATGGCACTGGAGCGAACGTCAACTCAAGCGAAACACAAGTCGTCGTCAGTTCAACACCTGCTTTCACGATCGCTGTAACCCAAGCCCCTCATGGCACAATCAACCCTGGAACGACCAGCGTCACTTATGGCGGCAGCCAAGCCTTCACGATTTCGCCAGGCGCTGGCTACTACGTTGCCGATGTCTTGGTGGACGGCATTTCGGTCGGTCCCGTGACTTCGTATCTTTTCACAAACGTCGTTACCGACCGTAGTCTTACTGCAGTTTTCAACTCATTTGACTATGCTCTGATGGTTTCGGTAGTCGGCAATGGTTCAGTGGCCAAGAATCCAGAGCAAGCAACCTACCACTATGGAGATGTCGTTCTGCTAACTGCTACTCCAGGGGACGGTTGGTCATTCTCCGGCTGGAGCGGTGACTTCTCAAGTTTGGCAAACCCAGTCTCCATCATTATCAACGGCTCAGTCTCAGTCACTGCCACATTTGCTCAAAGCTCTTCCTATGTGTTAACAATCACCACTATTGGCAGCGGTTCTGTCACCAAGACTCCTGATCAACCTTCATACAGTCAAGGCGACATGGTCATGTTGATGGCTACTCCCGCCGCAGGCTGGAGCTTCAGCGGCTGGAGTGGCGACTTCTCCAGTTCCGCAAACCCCATTTCCATAGCCATTAACCGCACCACTTCTGTTACCGCCACCTTCATCAGAACCACCTATGCATTAACAATTTCCACCGTCGGCAACGGTTCAGTCGCGCGCAACAACACTGGACCATACTATTTAGGGGACATTGTCAGATTAACCGCCCACCCGAGTGTGGGCTGGAGTTTCAACGTTTGGGGCGGAGCATTATCAGGTTCAAACAATCCCATCGACCTCTTAATCACTGGAGATCTGTATGTTATCGCTGCTTTCACTCAGAACGCCTATTCCTTGACGATTTCCACGGTTGGTAGCGGCTCAATCACACTCAACCCCAGCCAATCTTCATACCAGTACGGCGCGGTAGTCCAGTTGACCGCGATTCCCGCATCAGGATGGAGATTTGGCGGCTGGAACGGCAGCCTAACTGGCGCACTCAACCCCTTTTCCATTATGATAACGGGAAACAGCGCAGTGACAGCAGTCTTCTTGCTCAGCCAATACACTATCACTGCCTCAGCAACCGAAGGCGGCTCAATAAACCCCTCAGGAATCACCATTGTCGGCTTCGGCGGCAATCAAACCTACACCATAACCGCAAGCAACGGCTACCACATCGTTGACGTTTCTGTTAACGGCACAAGTGTTGGCCCAGTGAGTTCCTACACGATATCCAATGTTACTGGAGACACCACCATCACCGCCAGTTTTGCCACGACCACGCTAACGATTTCTTCTTCGACTGAAGGCAACGGCTCAATCAATCCAACCGGAACTATTGTTGTTGATTACGGTAGCAATCACAGCTTCACCATCATGCCCGATACCGGCTACCATGTTGCCGACGTCTTCGTAGACGGAATTTCAGTTGGCGCCGTAACCTTCTACACGTTTGCCAGAGTAACCAGAAACCACACGATCTTTGTACTCTTCAAAATCAACACCTACCTAATCGAAGCTTCGGGGGGACCTCACGGGTCAATAAGCCCAGCCGGAACGGTTGTGGCACATTGGAACGCAACCCAGGGTTATGCCATAACTCCTGATGAAGGCTGTCATATAGTAAACGTTGTTGTAGACGGCGTTTCGGTTGGTCCTGTGTCCTTCTACGTATTCTCTCGAATAACATCTAATCACAATATTACAGCAAGCTTTGCGAAGAACATATACTTCATCAACGTGACAAGCCCGCGTGGTTCACCCACACCTTCAGCCCAAGTCATAAGAGGAGGCAACCTCACTGTTTCGGTGACCGAAATCGAAGGCAGTGCTGCCCACCGATGGATCTGCACTGGATACACTATAGATGGCGCAACGCTCGTTCCAGGCTCAAGCTACAATTTCGCCAACATTCAAGCAAACCACACAATAATGTTCATTTGGCAAGAACAATACTACTTAGCCATAAGCACGCCAATAGGCGCTGCCACCGGAACTGGATGGTACAATGCAAGCACAACAGCAACGGTATCCATATCTAGCGACACCTTCGCAAGCGACAATGGCACACGAAGAGTCTTTGCTGGTTGGAGTGGAGACGCTTCAGGCACGGGTTTGACAAGCAATCCAATAGCGATGACTGGCCCGAAAACGGTAATAGCAAACTGGAAAACCCAGTATTATCTGACAGTAGTCTCTGACATAGGAAGCGGGAAAGGCCAAGGATGGTACGATGCAGGATCAACCGTCACCTTCAGCGTCGAAACCCCTGTTTCAGGCGGCGCTGGCATACGATTCGTCTTCAAATCTTGGACAGGAACCGACGGAGCCTACACGGGCACAGCGGCTACTTCAACCGTGACCATGAACCAAGCGGTCACCCAGAAAGCAACTTGGATGAGACAGTACGAGGTAACGTATGAAGTTATGGGCACAGCCTTGCATATGTCTCTTCCAGCTCCAGAATGGGTTAATCAAGGAGCTCCCCATACCGCAACGTTTCCACCGTTGGTATTCAATTCCGCTGGGAACGCAAGGAGTGTTTTCATCAGCGACAACAGAACAAACGTGATAACTGCACCTACCACGATCACGGGGACTTATCAGACGCAGTACCTTGTCACATTCAGCCAGAATGGGTTACGATCAAGCGCCTCAGGAATAGTAGCAATCCTTCAGGGCAACGACAAGACTTTCACCGAGTTTCCAATTGAGGTTTGGATAGACGCAGGTGAAAAAGTCACTTTCAGCTACGCCGAAACAGTTGAAAGCCCGGAAGGAGGCGAGCATTTTGTCTTAAGAATGGTGAACTTCAGTTCTCCCTTGGCAATAAACGAGCCCATGGTGATTGAGGCGCAGTATGAACCACAAATAACTTCTGGGCTGAACACGATTTTGCTCTCGGCAATAGCCTTCTCGATCCTGCCCTTAGCCTCGATACCGGTGTTTGCCTTCCGCAGGAGAAAAAGAAAAATCACTCCAATTGCAATCGGCGGAGGCTCAATCAGCCCTGGCACAATTCAAAAAATCAAACGCGGTGGGGACAGCACAGTCTTCATCATCACTGCCAACCCAGGCTACAGGATCGCAGATGTGGTAATCGACAATACGACTCATCTGGGCGCCGTGAGGACTTACAAGTTTTTCAATGTGAACGAAAACCACACAATCTCAGCCATTTTCTACGAAAACTAGTCTGAAGTCAGCGAAGGAAGTCACTTAGATCTGGTTTCTGTTCCCTTGTCTTTTCAATATGATAGGTAAGACTGCACATCTATCTTGTCATACATTCTCTTTTTGCGCGTAGATGTGATTTTGATTGAAGAATGCCCTGTTCTCCTAAGCGAGACCTTGGAACCCAGCACCTCAAAGAAGAGAATCTTGCTTTCATGTCGAGGTCTGGTCTGGTTTGGTCAGTATCCTTAATAGAGGGTTAAGGAATATGGCGGTATGTTTCGAGATGTGAAGGGCGCAACAGGCTTCATAAGCGTTGAACGTGGTTTGATGCTTTTCTTGATCTCTGTCGCGGTCACCTTTCTGATGGCGGAAGTGGTTGAGTGGTCTGCTGCCCTGTTTTTGGGCTTGATCGTTTTCTGCGCATGGAGCTCTGTGGATGCCATGAACAATCTTTGTGATGTGGATTTAGATGTTCTTTCTGACCCATTTCGGGCTGAGTTCACGAGAAAGCTTGGGAAAACGGGCTTGCTCGTGATTTGCGTCTTTGCTGCGCTGTCGCTTGCGTTGAGTGCAGCCACACTGATGCCTTTTGTCTTTCTGTATGTGGCGTTGGGATTGTTTTTCGGCGTTGTTTATTCTGTGCCGCCGTTTCGGCTCAGAAGAACTAGGTTTAAACCTGTTGTTAATTTCACGGTCGGCGCTGTTCCTGTCATGATTGTGGCAGCGTTTTTCAGCATCTTCTCTATGGATGTGGTGGCACTAGTGCTGTTGATGGGTGCGACAACTGCAATCAACAGTCTGTGGGAAGATTTGGCGGATTACGAGTCAGACTTCGCCAATGATGCTCGAACGCTTCCAGTGGTTTTGGGCTTCAGGAATGGTTTATTGTTCACGATCTTGATGGGCTATGCTTTGCTTCCCCTCATGACTATTGTTGGTGTATTGTTTGAACTGTCGCCAGTCTACTACGTCATGCTGGCGGTGCTTGCATGTATGATCTCGCTTCGTCTAGTGCAGAAAAGAAAATCCCTCGTCAATAGGATCGAACCCAGTTCGAAGGGGCTGTTCGAGCTGGGCGAAACCTTGGCAAAGGACTTCGTAGTAGTTGCCATATTGTTTACTGCGGGTTTGATGATCAGCAGCTTGCTCAGAATCAGCCCTGCTGTTTTTTGAGTGCGATACCTTTAATCCTTCAGGCTGCGAATCTGAGGCTATGCCATCTAGCGTTACGCGGTGCTGGAAAACCGAGGACCCGTTGTATGTCCAGTATCATGACGAAGAATGGGGGGTTCCTGTTCACGATGACAACAAGCTTTTCGAGATGCTTACGCTGGAGGGCTTTCAGGCTGGTTTAACTTGGGCGCTGATTCTGAAGCGCAGGGAAGCCCTCAGGAAAGCTTTTTCCGAATTCGATCTTCAGGCAGTGGCAAAATTCACGACGGCAGATGTGGAATGCATACTAGCAAATCCAGATGTTATTCGCAACAGGGCAAAAATCGTTGCAGCAATAAACAATGCGGTTAGGTTCATGGAGGTTCAAAGGGAATTCGGTTCCTTCGACAAGTTCATCTGGCAGTTCGTCGAAGGAAAGCCTGTTGTCCACGCCTGCAGATCGCTGTCAGATGTGCCTTCTCAAACGGTGGAATCGTGTGCGATGAGCCGGGAGCTGGGGAAACGAGGGTTCAAGTTCGTGGGTCCTATCATTTGCTATGCTTTCATGCAGGCAGTGGGGATGGTCAACGATCACTTGGTGAGTTGTTTCAGGTATAGCCAAGTCTAGAATAGTCGCATCCAGAGACCGGTCCTCTAAGTTCACGCGGTAATAGTTGACGTGGCAGGCAACTTGTGTTTTCTCGTCTTAGGTTGGACGTCTGAAGAGTTTCTTGAATATTGGGGCGTCTTTGGCTTTCTTTGTTGCCAGTATCTTCACCACGTCCTTATGTCTGAGACTGTAGGTTGCG
Organism: uncultured Candidatus Bathyarchaeia archaeon; assembly: GCA_964591705.1. Taxonomy (GTDB): domain Archaea; phylum Thermoproteota; class Bathyarchaeia; order Bathyarchaeales; family Bathycorpusculaceae; genus UBA11855. Next base: position 32,606 of record CAZQCX010000013.1, on the reverse strand, counting down.
GGGAGGCGCACGCCTGTTTTCGCATCGATCGCCATCACGTAGTTTTCAGCTAGGCTCGTGTGAACTTGGGCTGCGAGGTTGATGGGTGTCGAGCCGTCGGGCATCAGGTGCACGTCGGGCAGCACGTTTCCGTGGTGATCTGTGAATCTTGTTTCGTCACTGACAGCATAGACCATGTTCATTCGCAACAGTTTGAAGATTATCGTGTTCAGTGCTTGCTGTATTCCTGTTCTGAGGTATTTGTCCATGACTCTGGTTTCTATGTGTTTCAATGCTCCTTTCTGCTCTGGCGTCAGTTTCGCGTTCTCAGCCATCCTGAATTTCTCGCTGCCTGGCGTGTACTGGAGCAGTCCCAGTTTCTCTGCTTTCCTGAGTACCAGCTCTGCTTCTGCCGAGCAGGCTGCCACGAGACTGTGCCCGTAATGCTTAGCCAAAATTTCATAGTATTTTTCAGAAGTCAAAATGTCCATTTTGTTTGCTACTATGAGTGTTGGTTTCATTATTGGAAAGAAGACGCTTGAAAACTTGAGTATTTGACTGCTTGTCCACCTTCGGAAGCGTGTTTTCTCAAGCCCTGATTTTTGAAGCGCAAGAGTGACTTTCGGCAGGGTCGCTTTCAAACCTACCAAGGGCTCGGTGATTGCCAAGGCAGTTGAAGAGCGTGTTTCCTCTCGTACAATGCGTTCTCCGTTGTTGACGATTACGCCGGCAAGCCAATGCCCAAGCTCTGTCTCGACGTCGATTGCGTCTTGCAGAGGATTGCCACTTCCAGGCTGTGCGATCGCGCCTTCGGCATCTATCGAACCCGAAGCATCGACAACGTGAACAAGGGCGTCGGCGGATCCTATGACGGTGAGAAACTGGTTTCCCAGGCCCCGTCCTTTCCAAGCGTCTTTTATCAAGCCTGGCACATCGATTAATTTTATCGGGACATAGCGCCAACCGTCAATGCAAGCTGAATTCAGCGGGTTATCTTTCACGCCTATTTCTCTGCAGACACAAGTATCGCACACATATGCGGTGCCTACGTTCGGCTCTTTTGTGGTGAATGGGAAATTGGATATTTTGGCATTAAGGAGGGTGGCTGCGTTAAACAAAGTTGTTTTTCCAGTGTTGGTCTTGCCTATAATTCCGACGGTTAACAGGCAAAGCCCCTCCCCTAAAGTATATTTGGTTTTTTCAGAAGATAAAACTTGCCACGCCACTGGTTGAAGCAGTTGCCAGTTTTGATAGTTTCAATTGACTACTGGATCGACTGCGGAATCGGTTGCTGACACTGGTCATCTTCGCAGCGTCTCTTTGCGAGAGGAAAAGGGATCTGGACATCCGTCAAAGTGGAGATGACGGCAGCAAGCTCGTTTCTTCGTAGCTACCCCCATTTCTTGGAGCAAGACCTACCGTTCACATCGTAATACCGCAGTTTTTGCAGCGCTATGGTATATCTCGCGATTGTGTCGATATAGCAGCGTCGGCTCTCAGGAAGCCTTGGTGCTCACACAACTCGCATGATTGCGGCAGCAGAGGTTTTGCTGTTTTCTTTCTCAAATCCCTCGTTACCAGAACCTCTGAGGAACTCCAAAAGAATGAGGTTTGGAGGGATGCCAGCCAAACGATTAGTGCCTTTGCAAAAGTTGTTGGAATCAACAGGCGTACCTATTTTGTGGAACCTGTTTTCAATTCCTAAAGGGTTCTTCTTCCCTTGGCAGAGTATTCTTCTTAAACCACAAGACCGTAGTTCTTAGTATCTTTCCGAAGGAAAACGATTTGAAGGCACAGCTGCTTGGTGCGTTGTTGGTGACCCTTGCGATTACGAGTTGCAGTCTGGGTTTTCTTGAAACCGAGGCTCAGACTGGTGTTCTTCAATCTAAGTTTGAGGCTGGTCGGGTGGCGATTGTCTTCGGTTTCTCTTCCGATGTTGTTTCCGTGTTGCAGATTAGGCGATTGTTGGAGCATCAAGGTCTGCTCTACGATGTCGTTGCGGATGCGAATGTGTCTTTGCTGGAGAAGAGGCTTTTCAGCGCGATTGTTGTGATCGGTGTGTTTCAGCCTGATGATGGATTGGTTGCTTTTCTTGAGGGTGCGGTTAGGAATGGCGCGGGCTCGATCTGGGTTGGTGGCGAATTGCCAGCTTCTTTGTCTGCTCTGTTCGGCGTTGCGCCAGAAGATTTGCTGGCGGTTGATTTTCAGGACGTGAGGGCAATCGATTATGGTGATGTCGCGACCGGGGTCTTTGGCGAGACCTTATATCCAGTTGCTTTGGCTGGGGGTTTTGCTCAAGGCTATTTCGTGGACGATTCAGGGCGTCGTGTTGCTGTTGCGGAGGTTTCGTTCAAGCAAGCGGGTTTTGGGCTTACGTACTATTTTGGTTATGATGTTGCCTCTTGGTGGTATTCAGATGTGAACGCTCCATGGTTGAGGGCATACCGTCTTTACTTGGCGTTGGAGGATGTGCTTTCGGAGCGTCTTGTTGTGAGACTGGCTGCATATCCGAGGAATCTGAAGTCAGCTTTCATTGCGCGGATCGAGGATGTTGATCCTCTCCACAACAGCGTTGACTGGCTGAGTCGAGCGGGTGACTATCTTGATTATTACTCTGCAAGAGGCGCTTCGTTGACGGTGAGCTTGATTCCTGTGTATGTGGATCCTTCGATTGATTTGACCGCTAAGCTGGGAGATGCGAGTGCAGGTCCGTTGAGGGCTTGGCTTTCAGAGGTCTTGCTGAAGGGTGGAACTATCGTGCAGCACGGCTATACTCACCAGCTAGGTGATCAGAAGACTGGGGTGGCTGCGGAGCTTTTTGATTCTGAGAAGCAGAGTTGGCTCAGTTATGAGGAGCAGCTGGATCGAATTGGCAAGGGGATAGATCAGATTTTTTCAAGCATGGGTTTTTCTCTGCAAGGGTTTGAGGCTCCTCACTATTTGGCAAACGGCGACACTTATGCTGCGCTTCGAGCGCTTGGCTTCACTTTTGTTACACAGAATTCAAACACTCCTTTCTTCGACCGATATGAGGCGGTGGAGGGATTGGTAAATATTCCTGAAACTTTGGGCTATGTTCCTCTCGAGTTTCCTGCGGGTTTGGAGGAGCAAATGATGTTTAATATGGATGTTCTTTACAACATGTCTGCGCCCATGTTGTTCTTTAATCATCTTTTTGAGGACGCCTCATCGCGAGTCGGAGAGCGTTTGTTGGATCATGCCGTGGAGAAGAGGGGTGTGTGGTTGACAAATGCTGCGAGCCTGGCTGGTTTCTGGCATGAGAGGCTCAGCGCTTATACAAGCATGAATGTGGATCTGGGGTCGGATGGTAAGGTCAGGATTGTCTTGGGACAGTGTGACCGGGCTGGGTTAACGTTGGTGTTCAACCAGGAAGTACAAATTCAGAGCATATCCGTTAATGGTGCTGGGTGGCCTGTCTTCAATGAGAACTATGTGATCCTTCCTGTTCTTCCGTTTTCTACCAACAGCGTCGTGATTGACCTTGAGGGGGCAGAACGGAATGTTAATCTTCCGGTAGGTTTGTTTTCGTTGGTTTCGTCTGTTGTTTTTTCGTCTTTTTTTGTTCTGAAAGTGAGACGAGGCAAGTTTCTGTTGAAGAGTGGTGGGGTGTTGGTTGATGGTTGAGGCATGGCGTGTCCGTGGGTTTCCGTTGAGCAGTGTGTTGACTGTTGTGGCTGTAGTTCTGTTTTCTTTTGCGAGTGCTTATGTGGAGTACAATTTTGTTTTGTTCGATGCCTTGCCTTATCGTGAGGCTGTACAGCCTGTTTTAGGAATCTTCTACGGTTATCATTTGGTTTTTTTCTTGCCTGTTTTGGTTTGGCTTGCATTTCAACCTTTTCTTGGTCAGGTTCTTCTGAAAGTGCGCTCGTCTGTGGCTCTTCGGAGAACGTTGGCGCTGGGTGTCGCGGGAGTTTTTTTGGGTGTTGTTATTGAAGATGCTGGTTGGTTCCTTTTCAGATTTCTGGCTCCACTTGCTTCAGATCCTTTGGCGCATCAATGGATTCGGGGCTCAGATTATACTGCATCAGTTGCTGGGTACGCGACTATTGTTGGGGTGGTTGTTCCGTTGTGGTACTTTGTTCTGTTGACGCCTGTTGTTGCGATCTTTGTTGCTTTGGCTATTAGTCCACATGTGTGATCAAGACAGGGGCTTGCTTGGGTTTTCAGAACTGAGCAAAGCATTGTCGCTGTCTTTTCTCAGATGTTTGGTGGGTTTCCCAGCTTTTGAGTTATTACCCAGTGTGGCTTCTTCCCTCTTAGAATTCTAATCATTGCTGTGACTGTGCATACTACCCAATGGTAGGAATATGCGGTTGTTAGGAATAGCAATGGTATCATGTATCTTACTTTGTATTCGTGTCTCAGTTTCCAGAGTCCGTATCCCACGAGTGGAAAGAAGCTTATCGAGTTTGCTGCTATGAAATAGGTTGGGAATGGCGAGTAGACCCCTATGATACCTGTCAGGGCGAGTATTGAGAGAAGCCAGACAAGCAGGATCATTGGAGGGAGGAGTGCAGCTGAAAGATAGAACATCATGTCCAGCTTTTTGGTGATTCCGATTTTATGTCTTGCTATTTCTAGGTTGGGCACGAAGTGAAGAAAACATTGAAGTGAGCCCCAGCTCCATCTTGTTCTTTGTTTGTAGAGTGCTCCGAGGCTTGTGACGCCTTGCTGGTGGACGGCGGTTGAGGAGAGAAAGGCGTTTTCCCAGCCTTCTAGCAGTATTCGCGTGCCCAAATCCAAGTCTTCTGTCAATGCTTCGTTTCGCCAATATTCTCCTTCGGCGATGGCTATTTCCTTGAGTGCTTGTGCTCTTACGAACTGTCCGTTTCCTCCGAGAGCGACTGCTCCTCTGAATATTGTTCTTGAAGACTGTGTGACTTTTGCAAATGTCACGAATTCAATGTCTTGAAGCATTGCGAGAATTGATGATTTCGAGTTACTTATTCGTACTAATACTTGAACAGCGCCGATTTTTGGGTCGTTGAATCGGTGAGATGTTTTTTTCAAGATGTTTTTGTCAGGTATGCCATCGGCGTCGAAAACCCCTATGATCCAGTTTGGGTTATCCTTGAACTTGCTTGTCTGCTGGAGATGAGTGAAGCCTTTGTTTAGTGCTGCGCTTTTTCCGCGGCCTGATTCTTCTGGTTCTATGTCCAGAACTTTCAGGTTTGGATGTTTTGCGAGCATTCTGTTGATGGCGGTGCCGGTTTGGTCTGTGCTCCCATCGTTTATCACTATGATTTCAAACTTGGTTGGTGGGTATGCCATGTTCATCAGAGCAGTCACGGTTCGTTCTATGACTGTTTCCTCGTTTCTGCAGGGGATAATTACTGTGAAGACGTGTTCTTGTGCTTCGCTCTCGTGTGTCTTCTTTCTGTCTTGGAGGGCGATGGTTGCAAGGAGGATGGAATTGTAGAGTGTTGCGAAGACGAAAAAGTATGTTACTAGCGGCGTGACATCGATTGTGATTCCTAGTATTGGCTGCAGCTGGGGAGCAACGACGGGTCCTACTAGGCTTATTAGCACAAGTCCGCATGCTATGGATAAACCTATTTCTACGAAACCCGCCAATTCTAGAGTTCTCCCCTCTCTACTGAAACCTCGTTGGTTGTTTTGGTCGAATCAATTTTCTGGAAGCATTCGCATTCAGAGCCTTCATCCTATTAAAGACTTCTTCCCTGTGCGTAGTAAGTCGATTAGTTGTTTTCTGAATGTATCAGTGTGGTTATTGGCTTAAGAAGGGGTATAGAAGTATCTTCTATCTCGCAGAGTTGCTGATAATGCCGTTTGTTGTGTTCATTTTTCGGTTGAAAAGTTTGAGGTGGAGCGTTACCAGATGTATTCTTTTTTCAGTCGTTTGATTTCTTTTTTCTTCTGGTCAATTTTGTTGGCTAGGTAAGCGACGACGATGAGGAGTATTCCGGGCATCAGGAATATTGGCAGGAGGAACAGCTCGGACCGCCAGGTGAAGTACACTTGCTGGAAGCCGATGATGACAGAGAAGGCTATTGCGATGAAACCTATGAGGATACTGGAGTATAGGTGCACGTCCGTTTGTAAATGTGCGAGTTTGACTAGCAGCTCTCTGTCGTCATTGTGCATGAGGCAGCATCGCATTGCAAGGTAGTAGGGTTTGGCTTTTAAACCCTTATGGAAGCTTCTTCTATTGCGTTTTGGCTAGGTAGTGTAAAGAGGCATTTAGTTCTTGAATAAACCATAAAACTGGGCGGGTCTATTAGTACTGAAAGCCGGAGGAGTAACGTGTTCCCAAAGGTCATAATTCACAATTCGATAAGCCTTGACGGTTCCCTCACGCATTTCGAACCTAACATGAAATTGCACTATCACATTGCAGGCGAGTACGAGCCTCAGGCGCATCTAGTTGGCTCGAACACTGTCCAAGCAGGTATCGCGCTTTATGGCAATGGTGTGCCTGTTGAGGAGGAAAGTGACTTTGAGAAGCCTGAAAGATGTGGAAGCTTGCCGTACTGGGTCATACCTGACACGAAGGGGCAGCTGAGGGGGCTGCTGCATACTTGCCGGAGATTCGAGTTTTGCAGAGATGTCATCGTGCTCATATCAGAGGCAACGCCGGCGGAGTATGTGGATCATCTTAAGGAGAGAAACTATGCTTACCACATGGTTGGGAAAGATCACGTGGACTTGGCTGGGGCGCTGGGGCTTCTGTCTTCCTTGTACAGGGTCAAGAGGATCTTGGCTGACACTGGAAGGATATTGGGGAATTTGCTTATTGAGGAGGGTTTTGCTTCTGAGCTGAGCCTGCTGGTTCATCCTGTTTTTGTTGGGGCAGGATCCTACAACATTTTTGGCAACCTTAAGGAGAGCCATAGACTCAAGTTGCGCAGACAGGAAGGCTTTCCTGGCGGCTATGTTTGGCTGGTTTATAGACTGACAAACAGAAAGAATCCGTGAATGTGTGCTGTCTTTGGTTATGAGCCGAAGCGTGTAATGATCCATCTGTCTTCTCTCTTTTCCACCCATGCAACTATTGCCTGACCTGGCTGCGCAGTCATGAGCTGGTTCCATTCGTTTGCCGAGAGGTTTTCTGGTGTGCCTTCGATCCACGGGTGCGTTGTGCTGTCTAGGCGGAGGACTCTGTGGGTCATTCCGTTCTGCACGTATTCGTAGGCGTTTATCACGTTGGCTTTGACTTCTGTGTGGGTGGTTTCGTTTCCGCCGAAGAGTCTTGTGAATTCCAGTCGTGTTTGGCATACCATTTGTTCGCTTGTGATGCCGGCTTGGTTTATGGTTGTGACTATTTTGTTTGTGTCCTGGGCGTCGACTATGGCGAAGCCTGCTAGGTAGATGGTTTCGTCGCCTTCGTAGGTGTCTTCGTACCAGTAGATGGGGACGTACCATGCGAGTCTGAAGTTGCTTGGGGTGACTTCGACGCCGTAGAGGAGGGGCATGACTGCGTAGTAGTTGCCTGTGGCTGGTTTGGGCAGTCTGCCTTCGACGAGGTCTTCTGCGGTCATTCCTGAAATATAGTTCGCGGTTTTGAAGTCGTGGTAGAATATGCCTTCGCGTGTTGCTTTGAAGACTGCGGAGAGTGTTCTTCGATTTTCGACTGGGTTTACGCATATCAGTGCGACTAGGTCGTCTGTTTCTGGGTCTACGACGTAGCGTGTGTCTTCAGTCATTTCGAATCGGTCTCTGCTGGGGGCGATGATCCATAGGAAGCCGCCTGCGAAGTAGTCGAAGGCGTTGGCTCTGCGGAATCTTCCCATTTCGTTTATCATGTTTTCGAGCCAGTCTTCGTCGTATATTTGGGTCATCCATTTTGGAATCTCGTCTCTGTTGTTTGGTTCGATTTTTGGTTGCCCTTCACCGCCGTAGGCTAAGGGTGCGGCGTATCTTTTGATGAGATCGAATCCTGTTTCGTAGCGGGTCACGACGTAGGCTGGGTTGTTTATGTCTTGGTCCCATGTAAGGTAGGCTACGCCGTAGTTTTTGGAGATGTCTGCGATGTAGTTGCGGAACGGGATGTTCTTGTCGAGCCATAGGCCTTTTCCTATGTTGAATTCGGATCGTATGATCTTGGGGGTTGCAGCTGGATTGTTGGCGTCTACGATGACGAATCCTTTGATGTAGTTTTCTGCGATGATGTTTGTGGAACCTATGGTTGCGATCCAGACGAGTCTGCCTTCGGGGGATTTTGTGACGTGGCAGTCGAGGATTTGCGTGTTGCTTCCGAACTCGGACATGTGGCGTCTGGCGATGGAGATGGCGAGTTCCTGCGTGACTAGGCGCACCATATTGTCGGGGATGGTCGTGCTGAAGGGCAAGCCTGAGCTTTCCTTTATGAATCCGTTGAAGTAAGCGGCGTTTGCCACTCGTTGCACTTCTGCGAAGACAGCCATGCCAGCGATTGAGAAAATGAAGATCGCGATCAGCGTGACTGCAAGCAAGTTTCTTCTCCTGTTGAGGTTGATCTGGAGTTGGTGGAACTCCCCTGACTGGAAGCCTTTCTCGATCTGATCAAGCCTGAAGGGCGTGTGTGGAAGGAAAAACTCTGCGATGGCCACAAGCGACCTGGAGAAGACTAGGAAATACACGAACAAGCTCAGCGGCGTGTTGGCAAGCGTGTTGATGCCGAAAAGGAATAGCCCGAGTCCGAGCGTGCACAAGCGGCGAAACGAAGTGAGCCTGAATTTCGCCGGAGGTACCGGAATGTACCAGACAATTGCCCAGATTGCGAAAAAGATGAGTATGTTCAACCGTTTGTCTCCCGGGATTTCGATATGCTTGTCTCAGAATATAAACCCCTCTTTTCTTGGTTACTCTGCAATTTTGTTCCAGCCAGCATGCGTGTTCTCAAAACACGTAAATGAGTGAGTCTCGTACCCCTTCATTGAGGTGAACAACGAAGAGGTCCGAGGCTCCAGAAACCCTCTTCAGCAAGACCCCTTTAGCCTTTGCTTAAAACGTCCAGAACGAACCCTGCAAAAACTCCCTCGACAAGCGTTCACAATCATCCCAAATTCGCCAGCAGCATATCACAGCCAGAAAACAAACCTCTGCAGAAAAACAGTCCACCCGCTTCAGCCTCCACGCCCTCCACAAACCGGTTTTCACTTTGCGTGACCTCTCCCCAGAACAAAATAGTCGCTTCAACATCACCTTAATAACACATCCCACACCATACACGCCAACAAAAGAAACATGCAACCCCACTCAAGCACAAACAAGCAAAGCCAAAACCCCAAAGCAAACAGGAGGCGAAAAAACGGTCAAAGGCAAACCCTGGACAACCCAAGAAGAAACAGAACTCAAAGCACTAATCGAAGCCAAAGCCCCCATACACGTCATGGCTGAAAGACTTGGGAGAAAACCCGCCGCCATACTAGTAAAAACAAAACGCCTAGGATTAACCCACCCGAAAAACACCGTAGAAAGCTCGATACCACTACCCAAAGAACTCCCAAGCGTCGAAGAAGTCCTGAAAATACTCGCAGCCGCCCTAGAACAAGCCAACACCCGAAAACTAACCAAAGAAGAAATCCAGAGACTACAACTCGTGTCAAACTTATCCAAAACCTACAAGGAAATCCTCGCCGACTACATAGACTACCGAGAAATCGAAGCCAAACTAAACACAATGGAGGAAAAACATGCGCAGACGCTTCAAGGTAAAACCAAGAGCACTACGCCTTGACCAGATCAAAACAAAATGGGGCACCATCCAGCTCAATGACCAACTAATCCAAATCGCCCAAACCAAAAAAATACAAGCCACAAGCGCCAACCCAACAGAATTCTTCAAACAAATCCTGCAATTCGCACCCTACACCTACCAAGAACAATTCATCCTCCTATTCACAGAAAACCAGTTCACAGCCGCCAGATGGTGTCGACAAAGCGGAAAAAGCTTCATCATATCCGCCCTCCTACTCTGGCACGCCATCACACACCCAAACAACCACATCGCCATCGTAGGTCCATCATGGCGCCAAACAAAACGCATCCTAACATGCATAACACAATTCACACACAAACTACCACCAAACACAACCCTCAAACCCCAAAGAACCAGGATCCACTTCACCAACGGCAGCACAATCGAAGCCTTCCCAAACAATCCAGAAACCATCAGAGGTCCAACATTCCACATCGTATACGCAGACGAACTAAACTTCGTACCCAACGACCAAGAGCTCTACGATGCCATCCTCTTCACGCTAGGAGCCACAAACGGAAAATTCGTCTGCAGCAGCACACCTTGGCACACAGACAGCATATTCTACAAAATCTTCAACCACAAAGACTTCAGAGACTTCAAAACCTCCCACGTACCCATCAACAAAGCACTAGAACCAGAAGGACCCCTAAAACACGGCATAATCCAAAAAATCAAAACCCAAATGGGCGAAGACCCATCCAGATGGCGCCGCGAGATGGAAGCCGAATGGGCAGAAGACGAAGACGTGTGGCTCACCCAAAGCCTAATCGCCCAATGCATCGGCACAACAAAAAACTGCGGAGAAGACCTGCAACAACACGACCCAGAAGAAACCCAAGAAGGCGACTTCTACGCCGGACTAGACCTAGCCCAAACACGAGACTACACAGTCCTCACCGTAATAGAACGCAACGAAGACAAACTACTACTACGCCACCTCAAAATCTTCCCCCAACCAACACTATACTCAAACGTCCTAGGCTACACAAAAACCATACAAGACCGCTGGAACGGATTCCGAAAAATACGCGTAGACATAACCCGCGAAGGACCCAGCATGATCGCAGACATGCAAAACGCAGACATAGAAAACGCCGAAGGCGTCACATTCACAACCCCACGCAAAAACGAAATGGCAAGCCTCCTGAAACAACGCATGGCAAACCACAAACTCTACTACCCACTCCTAAACTGGGAACGCCCCTACAGAAGCGACATATGCACCGAACTCAACAGAGAACGCTACAAACTACAAAAAGACGGCACACTCGCCTTCTCCCACCCATACGGCACACACGACGACGTCTTCTGGTCCATAGCACTAGCAGTATACGCAACAACAGACATGACCCCAGAACCAACACTAACAGTAATCCCGATGCAACCGTAAACCAAGTGAAGAAACAAAACACAACCCACAACCAAAAAACCCCAAAACACAACCCAACAAAGAAGCACAGACTAAAACACAAAAAACAAAAACCAGCCGCACCGCAAAAACCCGCACAACAACAAACACACACAATACAAATTCCCCCCTCCCATTTCTGAAACCATTTCCCAGAGAAAAACCGCCACCAAGCCAGAACCAAAAACCCCCGCAGATAAAAACAATCTGCCTTCATCTTTTCTTCCAAAGTTGAGAACCAATCATTCTGAGCAAAACGCTGCGCAACCACGAACGCCAACACAAGCACAAGACACGATTTCCATAACAGAACCCGGAATTGCGTGGTTGCTTAGACGACACTCACACCTTTTTCACTCCTTTCCACGATTTTCCTCATATACGCCCAGCCCCCATTTTACTACAGGTTAGACGAATGGCCACGCCCACCAAGCCCAAGCGCACGGAACTTGCAGTCAAAATACTGATACTCATGGTTGTTTCAGGTCTAGCACTAACCACAGCAGCACCACTCTCCGCGGCAACAGACACAAAAAGCAAGACTGAAACCCTATTCTCCCTCCTTCAAAAAGCAAACGCCACGGTCACCGAAATCCTCGACAACCTCAAAACCAAAGGCGTCACCATACCACAAACAAGCCTGAACAACCACCAGCAAGCCATAACCCTCGCAAACGAAGCAGAAAACCTCCTGCAAACAGGCAACTATCAAGAGGCAAGCGGCAAAACACTCCAAGCCCTCCAAAAACTCAAAGAAACCCTAAGAACCGCGCACTCAACAACTGACGAGCAACCAACACCCATAGAAACCAACACAGAAAGAGCCAACAGGATAAGAAGCGCCATCAGCAGACTCGAAGAACAGCTACAACAACTAACCAATCTAGCCAACGCAGCCCCGACGGCAGGATACAACACATCCACCATTGACCCCCAGATCGAAAACGCAAAGGAACTAGTTAAAAAAGCCACAAATTACCTCGACCAGAAAAACTTAGCATCAGCCGAGAGAAACCTCGCCCAAGCAAAAACAATCATCGACAACCTAGTCAGCTATGCAAACAGTCTCGCATCGAACCTTAAAACCCAAAGACTCGCAACCTACATAACACAAACCGAAATACGCTTATCCACAATAGAAGACAACGCAGTTCAACAACGGAACACAGCCGCCCTACTGGCCGTCAGCCGAGCCCAAATCGAGCTGTGCACCGCCAGAGACTACCTCGCCAACCAACAGATTAACCAGGCTTTGGCAGTACTCGCAGAATCAAAAACTAGCGAACTCCAAGCAGTCAGCTACCTGAAACCCACAATGCCCTCAAACTCGACTTCCCCAAGCTCCACCGTAGACCTCAACCCAACAGCCACAACCAAATCTCCATAGAAACCCAGAGAAAGCAAATAAACCCATGTTGACTCGCCCGCGCCGAAAAACGTTAAAGACACTTCGGAAAAATGCAGTAATGCATCAACCAGTAAAAGTGACAAAGATGGGCAAAACAGCACACACAATTCTGGGAACTCTCCTCATGCTGTTTGCAGCCCTCCAACCCCCACCAACATCTGCCCAAAACAACCCAGTCTTCTCAGAATCCCTAACACTCACCGTATACCTCGACGGCTACGTCTTAGTCAACCACAAACTCCACCTAAACCAAACATACCCCTCACAAAACATAACACTGCTCGGCCAAAAACAAGATCAACTTCTCATCCTCGACGAACAAAACCTCCCCTTGGACTACTTACAACAAGGAAACACAACCACAATCTACAGCATAGGCGCCAACCAACTCAAAATATCCTACATAACCCAAGACCTAACCTCAAAAACCGGAAGATACTGGACAGTGAAAACAGAATCAACCACAAACATCACAATAATACTGCCCGAAAAAACCTCAATCATAAGCCTCAACACAATTCCGGAACTGATAGAAAGCTCAAACAACCAAGTAACAATAACAATGCCGCCAGGAACAACAGAAATCACATACATAGTCGAACACATTTACCAAGAAGACCCAACCATCAACACATGGCCACTCATCGCACTGTTTTCGCTAACAGTCCCAATCACAGCGTTTGCACTATGGTTCATGAAACGCAAGAAACCAACCCAGCCCACAGAGCCAAAAGAAGCAAAAGGCGAAGTAGACACACAGAAACTATTCGAAAGAGAAACCGACCTCAGACCAGAAGAAATCCAAGTGATCAAATACCTCGCAGAAAAAAACGGCGCTGCATTCGAAGCAGAACTCTACGCAAAAACAAACCTCCCCCGAACCACAACTTGGCGCCTAGTAAAAAGACTCCAAAAAATGGAAATCATAGACGTCAGAAAATCAAGAAGCCAAAACCTGATCGCAGTAAGAAAAAAATACATGAAGAGAACCACGCCAAACAAAAACCCACAAACCGCACACGCCTAAAACCCCACGCAAGTTTTTCCATCATTTGGAAGAGCCCTTCCACATTCTTTCACGGATTCCCTAAAGTAAAACCCCGCCTCCCTGTTACACAGGGACAAACATGAAAAAAAGATACAAAACACTCGCAATATCAACCGCCGTCCTAATGCTGGGGATCCTGGCGACAAACCTCGTGATGGGCGCAACCTTAATCTCAAACAACCTATCGCCAACCAAGCCAATCGCTCCCACAATATCCACCGATCCCCCAACCACGAATGACGGAATGGCAATTCCTGCAGACCCAGTCGTTTGTGAAGAAGAACTGAAAGCAAGGGTGCCAAAAACACTCGAAGTAGCCGAGATCAAAATCCACCCAGTAAGAACCAGATACCTCATGTATACAAGAGATGGCTGCCACATAATGTGGGGAATCTATGGAAACGGCCATTTCACAGGCACTGACAATCTAGGCAAACGATGCTGGGGAATCTACGAAAGAGGCATCTTCGCAGGGTTATACGACGGCACATTCTTCTGGGGAAAATATCTAGATGGAGCATGGAAAGCACAACACCTATTCGGCCTGCCATCCTCAACGGGCAGATACGTAGTGTTTCCACCGATCGCACTTACGGACGAAGACCAACCCATTCCGTAGGGGCAACCATCCCCTTCCCTTTTTTCCGAAGAACCTATCCCACCATCTGAACCAACGGAAAATGAAGCAGAAGCTTTTTTTCTAATCCGCCGCGGTAGTTATAGAGATACAGCCTCCTGACAAAGAATGCCTGTTCACTCGCATCAGAACCCCACGGCGATCGAGCGCCTGAATCCAAAATTCACAAAACCTAATAGAACAAGAGCCACGAGGAAGAACCATGTGCATTCTCCCCAACTTATCCGCTCAGGATCTCGCAGCAAGCGCCCGAAGCAGAAAAAAACCTGCCCGAAAAACCAAATCCGAAAAACTACAAGTCACCGTGTTTGAAAAGGCACCATTGGAAAGCTCAGCTATCCACTGATCTACCATAAGACAAGATCGCCCTGAAGAACGCCGCAAGCTTCCCCTCATCCAGCCTTCCCCCGGTCCTCACACCATTACACACGTCTACACCGAAAGGCTGAACCCGCCTCAACCCCTCAGCAACATTGCTTGCGGACAATCCCCCAGCCAGAAAAACAGGCACTTTCGCCTCTTCTCTTATTCTTCTGCTAATGCTCCAATCGTGCGTGCGCCCCGTCCCACCAAGTTCTTTAACCCTCAAAGATGGCTTTCCAGAATCCAGCAACAACCCATCCACATATGGCGCAACCGCACAGGATTCATCAACAGCTTCTTCCCCAGTAACATGAATGACCTGTACGAGCCCAATGCATGGCAAAGCTTCCCTGAGCTCACCGTAGTCGCCAATGTCCAATCGATCGCAAAGCTGGATAACACCCGTCCTGCACCGCCGGTGCTGACTGACAATCTCAGAAGCGCTCTGCCTTGAAGTCAATAGGAAAGAAACCACACCAGGCGGAATCGCGCCAGCGATCTCAGCGATGAGCGTTTCAGGAATCGGACCTGGCCCACTGGGCATGGCTGAAACCAACCCCACTGCAGACGCTCCATGCCTAATCGCAAGCCATGCTTCTTCCACATTGGCTATGCAACAGATCTTGACTCTCGGCTTCGAAAAGGCATCCATGCCATGCATTTTGCAGCTCAAGCCTAAAATAGATTTACCGCTGGCACCGGAGAGGATTCGGATGAACTGCTGAAGAGATTCTGCGCTCAAGACAGGCGGTCAGCGGTATTGAGCCAGCTCTCGAATCACCAAGCATACTCTATCGACGTCCTCTCTCTTGAGACCCTTTTCCGCTTTGCACCTTTCTGGAAGATCCATGCAAACTGCCTGTCGCTTTCCCAGCTTAGGGAGACTCTTTCCCAACGCTCTCAAAAACTTATGATTAGACAGCTCTCCTTCCACGCGTCTTCCCCACGCCTTGAGCCTGAAGAAACACTATACTCCTCCATGCGTCAGCATGAAGATCATTGCTTCAGGAGATAGATCACACGTCAATCCCGCAACTACACCCAAGGTTGCCCAATAGGACCTGAGCAACCCCCACTCATCCAAAACCCAACGCTTCAACACAGCCTTCATGTTCCTCGGTGCAGTCACACCAGCCCACGCAGCCATTGCCCTGCCACATCTTCCAAAGCTAGAAAGCAACCCGCACCAGCACCAGCACAATCACCGCTCAGGACATCGACAACACCGCTGGAAACATGGCACTGCACGCATGCCGCTGCCGCCATAGAATACTCTCACATGACAGACTGGTTATCACGTTCTCTGCGTAGTCAACCTTGCAGCTCGCTTATCTCGCCTTCCACAGCAACTTCATATCTCATAACAGGGATTTTCTTGCCAGAAGCTTCCAACGCCCTGCTCACAGCCCACACAAGCCCTGAACAACATGGCACTTCCATATGAGCAATCGTTATTGTCGCAATATTGTTTCGTCTGAAAATCTCTCCAAGCTTCTGCGCATACGAACCGGCATCGTCAAACTTGGGGCACCCAATCACCGTCCTCTTTCCGGGCATTAAGGAACTGCGAAAACTCGAGGAAGCAACCGCAGCACAATCAGCCGCAATCAACAGGTCCGCGTTATCATAGAAAGCCGCGTGCACCGGCACAAGATTCATCTTCACCGGCCACTGAAGCAAAACCTGCCGATCTTTTGGCATAGGCTTGACTTCGCTCTTATGCTTTTTCACCGCCTCCTCACTGAAATCCTCAGCCTCCCTCTCAATAATCGTTATAGCTTCTTGTGGGCAATGCCCCAAGCACGCCCCTAGGCCGTCACAATACGCATCGCTGACGATTTTGGCTTTCCCATCTACTATCTGGAGTGCTCCTTCAGCACATTTCGGAATGCAATTGCCGCAACCATTGCAAAGTGTTTCATCGATCTTCACGATTTTCCTCGCAACCATCCTCAATCCTCTCCTTGCAGGCATCTTCCACCAGTCGGACAATGCTTCTCTGCATGATTCTCGATCGCCTCAAAAAGAGTCCCCAGAGTTTCCTGGTTCGCCGAGTACAAATGCTTCTTTCCTTGCTTCTCGATATACACGAAACTGCACTTCAGCAACGGCTTCAAGTTGTGGGAAACCATGCTCTGCTCCTCTCCCAGTGAAGCTGCCAACTCGTTCACGCTCATGGGTCCATCCATAAGCAGCCTCAGAACCGCCAGTCTGGTGGGGTTGGCTAGGTTGTTGAAGAATCGGTGGCACATTTTCCCGGATCTTTTTTTCATCGACTTCACCATTATTTTCTGGCATTCTCCAGCATTACATGAATCACACTTCATATGAAAACTAATTCATATAAGGATGTCGGTCCCCCCAAGCCAGGAGAACACACAAACAACAGCCACAACAACTCCCCAGAGCATTACGAATAGACGCCGTTCAAAGAAGGACCTCATGGCAGAGAGGCGAATGTGCCATGACCTTTTCAACTCGGGTTTCTTGCTACGCTGGTTTTCCGCCCCTCTGGAAAGAAGCCTGCCCCATTTTTGCTAAAGGCTTATATCAAAAACGCATGATACTGAGTAACGCACACCTAGTAGTGTGCTATGAGAAAGGAGAACGAGAAAGAATGAGAAAAAACAAGACAACCTCAGCGATTGCTATACTTTTATTGTCAATCTTTGCTATTTCAACGATTGCTTTTCCCGTGACAAACGCACAATTAGACGTTCCCTACGTGAGTACTGGAAAGTTCAAGACACAAGCGTTCATTGGCGCACTGCCTAACCCGGTGGGCGTTGGTCAAGAAGTGCTACTCCACGTGGGAATACAGCAACAGCTTGCGACAGCGGCGCTAGGCTGGTGGGGCTTGAGCGTAACTATTGAAAGACCTGATGGAAAAGTGGACAAAATAACTGACATCAAGACCGATTCTACCGGTGCCACAGGCACAGTCTATATACCTTCGATAGCTGGAACATACTATTTGCAGTCGTATTTCCCTGAACAACGCATGCCCAGCACAGCTGGAGGCATACCAGCAAACACAACCATGCTTGCAAGCTACAGCCCAAAGCTGACGCTCATCGTCCAAGAAACGCCTATACCCTACTATCCTGCTTCGCCACTTCCAAGTGAATATTGGACTCGCCCCATAAACGCCCAGCTCAGAGAATGGTCGCAGATTGCGGGAAGTTCCTGGATGGACAACGAGTACAATGAAGCCCCGGAGAGTCCTCACGTGCTTTGGACAAGACCCTACACCATTGGAGGACTTGTCGGCGGAGACCTAGGAGACCACTCTTTTGAACATGGCGACGCATACGAGGGAAAATGGTCAAACAGGCTGATTCTAGCTGGAAAACTATACTACGCTGACGGTCCTTACGAACGTCCAACAGTGACTCACTGCGTGGATCTACGCACGGGTCAAGAGCTATGGGCCAGAACCCTTCTAGACAACCGGACGATAACGACAGGTCAACTAGTTTACTGGTCTTCGTACAACTATCACGGTGTCTTTGAATACTTGTGGGTAATCGTCGGCACTACATGGTACGGCTTCAACGCTTTCACGGGAGAACAGCAATGCCAAATAAACAACGTAACCACTGGCACCAACATAATCGGACCAAACGGCGTAATCTTCCGATACAACATCAGCTTGACAACAGGCAGAATGACCTTCTGGAATCAAAGTGCCTTTGTCTCATTGGCGGGCAGTTGGGGAAGCGCAATCGACAACCAGTACACTCTCAACGCATCAGCAACAAACGCGACAGGTTGGCCAACAGCGAGAACGAGCCGAGCCTGGACAATTAACTTCACCTTCCCAACGGGCTTGCCTGGCAGCGTCCGCGCTGTCAAGTTTGGAGACAAGGTCGTAGGCGGTACAGCAACCTCTACGCAAGTCATCACTTGGGCCTTCAGCTTGAAACCAGGGCAAGAAGGACAACTGCTCTACAACAAAACATGGATCCCGCCTAGCAGCTGGGCTGAAAACAACGTTACCTTTGCCACATACGGCAGCAGTTGGACCCTAACTGACATGGACGCCAACATTGGACTGATATGGACCAAAGAAGAACTGACACACTATGCCTTTGACCTTAACACAGGAAACTTCCTATGGAAGGCTTCGCAGCCTCACCCATACCTAGATACGTACAGCATTGGTCGCCGCATCGCATATGGAAAGATGTACTCCGTTGGTCAAGCAGGACAAATTCACTGTTGGGACATTACAAATGGCAACCTCCTCTGGATCTACAACGCAACAGACCGCTACTCTGATTTCCTTTGGGGCAACTACTGGTCTGAAGACATCCTCTTTGTGCAAGGTGGAAAAATCTACTTCTTCCACAGTGAGCACTCCCCTGTGAATCCGCTGTTCCGCGGTGCACCAACCATCTGTCTCAACGCCACAACTGGAGAGGAAATATGGCGGGTTGACGGTTTGTTCCGGAAGACTGACTGGGGCGGTGCCCCAATCATGGGTGACAGCGTCATTGCGATGTACAACAGCTATGACCAGCAGATATACGCAATAGGCAAGGGACCGAGCGCCATGACAATTTCTGCAGGTCCGAAGACAAGCGTTTTCGGCAGCAGCGTGATCATTGAAGGCTTTGTCACCGATGTATCTCCAGGCACAAAGCAGACAGGCATTGCATTGCGCTTCCCGAACGGTGTCCCCGCAGTGTCTGACGAGAGCCAAGGCGAATGGATGAAACACGTCTACGCCCAGTTCCAACGACCAAAAGACGTCAAAGGGGTTCAAGTCACCATATGCGTGCTAGACTCAAACAACAACTACAGAGAAATCGGCAAAACCACGGCTGACGCGGACGGCTACTACAGCTTCCAATGGGTCCCAGACATAGAGGGCAAATACGTAGTCTACGCTTCGTTTGACGGCTCTGCCTCGTACTATGGCTCACATGCCACAACCTCTTTTGCGGTTGACCCTGCACCTCCAGCACCTGCAGAGCCAGAACCAGAGCCGCCATCAATGACTGATACATATGTTATCGGCTTGGGCATTGCAATCATTATCGCAGTCGTCGTAGTTGGCGCGGTTCTTGCTTTGATCCTGAGGAAACGAGCATAGCCAACTCAGACGCCATAATACTTTCTCCCTTTTTTTGTTCAGACAAATCCTAAATCCACGTTTGAAATTGGGAAAAGCACACCTGTCAAAACCAAGTTTCACGCCCTCCATGGACATTTGCCCATCCTTAACCCTACGTCGCGGGGTAGTAGTGGCTCTAGAAACGTCAAAAACTCTTTAAGGCTAAAACAGCAATAGCGAAATCACCATGGAAATGTGAGCCTGGTTTGACAGCGGAATTGCTGGAAGAAATCGCGAGCAAAATCCTCACAAAAGAAGATCTCTTGACGAAAGTCGAACAAGACTTCAGCCTACTGGAGGAAGTGCTGCAGGGCACGGCTTCGCCGACAGCATCAGTGCGATATGGTTGCGGCAAGGTGCTGATGGAATTGAGCGCCAAATACCCGGAGAAGCTCTATCCACACTTCGACAAGTTTGTCGAGTTACTGGGCAGCAAACATAGAATCCTAACCTGGAATGCAATGGCCACGATCGCCAACCTTGCCGCGGTTGACAAAGACAGAAAGTTTGACGCGATTCTTTCTAAATACAACGGTTTTCTACACGATGATCATATGGTCACTGTGGCTAACCTTGTAGCCAACTCTGGCAAAATCGCCTTGGCGAAACCTCACCTCACCCAGCAAATTACAAACCAACTCCTCAAGGTTGAAGGGTTACCCCTGACGTCTCACTTGACAGAGGAGTGCAGACGAGTCATTATGGAACATGCCATTCGATCTTTTGATTTATTCTTTGACAAAGTCGAAGCCAAGGACGAAGTTCTTTCATTTGTCAAAAGACAGGTTGGCAGCTCTCGTGCATCGCTGAGTAGGCAAGCCCGAGAATTTCTTAGAAAATGGGAATAAAAATAGATCCGCGGAATTTGCCTTGCTCTGTTCAAATTCAGCCAGTTCCATCTCGAGGATTGCAAAGGCAACTGTTTTATACTACTCGTCTGTTGTAAATCACCGAAAAAAGGAAGAATTGAAATGACCGAATCACTCGAAAAAAGGGTTAGGGACGCCCTCGAGGAAATAAAGCCAAGAATACAAGCCGACGGCGGAGACATAGATCTGGTTGCGGTTGACAAGAAGACGGTGAAAGTCCGATTGCGAGGAGCATGCGCGGGGTGTCCAATGTCTGCGCTAACCTTGAAGCAAGGTGTGGAGAAGCTTGTCAAGGCGCGCGTTCCAGAAATAGAGAGGGTCGAAGCGGTTCAATAATTCACTCGTTCCAATCGCAATTTTTCCTTCTTTTCCGTTTCTAAGATGCCAATTTTTGTGACAGGCTTTTGAGGGAGCGGCATGCTCGTTCATGATGGCAACTCGTTAGGCTGCTGCCGCCGTCTGAACAGCAGGCGTTCTTTCGGTATTTCTGTTAGACAACATGTCCGAAAGCATTATCAGTATCAAATATCTCAAGACACGTTATGAAACCCTTGAAACCCCTTCTCTATGTGCTGTCTGTTCTATTCCTGCTAATTGCTCAAGCGGGAACTGCACAGGCAACAACCGAAAGCCTGAACCTGCAAGCTGGAAAAACCTTGATCCGAACAATAGACATAGCCGCAGGAGACAGAGTTTCGATTAAATTCTTAACAATAGGCGGAACTCCCAATACATTGCACTTCTGGGTTTTGTTTGCCAACGGAACAATGACAGACTACGGAGAAGTGAACACCCTAGAAATATTCTTTACTCCCGAGGTCTCGGGACCTTTCACCATGAATTTTGACAACAGTAACTCTTCAAGCCCAGCACTCGTAACGTTGAACTTTGAGGTGGAGCACTATTACTTTGGAATCCCCAGTCTGCTTTTCATACTCGTAGCAATAACAGTTCTTTTGGCGGGCATAGCAGCGGGCTATATAATAATGGGTAAATACTCCTAAGAACAACGTTCTTGGCCATTGAGCTTGGGCGAGATAGAATTGTCTCCATGCGCAATCAAGTAAAACTCGTTTGAACACACTAAACATTCAGGGCCGGTCGCTTTTCTTTCAGAATGAGACCCACCCCAGCTATTGGCATGGATACTGCCCAGATCTCGGTCAGCCCCAAGAAGCTCATGTAGCCCTGGTTTAGAGTCGCAACCCAAACGTAGACAAGAAAGTATACACCAATCAGTACCAAACCTGAACCTGCAACTGTGGCATTAAAACCAGTCCCCTTCCTTCTGATGAGAGGCAAGAGAGCAACGAATAGAAGGCAAGCCGCGACGAGAAGAGTCAATGATGAGTTCAAAAACCCAACCAATAACACATTATTATTCAGATCAATCGGCAGTGCATACAAGTTCATCAGAAAATGCTTCACCCACAACGCAAACGTGAAACCCACAGCTACAACGGCGCCCCACTTCAACACCTTGGGCACCTCAAAGTCTTGTTTAGACAGTTTCTTGTAGAGAAGAAAGCACCATGGGGACACCAAGACAAGTTGGAGGGCATAAGACAACCCTGCCTCCATGCCAACCATCTGGGCTGTGGCAGATGGATACGGTCTCATGAACAGGTAAATTATGAAGGGCAGAATAAACAGGTAGTAGGCTCCCTCAAGCAACACCGCCTTGGCAAGGAATGAACGCAGAAATCGCCTCTTGGCAAGAAGCAACACAAGAAAGGCGGCAAGGAAGCAAGCGCCTCCAAACCGCACGATCAAGCCTATCTCACCCACGAATTCTGAGAAAAACCAGGCCAGCGGCCAGAACGGGTTATTCGCAGAACTGCCAGAAAACACCCGTAAGTATATCCTGTGAATGGCTGAAAAAGAATTTATCAAGAGAAGGAGATGGTATGCAAAAAAACCCGCTGCTACCACAAGAAAGTATTTCGCTTTCGCCTTCATCAATTCATAATAGCAACTCACTTCAGTTCCACTCACTTGGTGACAGTGTGGCAGTAAGTGCAATATAAAACATGAGATCAAACCGATACAGCATCAGCGTTTCTGGCTACTCCCGTTTCTCACTCGCTGACTTGAAGCCTTTTGTGTCGAAGAGTAAAACCACTGCAAAATCCGCTCCAGCAAACCTGTCCTTCAGACACGAAACCTTCGGCATCACACTAATCCCCGCAAAATCCTTCCACGCTTGGAACACGGAGCGTTCATGTTCTTGAACGCCCTGTTCAAATTCTTGAACCATGCTGTTCAAAAGTGCTGGATTATATCGAACGGTGCCATAGGCACTTATGAGTGAAAACGGATGGCAAGCGAAAAAAAACACGTAGGGTTGTTTGGAGTTGCAGGCGTTCTAGTGGCAGCATTAATAATCGTTGGATTCGTATTCGCAGGCAACGTCATCCATGTTTCTGGCAGAGGTGTTCTGACAATTCAAGTGATGGACAAACCGGTCGATCTTGAAAGCCTCTGGCTGACAGTAACCTCGCTTCGCATAAAGGGCGAAGACGAAACCTGGACAGACCTGACCCTCAAGATAGATCGTTTCGATCTGCTGGCGCTCCAGGATGTTTCCTTGACTCTGTCTGAAACCCCGATTCCTGCTGGAAACTACGTAATGATAAAAATGAATGTTCAAGATGCCCTGGCAGTATACCGAGACCAGCGCGAAGAAACCCTCACTGTGCCAAGCGGTGTGATAAAGGTTATTCTGAAACCTCACCTCAGCATGGAAGCCGGCGGTCAAGTCACGGTTCTCATAGATTTGCAGCCTGAAGGTCTCGATACCATAGGAATAAGCCGCAGCCTCAATCTGAGACCAGTTGTGAAAGCAATAGTTGACCAATACCCAGATTGAGGCAAAAGACAGAAACAGAAAAAGAGAACTTGGAAGGAAAAGAAATGATTGAAATGGTCCTGTTGACAGCATGTTCAAGTCTCGCCCTATGCTCAGTCTGCTTGACAGTCGCAAAACGCAACACCCCCCTCAGCAAAAATGACGCAGAAATGATATGGGCAATGCACAAGCAAAACAACTTCTGTTCAGCCCGCAAGTGGAATCCAATAAGACAAGGAAGAACAGAGATAGTGGGCTTCCGCTGCGAATGTGGATACGAGTATACGCAGAAACGACCTCTATTGTCTCGAATGCCCCAGACTCAATGAAGGGCATCCGAGCACCCTGCCCTCTTCAAGGCGTTAGGGTTTTTGTTTCCAGTTCCTATATGTTTCGTACCACATCACTACAACTGCAAGAAAAGCTACTACCAACCCGAAGGCACTCAAGAATTCAAAGCGCTTGATTTGCGTGAAGTAGAAAACCAGAAGCGATGTGAACATTGTTGCATAGAAGAAATGCCTGGGAACCATGAGCGCCCCAAACCGGACAAATTGTTTCAAGACGCCCACGCTAACGCTTCTGACTATTCGATATTCACCGTTGGTCTTGTCTGCCAAGCCCAATTCTGCCAACTTGTCAAGATGGTAGACGGCTAAGGCTGGGCTTGAAAACTTTAGCATTCTTTGTGTTTCTCTTGCACCTACTGACTCGTCGTTTTTGCTTAGGAGGTACCAGTAGACGCGGAGAGTGTTTCCTTTCAGGGTGCTCTCAATCTTTTCTTCACTCATTTTGAGGGCAACTCTTTTGGTTGTGGACTCGGTTTTCTCGGGTTTCTGTATCTGTGTGAGAATGACTTTTGTATTTTCATGGCGAGCAAGCGAATATTAAATATTACTACACGTGAATCTGGAGTACCGCTTAACTGTTTGCTGGGAGACTTCGGTGGGTAACGGCGAAACATCAACCAACCTGAATGTGCCGTAGCCTGAGGCGCAACAATTTCTCCCTTCGTGTTTGCGTTGATTCGGTCTTACCCACTCTCTTGATTGATTGAGCGGTTCACTGCCACTGTCGGTTGCTCCTTAGATGCGTCAAACAGAAAAAAATATTAAATCCTAATACACAATATACTATGTAGCGCTAGAGGTAACCTCATGCAAAAACAAACAACTAACAAATCAGAGATTTCACTCGCAAGCAGCCTAATTGGAAAAAACTCTGCCTCAATCCATGGGCAGCTTGAAGTCAAATACATAAACTACAAGACGGTGAGAATTGCTCTCTGGCGCAGGCTACACACTGGTCTTCCAGATGTGATTTTCGAAATTGAAGACTCTGACCTACCAGAAATCTTGGAGGTCTTGACAGAGGCCAACGAAAAAGTCTCTGACCACTGGCTTTCAAAAATGACAATTGAACAAACCAAGAAAAAATAGCAAACAGCTCTTCGGTGTAGCAAAGCCCTCGACCCAACTCTGCGCCTATCCCCTTTTTGCGGCAACCTAAGCTCATTTTCTCGGCTTCACGTTTATGTGCCGGCTGCAAATCTCTGTCTCTGACCACAAGCAATAAACATTCCTTCGTTAACAACTACTGAATCAAAAACAGGAGAAACGTTGGGAAAGACCTGGATGACCAAAGCTGGAGAGATGGGCAAGACCTCTTTCAAGGGTAGCTTCCACATGTTGTGGGGGCTTGTGATTTCCTCTGTTATTTCATCCATCGGGACAATCATCGTAGCTGGTTATCTGCTGACTTCGGATGAAATGGGCTACTATACTCTTGCTATAGCAGCAGCCACTCTCATCGGAACCTTTAGGGATTGGGGCATCAATTCTGCCATGGTGAAGTACACTGCTCAGTATAACGCTGAGAACAAGGCAGAGCGGATCAGAGGCGTATTTGTCGCTGGTCTGACTTTCGAACTTGCCCTTGGAGCAGCCTTGACAGTTTTTTCTTTTTCAATGTCTGGCGTTTTCGCTGACTTGTATGGTTTCCCAATTGCGGATCTAATTCAGATTGCTTCTCTCACCATTCTGTTGAACGGGTTTGTTGGTGCTGCTCAGGCCGCTTTTACTGGCCTGGAGAGGATGGAGTTCAACAGCATTGTGGTGATTTGCCATGCGGTGATCAAGACTGCCATTGTTCCTCCGCTTGTGCTAATCGGTTTAGGCGTCGGAGGAGCAATCTTGGGGTACACTATGGCATGCCTCGTCGGTGCTATAACAGGGGTTTTGCTGGTGTGGACCTTGTATAGAAAATTGCCTGGTGAGAAGATCAGAGAAGAAAACATCATCGGAACAATGAAAATGATGCTAGGGTATGGGTTGCCGCTTTCGCTTGCCGCAATCTTGGGCACTTTCATGGTTCAGTTCTATGTTGTGCTCACTGGAGCTTTCAAAGTTCCAGAGGCTTTGATCGGCAGCTACTATGTGGCTCAGAGTTTCGTGGTCCTCATCACTTTCTTTGCAAGCCCGATAACAACAGTGCTTTTTCCGGCGTTCTCTAAACTTGACCCCGCAAAAGATCATGAAACGTTAAAAAATGTTTACCAGTTTTCGGTCAAATACGCCTCTCTTCTCGTGGTTCCCGTGACAACTCTCGTAATGGCTCTTTCTCAACCCGGTGTGTCCGCATTGTTCGGTGACAAGTATCCAAACACGCCTTTGTTCCTATCCTTGCTGGGCATATCTTACTTGTATACCGCATTCGGAGGATTGACCACAGGTAACTTCATCAACAGTCAGGGTCACACCAAACTCAATTTGAAGCTGACTGTTCTAACAGTTGGCATAGGCTTTCCCTTGGGTTTCGTACTGATTCCGCTCTACGGCATTCTCGGGCTCATAGCTGCGACGCTCGTCGCTGGCATCCCGAGCCTAATAATAAGCCTGCGTTGGATACAGAAGCATTATGATTTGGATGTTGATTGGGCTTCTTCAGCCAAGATACTTCTGTGCTCGGGAATTTCAGCCGTTGCAGCTTGCGCAGCTATATCCATATTGAGTCTTAACAACTGGCTACTCCTAATCGTCGGTGTAGTCGTTTTTGCGCCTGTTTTAACCCTCTCGCTTCTAATCATGAGGGCAGTCAACAGGTCGGATTTGGATAACCTGCGGAACATGTTTGGATCACTCGGGTTCCTAAACAGACTACTCACTTGCATCTTGGGGCTTTTGGAGAGACTGATGACGATTCTCAGACTCTAAAACTCACGCAGGCTTTCCACGGTACGCCACTTGTTCAAGTTGTTTGTCTACTCTCCAGGACTTCTTACCAAAAAGCCTCCGAGAAAAGCAGAGAGAGATGCTTGTTTTCAGGATGCTGTAGTAGGTTGGCACGTGTATTTGCGTCGTCCTAGCCTGTCTCTAACTCTTCACGGCTCCTTTCCCTACGTAGGTTGGTTTGCAAATGCTAATATTCTTGGTTTCGAAGCATGGTTTAAATTGATACAAGTACTACGTTGAAAATGTCACGGAGAAAGGAGGCGAAACTTAGTGGTAATGCTGAAGAGGGTACGCATCGCTTTATGCCTGTTCCTATTTGCGGTGCTGGTTGTTCAGTTCGGAGGCTTGACCTTGTTGAGTTACGCCGGAGATCCTGTCACGCCCGGAAAACCCACATTGGAAGTTGACATGGATGTTGGCTCACTTCACTTCAGGGGAGAAATAGCCGAGTTTTACATTCTTGTTTCTCAGGGAGGAAAGCGGGTAAATGCGCACGTTTGTGCCAACCTGTATTTTGATGGTTCTTTCTTTGCGGATTTAACCCCTCTCCTACAGCACGTAACCACAGGACTGTATAGAGTGCCATACGCAATCCCAGTTGGCGCTTCACCTGGAACCTACGCCTTGGTTGTGGACGCCTCGTATCCTGAAGGAAACAACGTCTTCTATGGAACTGGTTTGAAGAGTTTTCTGCTCAGCCAGACGCTTACAGACAATAACGCCTGGTTAACTGAGATACGAAACAACATTGCCACAATCAAGACAGACATCGGCTTCATCAAAGTAGACTTGAACAGTATCAAAGCAACTTTAGTTAGCATAGACGGAAAGATAGCTACAATCCAAACTGACATAGGAATAATAAAGACCGATATTGCAGCAATCGGTCTAAGGCTGACTGCGATAGAAGGCAGCATGGCAACCATAAGCACCCTAATAGGAAATATGCAGGGGAATCTGGTTTCGATCAGCAACAGCATTGCCACAGTCAATACAGCGATAGGCAGTGTGCAGTTCAGTCTGAACCAAATCAACAGCACTCTTGTCGCATTGAATGGCACCGTGGCAATCATTCAAACAGACGTAGGCATAATCAAAACAAACGTGACAAACATCCAGCTTGCAATAACAAGCATACAGGGGAATGCGACAACTTTATGCACCGATCTCGGCGCAATCAATGGCACATTACTGTCCATTCAAAGTGACCTCGCACTGATCAAAACTGCAATAGGCACGGTTCAAGCAAATCTGAGTACCATAAACGCCAAGCTGACCAGCATTGAGGGCTCTGTAGCCATAATTCAAACCGATGTTGGAATCATAAAAACCTCACTAAACAGCATCAATGCAATCTTGGTTGCCATCGATGGAAGAATAGCCACAATACAAACCGACATTGGAATCATCAAAGTAGACGTCGGCAACATTGAACTTCGCCTGAACAAGATAGAGGGCAACTTGACAACAATCTCCACTTCACTCGGGGCCATCCAAGGAAACCTAACCTCTATCTACAATGGTATCGTCACGATCAACACGACCTTGGGCAATGTACAGTCCAGCCTAAGCGAAATCAACAGCACTCTGGTCGCCCTAAACGGCACTATAGCCATTATCAACACTGAAATAGGTGTGATAAAAACAAACGTTACAAACATTCAACTCGCCATAACACAAATCCAAGGCAACACAACCACGCTGTTCACCGATCTAGGCGAACTCAACGGAACCTTGCAGTCAATAAAGGGTGATCTTGCCCTAATCAAAACGGCCATAGGCATCGTTCAAGCCGACCTGAGCAGCATCAACGCCAGACTCACAGGCATTGAAGGATCCATGGCTCTGATTCAAACAGATGTGGGAACAATAAGAGTCTCGTTGAACAGCATAGACGCAAGACTGACAGCCATAGATGGGAGACTTGCAACAATCCAAACAAACATCGGGGCAATACAAGTTGATCTCAACAACATCGGGCTTCGAATCGTGAAGATCGAGGGAAATCTAACAACTATCAACACCACTCTGGGGAACATCCAGGGCAGCATAACTTCAATTCAAGGCGACATTGCGACAATCAAAACCGACATCGGAATGTTGCGGGTTTCGCTTAACACCCTAAACACCACTCTAACCAACATTGACGGAAGAATAGCCACGCTACAAACAACCGTTGGCGCCATAACCACCGACATAGCCAACATAGGACTAAGGCTTACGAAGATCGAAGGAAACTTGGCAACAATCAACACCACTCTCGGATCCATCCAAGGCAACATAACATCGATCCAAGGCAGCCTCCTAAACATCACAACAATTCTAGGCTCGACGCAAATCAGCCTCAGCGGTATGAACGCTTCAATAGCCAAGATCGAAAACATGTTTGCCACAATCCAAACCGATGTGGGCGAAATCAAAACAAGCATAGCTTCAATCAACTCACGACTCGTAGCCTTGGAAGGGTCAATAGCGACCGTGCAGACAAACCTGGGAACAATTCAGACAAGCATAGACAGCATCAACGCAAGAATAACGAACCTGCAAGGAGACGTGGCAACTATAACCACAGACCTCGGTGACTTGAACGGGACGCTGATCTCGATCCAAGGCGACATAGCACGAATTAGGACTGACATAGGCGATATCCTGATCTCTCTGCGTTCACTGGCAACCAAACTTGGTGAAACCCCTCTCTGGTGGGTCTTAGTGATTGTGATCATTGTTGCGGCAGCAAGCAGCGGAATCTATCTGTCATTGAAGCGGAGGAAAAGCATAAGACAAAATGGTCCTTTGCTGGCTTCAAATGCGTCAACTGCTGCACCTCCAAAATAGGCTCTCAGACCTTGAATATTCACTTCCGTAGAGCGACTTCTCCTCTGGCTTCTCTTCATCATTCACAAAGCGACAGGCGATAAACAGCTGTAGCCTGCCAAGGTCATGATCTCGCCTAATCCTGTTGGGTGCACATTTCCAGCGCTGATTTTGATCCTAGAAACGTTTTTCTGATTTTTCACGTTTGCAGTTCTTCAGGTTTTGCAATCAAAGAAAAAAGAGGGAAGTATTTGACCAATCTACAGTTTCATTGAGTTAGGATTGTGGCTTTTGGTCGCTTCCGCAGGTAAATCGATCCAACGATCAAGGCAACAGACGACAACACAACGAAAACTCCAAAACTCAAACTCTCTGGTATTGGTTCCATTGAGAAGTCTGCAACCACTCCCCAACTGTTTGGGTTGTTGGCAGTACTGTTTGGTGGCCACGCTGCAAGTGTGTTAGTGCTTGCGTCGAAAGCTGCGACTCTCATTCCAGTTGGCGGTGGATTGGGAACCTGGATTGTGCCTGCTGTTTTGCTCGAATCAACTATTTCCAGAATCCAATGGGGCGTGCTACTCCACGGAGAAATGCCTATAGTGTTATTCCATCTCAGTTCACCTGATGCTGGTGTAATTTGACTCCAGCCTGAGCCAGTACCTTGAAAGGCTCTCAGGGTCCTATGCCCCGTAATTTCTATCATATAGTCGCCAATCTGCGGAGCAGTGCCTCCGCCATTGAGGTCGTCGAGACAGATTTGCCAGTAGTCACCAGCATCGTCGGTGTTGTCGGTGAAAATTTCGATGATCCACTCTAGCCCCAAATTGGTGAAATCTTGTATGTTGTATCCGAATCTTCCCGAGGCATTGCCAGACATTAGAATAACGGGAGTGTCGGTCCATTCGTCGGAAGCAGTCCACCTACCATCAACAGTTGCTGTTGTGATGCTTACATACTCTATGATTGAGTAAGCTGGGTTGCCTGCCATGGTGGTTCCTATGTTTACCATAAATAGTAGATTGCACAGCAAAAACACACCGCAAATTGCAGATACTATTCTTTTCATTGTCCACTCTTCTCCTTTTTTAGTGGCACATATTGGTAGGGTTTTCACGCCTTAAGTCTTTTTCGATTCAAGTGCTGTGTTGAATGACTATAAATATTAGTTCTGTACAGAACGCTTGTTTATGAGCGATTTGAGAGATTGGAAAGGCTACAATGAAGCGTTAGTGAAAAGAGGCTCAATTATCATAGATTTAGACTTCCTTGCAGGCTGGCAAAGAGAGCTCAAAGCAATTAACGACGGCAAAGAAGGCGGCAGATACCGGTACCCAGAATCCTTCATCAAGCTCTTAGCCGTCGTGCACGCGTATGTTTTGCCCTACAGGCAGCTGGAAGGCTTCATGCGAGGCTTAAGCCAGCACGTTGACGGCCTCAAAACACCAGACTACACTACCATTTGGTGGCGAGTATCCAAAATGAAGGTTGACATCGCCTCAAACGTACAGCTAGACAAGGATGTCACCATCGCTGTGGATTCAAGCGGCATAAAAGTCTCTAACAGGGGCGAATGGATCCATAAGAAGTGGAGAGTCCAGCGAGGATTCATCAAGGTGCATATAGCCGTTGACGTTAAGACCAGGCAGATACTGGCTATCGAAGTAACCAGGGAAGGTGTTGGTGATGGAAGAATGTTTGGGCGGCTGGTCAGGGGCAGTGCTGAGGTGGCTGATTTGAGGCGGGTTATTGGTGATGGCGCGTATGATTCAAAGGCTAATTTTCGTTTGGCCAGTGAAATGAAAGTTGAGCCTTTGATCAGGGTGCGCAGGAATGCTTCTTTGAAGGCTGATGGCTGTATGCCTCGTAGGTTTGCCGTTGTTGAGCAGCTTGGTAACTCTGAGTGGCGGCGTGATAGTGGTTATGGGCGTCGATGGATGGTTGAGTCGGCGTTCTCGTGTTTGAAGCGGACGTTTGGCGAGTATATTTGTGCAGTCACGTGGTCGAATATAGTCAGGGAGCTGCTGCTGAAAGCTTCAATTTACAGCTTGTTTATGAAAATGAACTTGAGCTAGGCTTTAAATTGGGAAGCAGAAGAGAAACGGGTCAAATACCACTTAAAGATAATAGTCAGTCATTCAACACAGCAGATTCAAGCACTAGTGAACAGGGGCGAAAACACGGGCTTATTTGGATTCTAAGTCGCTATACATGGCTTCTGGCTTTCTATTGGGGATAGCCCACATTTGCGATCGTTTCTCGATTGCTCTCAAAAAAGAGGGCAGAGCATGAGGCTCTGATACTGTATATCCGTTTTTTTCTACAGTTTCGGCGTGGTTAAGATCGTGGCTTTCGGTCTTCTTCGCAGGTAGTAGGCGCCAACAATCATGGCAGCGGATGAAAGCAGCACAACAACTCCCAAGCTCAGGCTCTCAGGAATGGGATCCATTGTGTAGGGAATGTCTCCCCAATCATTCGGAACATCCCTGGAAGTTGGGGGCCATGCTCGAACACCTGCTGCAGCATTGCTCGCATCGTAGACTGCTATCCTCAACCAATAATCAGCGCCTATTCCGAAACTGATCTTGTCAATTATGATTTCACATATCCAGTGGGGTGTGCTTGAATGCGGAGACGCGTTTATCGTATTTCTCCACTGAAATGATGCCGGTGCGCTAACTTGGGTCCACCCTGTCCCATTACCCTGATATGCTATTAGGGTAGTATGCCCAATGATGTCTATCCTCAAATCACCGCTTTGCGGGGTCGAACCTCCGCTTTCATCTCCGTCGAAGCAGAACTGCCAGTAGTCGCCTGTGTCATTAGTGTTGTCATTAAGAATCTCAACAATGATGTATTGGTTAACAAGGAGCGGATCAAACGATGCAAGATACCATTTGCTTCTGAAAACAGCTGTACCAGTGCCGAAGCTTGTCGGGAGACCATCAGTCCACTCGGTGTCGCTAGTCCACCTTCCATCTAGGGTTACTGTGTTCTGGAGGTAGTAGGTCATATGTGAATATCCAGCGGCAGCCGCCATTACTGTTCCTGTGCCAGCCAACAAACAAAGGCTGCAAAACGTAAACCATTAATACCGTTCTCTTCATTCCGAATTCCTCCTTCTGTTTAGGAACAGCACTACTTCTGTTTCGGTTCGCTTAA
>CAZQCX010000012.1:2544-42372 GCA_964591705.1 uncultured Candidatus Bathyarchaeia archaeon | reverse complement strand
ACAGACCGAACAGTATCACGACGCCTAAAGCAACAAAGAAAACCTTCTTCACTAATCTCGTCCCCTACGTTTTCTGTAGTTCATACCTATGCATATCACTTATCTTAAGAACTTTTTCACCCAGCAAAACAAGGAACGCTCGGTTGTTAAGAAACCGCAACAGCAAAAATAATTTCGGCAAATCACAAGCCTTTCAATTTCTCAACAGACACAGCCAACCAAAATGCTCACTCTTTCGAACCACTATTTGAAGCCCAAACCCATCAACCTATCCCGAAACCAAAAGCAAGCCTACCCAGCTGCCTCACTGAGCAAAAACAAAACTCTTCTCAGTGATCCGCCAATTCTGCCAAGAACCCTCCCAGATCACTCTATAAGGTATCCCTATGAAGGGAGCAGAGTAATCTGCAGTCACACTGTAAACCGGATTCTGAACCACAGGATAATTCAAAGTGACTTTCCACCCGCTACCCGTGTAAACATATGCCTCGGCGCCAACAAGGCTCGCCGGAGTCACCCGCCCACCCGTCCAAACAAGCCCCACCATGAAACGCGCAGTCTCAGGATGATTAAACTCTATGTAGTCCATGATCGAATCGCGAATCTTTTCCTCTCTCGAAAGCTCAACACTGCCGTTTCGAACCAGTTGATCAGTGAGACTGGCGATTTCGTCTTCAAGCGCAGCGTTTTGACTCGTCAAATCAGCTATCTGCGCGTCTCTCTCAGCCATCTGCATCGTCAGGTTCGCCACATCCGCATTCTGGAGGTCCCCAACTTGCTGCTTGAGCAACGCAATCTCCGACTGCTGCTGCCTCACCAAAGCCTGGAAACTAGTGATCTCAGAATAGTTGTCACTCAATACCGAAACAAAGCCAATTATGCCCGCAAACAAAACGATGACCAAACCCAAACATGCGATACCTAGAAACATAATTGTTCGCCTCACAGGTTTGCTGTAAACTTCCATTTGCCACGCCCTATTCACTTGTAGCAACTCAACCCGTATAAGGCTGATTGTTTACTAGTGGTAGACAGTGACCATGAATCCAGAGAAAACACTCGAAACTGGGCGCAACACCACACGAAAGAGGCATTCGACAAAAACAGTTCATTGACTTTCTAACTCAACCCTTTTCAAGATCAAGAAAAAGCCAAAAAGAAGCAACATGATTTCGGACTGGCTAGTCCCTTATCGCCAGATCAA
Source organism: uncultured Candidatus Bathyarchaeia archaeon (assembly GCA_964591705.1). Classification (GTDB taxonomy): domain Archaea; phylum Thermoproteota; class Bathyarchaeia; order Bathyarchaeales; family Bathycorpusculaceae; genus UBA11855. The sequence continues at coordinate 41,168 of CAZQCX010000012.1, read as the reverse complement.
GCGAGCACACAGCGCCCCTGCCCTAACCAAACAGAAGAATGGAAAGAAGAAAGGAGCCGGGGGAGGTGAGTCAAACCGACCCCTTCTACTCTCCATCCTTTTCTGTGCCGAGCTAGAATAAAAAGAATTCCCATAAAGCCGGCTCGATGATGCCCAGAAGAGAAAACAAAACCCCACATTGGTTGGGATTTTGCCTGAAGGATTTACTGTTCATTTTCGAAAAACGAAAGAGCAAAGAGAGTTGACCGTGAAGTCTAAGTCCTAATCCTTAGTTCACAATCCTTTTGAACCGAAAAGTCAAGCTATACATGCATGTAATTCGGGGGATCAACATAGGAAGCCGATTTGCTAAATCCGCTGTCAGCGCCTGGCTCTCGACACTGAACCAAACAATCAGTGTTACTAGCGGCAAACTCGAGCAAGCCTGGCTCATTGGCAAGAAAAAGCTGTGCATACGCTTTAACCGGCCACTTACAATTCAAACTCTAATTACACGCCGAACCGTGCTTGCCCGCAATAGCAAAATGCCCGAAGAAAGACCATTTGCCCGCTTCGGAGATTCCCCCTTGACCTCCAAGCTACTCATCTCAAAAGAAGGATTCGGGGATACCGTAAGAGGCAAAACGGCAACAGCAAAAGCCAAAATCGCTACAGGAATGAAAAAAGCATTGTCTTTTGCCCAGAACAAAGTCAGACAAGGGAAAAAAGCGGCACTACTCTCCTTCAAAACCAAGCAGGATGACCAAACCGAGATACCAGAGCAGTTTGATATAGAATTTGAGCCCGAATCTGAAGCCAGAACAGCCCACGGGAAACCGCCAAATATAGAAGCCCAAGAATCTCAAGAGAATATCGTTCCCGTTGAGGTTGAAGTTGCCAATCCCATCTTGAAACCTAAACAGCAACCTCATCACCTGACCCCGACGGAATGCCTAACATGCGAAAAATTGATCCACTGCACCCTTCGAGCTGAAATGTCAGCTGATGCAGAAAACAATGTCGACATCGCTCCTTGCCGCTTGGAGACAGAATGCACACTCAACAACCCGAAACACTGAAAAAAGAAAAGTCTGTTTCAGATCCTCTGCAGACTATTCAACGAGCAGATCAAACCAAATGTTTTCAGTCCCACTTCTGACCTTCACGACAACCAAAAACACTAGCACAGACAAACAAACCAAAGTAACGATGCCAGAGGCTAAAACCCAGTCTTTCATGAACACCAAACCATCATAAGAATCAGAAGTAAACGGAAAAAAAAGAGGGTTGTACTCGTGGTGAAATGCGTCGATCAACACGTGCGAAAAACTCCCAATCATGCAAGCCCCAACCAGCCCCCAAGAAAAACGACAACGCTTCTTCACAGTGGCATAATCAACCCTGAAAACACGAGATACCACAGGAGCATAGGCACCGACGGTGAGAGCCACAGACAGCACGGTTGCCAATGTCACGGAGCCCACGAGACTGTGCAGGCAGAGTCTGGAGTACTGTCCACACGTAGCCAAGTATACTAACGGAATTTCCAAGTCAGGAGCCATGGTGCTCACTAGAAGAGCTGGGAGGCTCAATGTAGGTTTCAACGCTCTAGCAAGATACGCAATGCTACAATGAATAGGCGTGAGAGGCATCTTAGTCTTAAATGACTAGTAACATGCCTCCATAAAAGCTCTCAGATGCTATCTATCCACGGCACAAACCAGAAGAAACAGCCCAAAAGCCAATCCGTCACCCTTTTTAGAATGAAACATCATAGAGAAACAACAGGCACCAAAAATGGAAAAACCAATCCAGAAATACCTCCTCATGATCAAACTGAGCCCAAACATGGCAGCCAAACTGTACGAGCCGCTGATGGAACTCGGTGAATATCCAATACAAGGCGTGAAACTTGAAGAAGCATACCAAGTCTTCGGTCAATGGGACTTTGCAATTTTGTTTCAAGCAGACACCAACGCGAATGCACTGCATTTTGTAGGAGACAAAATCCGACTGATAGACGGCGTACTTGAAACCTTCACCATACCCCTCGCGCCGATAAAGAGCTACCGAAAACAATAGGCACAAATCCCGTCCTCCTTTCTTCTGAAAACACAGAAAAACCAACAGGCTTAGGCCAAACAATCAGGGAAGCATCTCCCAGAGAGAAACCGGTCAGTCTGATAATGCCCTGACCGACCCCTAGAAGTACACGTTGCCTCCCGCAATATGGGAAAAACCCTTAAGGATTCACAGCTATTCTCAAGCAGTGATTGAAATGTCTGAACAAACAGTAGGTGTTTTGCTGCTCAGAAAACCCAAATCCCTAGGCAGATACGACACATTCTCAGCAGTCATAACCAATCAAAGATTCATTGTTGCACAAATGACCGCGGATATGATGAAGGAAGCGGCAACGCGGGCGAAAGAACAAGCCAAGGCAGAAGGCAAAGGCTTCTTGGGCCAATGGTCCGATCAACTCAAAGCCACTTCAAACTTTTCACGCCGCTACTACGAGATGTCACCTCCAGATATTCTGTCTGAAACCCAAGGCAACTTTGCGATCCCAAATGGCACCATAGAAGAAGTCAGGCTTAAGCTGAAGGACTTAGGACGTCAAACGAATCGACGCGAATTTGAAATCGAAGTCAGATCCAAATCCGGAAAATACGAGTTCAGGATGGACGAAAACAACGACTACATAGACATGCTGAAACAGACATATGGCGAGCGTTTAAAGATGCCTTTCGGATACATAAGGAGTGGCGGATTGAGATTCAAACTGGGATAAGGATCTTTCAACAAAATATATTAGGGATTTGAAACGAAAAGAACAAACGGGGAGAAAGGACAATGTTCAGGCTACCCAGAATCAATCGAAAACTGGCTATCTTGGTCAATTGCATGGGCTTAAGCTGCATGGGCAGCGCCTTGTTTCTTCAAGGCTCCGTGATCACCGGTATCATTCAAAACGGATACTTCAGAGGAATCGAACAGAACCCGATTGTCTTGTGGCTCGAGGCTGGCTTAACAGCCTTCGGAGCTGCATATTTTGCACATATGTTTGTACGGTTCATAGTCTCACACAAATAGTCAAGCAGAAACCCCTCATTACAAAAAAGAAGGCGAAGAATTGATCGTCACTCCAGCAAGAGGTGACTGATCAAAAAAGAGCAAAGCACCTTAGATTTTGCGGAAACTAGCTGAGATAACGTGATTAGCAGTCACATTCTTGAACTGATGAGACTCGACAGTGCCTAAATGTTTGACTCTGTCGATGACAACATCAGCGATCTCGTACCCAGCCTTCGCAGCGAATTGGAAAGTTGGGCTGTCGCCTCCGGGTTTGACCTTCTGAACAGTGCTCGGACTGATGGAGCCTCCTTCGCTGGCGAAGGGTGTAATCTTCTTCTTTCTTCGACGCGCGAGCAACAGCAAAGCCAGCAATGCTAGGGCAAGCAAGAGCAACGCTGATAGCGCGATCGTACTCAGAGATATACTTGCCTGTTTTTCGTATGTTGCCTGAATAAGGATGGGCCCGTTGATCGTAACTGGTGAAGTGGCGTTGACATCCTTCAAGATATATTCTTTGTCGGAGTCCGATGTTTTCACTATCTCTGCGAAGCTGAACGAAACCGAGTCGCCGCTGTTCACCCAAAGAACATCTGCAATGTTTGTGAGAGTCCTCTTCTGGCCGAAAGCCGTTAGTATGGTTCCCAAGGCATCGGTGCCCATGCCGTCTTGGCTGAATGCTACGATATACTCTGTCCGATATGTTGCCGTGACTGTGATCGGTTCAGTGACTACTGCTGTTCGATTATCGCCGATATAATTGCATCTTGTATCCCCAGCCATGTTTGTGCGTGACTGCGTGAACTTGCCAGTTGCTGATGCCCCAGAGTTGACCCATTCAGTCGGGGGCAAAGTCACTTGCAAAGCGTTTCCTGAAACAGCATAGACCACTTGGTACTGAGTTGTCCATATTGCTTGCTTGGCAGTTGGTCCATTCATGACTACCGTTGAGGACGCTTCTGAGCCTGAGTATCCACCTTCGGTTCCAATCCAGCGGCTTAGGACAAATCGAACGCCTCTGCTATTCGAAACAGGCGTACTCACGCTGAAAGTAGCCAGCGTGCCGGCGTCGTACCATCCTTGACCCGTCGGGTTGCCCCACTCAGATATCACAGTGAGGTAGTACTGGGTTTTCCAGTTTGCAGTAGCTTTCTTTGGACCGTCCATCGTTATCGCGTTTGATGATGAAGTGGAGCCTAAAGCGTCGCCGCTCCAGCCTGTAAACAAGTATTGGGTTCCAGCTGAACCATCGACGGTCAACGGAGAAACACGCGCGTACGCTGTTGTGCCTGCGTCATACCAGCCTTCGCCGTCAGTGGCACCGTGAGCAGAAATCACAGTCAAATAGTACTGGGTCTTCCAGTTGGCAGTGACTGTCTTCGGACCGTCTATCTCGATTGGGTTGCTATTCAAGCCTGTGCCTGAGGCGTCTCCGCTCCATCCGCTGAAGACCTGTCGTGTGCCATCATCTCCAGGTATCACTCCGCTGGGCACTGAAGCGGTCATCGTGGTTCCCACATTGTACCATCCGCTTTGAGCTGTTGCGCCATCAGAAGAAACAATGGTCACGTAGTATTGTTCTTGCCAGATGAAAGTAATTGTGTGATTCGCTTGGACGTTGACGAAAGTGTAGCTTGTACCTGGTTCGACTGGTCCGCCGTCTATACGGTAGCCTATGCATATCCATCGATGTACCGCATCGCCATGTGGGCTCGTGACTGAAGCGGTGAAGTCTGCCCCTTCAACAACCAAACTGGAAGGAGTTGGAGAGCCGTATGGGCTTAGAACGGTGAGCGTGTACCTGTTGACTGCAAAGTTTGCGTGAATCGTGTGATCTGCAACAACTCCGATGAATGCGTATGAGTCTATAGCGCCCACAGAAATTCCGTTGACAAAAACCTCCTCAATATGGTATCCTGATGCTGCTTTGATCGTGAAAGCCTGATCTGCACCATAGTTAACAGTGACTCTGCCGGATGGATTGATTGTGCCACCAGTGCTGGCGGTAGCGGTGATCGTGTAATTGTTGATTGTTGTGCTGACGGTGATGGTGTGGCTGGTTTGGATGTTGCTGAAGGTGTAGCTTCCTGACGTTGCGACTGGGGCGCCGTCTACGAGTACGCTTGTTACTGTGTAGCCTGGGTTGGCGGTGTAGGTGAATGTCTGTGTGGATCCGTGTGTGACTGGGATTGTGCCTGATGGGGAAATGGTTGAGCGTGCGTCGCTGGACGCCGTTATCGTGTAAGTGTTAACGGTGAAGATTGCGCGGATCGAGTTGTTAGCCTGCACGTTCGTGAATGTGTAGGTGTAGGAGCTGTTTTGTGGTCCGAGGCTGATTGAGCCGCCTATGACTATGTCTGTGATGCGGTATCCAAGGTTCGCTGTTATGGTGAAGGAGGCGTCGGCTCCGTGGTTCACGGGCACGCTGCCGCTTGGGGTGATTGAGCCCCCTGAGCCTGCAGAAGCCACAATCGTATAGACTGGATAGACGGGATAGACGTTGATTGCGAACGTGACTTCAATCACGTGACCATTCACGACATTGTTGAATGTGTAGGAATTCGGTGCGCCAACAGAATTGCCATCAACCCTAACATCAGCCACGCGATAGCCAGCAGCGGGAGTGAAGGTGAAAGTCTGATTGCTGTTGAAGCTTACGTAGATCGTTCCGCTTGGATCAATCCTTCCGTTGGGTCCAGCGCTGGCAATTATCGGGAATTCGCTTCGTTCGAAACTTGCCTGAATAGTGTGGTTGGCGGCAACGTTGGTGAATGTGTACGAGGTGACCGGCCCCACGGAGATACCGTCTACAGCAACATCTAATATACGATGGTGCGGTGCTGCGGTTATGGTGAAGGTTTGAGTGGCGCCATAGTTGACGACAACATTGCCGTTGGGGTTTATTGCTCCATTAGCTCCTGCGGAAGCCACTATGACTCTAATCTCGGGGAGAAAAGTGGCGGTTATCACGTGCGATGCACTCACAGGTGGGAACGTGTACTGGTCATAACCGTCTAGAACTATGGGTGAGCCATCTACGAACACCTGGTCGATCTTGTAGCCAGTGTTAGGCGTGAATGTGAAAGTCGGAGTGTCACCGTAGCTTACTACGGTGGTTCCTGGAGTAATGACACCGTTGTTGCCCTGAATGACGGTTATTGTGAAAGTGTCTACGGGGGAAGTATCGGCTATGAAACTTGCAGAAATTGTGTGATCCGCAGCAATAGAGGTAAACGTGTAGTGAGGAATGGGGCCGGCTGAGACTCCGTCCACGAGTACGTCAGCCACATGATATCCGTCGTTGGGAGTTATCGTGAAAACTTGGTCTGTACCTCTGTTCACGTGGATGCTTCCGCTGGGGTTGATTACCCCGTTGGGACCGGCAGAAGCCGTGATGACGTATTTTCTTGGATTGACGGTGATTTCAACTGTGTTGGAGGTTACTGATGCTCCTGTGGCATCAGTTACTCTGAGAGTGAAACTCCATTCTCCTGTGACTGTTGAATCAGTTGTCTGGAATATGTGGTTGCTTGAGAGTGCCCCTTCTAGGGGTATGAATCCTGACGCATAGGGGCTCTTCTGGAACCACTGGTAAGCATATGGCGCTGTGCCGGTTACCACACCAGAGCTTGTGAGACTGGAATCTTGACCCTGAACAATTACTGAGGGAGAAGCGGTCACCAGTGGAGCAGTCAACGCTGGATTGACTAATACCGAAGCGGCTTTGGAGCTGGTCACTGTTGCGCCTGTGCTGTCGGTTACTCGAAGCAGGAAGTTCCATGTGCCTATGGTTGTGCTGAGGTCGGTCAGGAAGGTGTAGCTTGGAGAGGTGCCGCCATGGACTGGCGAGTATGCTCCTTCCGCTGGGCTTTTCGTGAGCCATTGAAAAGTATAGGGAGGCGAGCCTGTAGTTACTGTTGAACTTGTCAAGCTTGTAGCTTGACCCTGATTCAGAACGCTTGGAAAGGCATTGATTGATGGAGCCACGAGTGCGGGGTTGGTGAATACAACGGGTTGTTGGGCGCCAGAGGACAAGGTGAAGGATATTCCTCCAATGCCTGTGTTTGTCGTGCATTCCGTCTTCCACGTGGATACGCCTGGAAGGGCTGGAGTGTTGGCGAAGAAAGTTATTGAAAGAGTTCGGCCTGGAGGCAGCGATTCTTGTGGAGAGCTTGGTTTCATGCCGATTTTCGTTTCGGTTTGTACATTGGTAATCCAGTTTCCTGAGGGCGAGGTTATGACTGGGTGCGTGACGCCTGTGAATCCTAAGGGTATTGTTATGTTTATTGAGCCAATATTGTCTTGACTGGCAGGATCATTTGTGACTTGAAGCGTGAATCGGACGTTCTGATTGATGTTTACTGATGTGGGGGATAGTGCTGCGTTGAAGAACCGGCTCCCTGGCTCTGCTGCTTGTGTTCTTAGGGTTAATGGATACGCTGACAGTGTCAGTAATGTTATGAACAAAATCGCTGTTATTCTCTGTATTTTCATTTTTTTCACTTCTTTTACGTAGTCTGAAGTCTTACGACTGATCTTCTATTGGAGAACTTAAAAGCGAGCTTGCCACGAACAAAATATATCGCAAAACGTGACCACTCGAGAACTGAAATATTGCAAATCCAAACACGCCCCTTAACTTATTGCCACTCGGGCGCAAAGAGCCATCTCAAACGCAACTCCTCAAGTCAAGGAAGCAGGGTTCAAGTTGTGGCAACGTCCTTCTTCTTGACAAATTGCCCATCACTATGAAAGCAATAGAAGTGCCCGAATTGTTCCGGTTCCCACAGAGGTCGCTATCAACCTCAGTTTTTGTGACTCACCCTAAATTTCGCTCCGAGACTTGGAAAACAGAACAAAGAAAGAAGCAGGTTAAATTTCGCATCTGCTCGTCTGCAAGAAGCCCTTGATGACTATGAAAGGTTGAATCTCAACAAGAGGACGAAGACATACAAGACCACCAGCATGAAAGGCGTGAACCGCTTGGAAACTCCCATCAGTGTATCAATGTTCTTGAATGTTGGTCTGATTGATAACCTCAGCAGATAGGCAATGAATGGTAGAAACAGAAGAAAGACCAGCAAATACCAATACGCGAACTCTGTTAAGGCAAGGTTGAACAAACCATAGAGTATTGGAAGCACCAAACTCAGCATGGCGAAAAACGATCCGATTTTGGCAGACTTTTCTTTTCCGTATCTAACTACGAACGTTGTGATGCCTTCGTTTCTGTCTGCTTCATAGTCTCCGATCGCTTGATAAATGTGGCTGGCGATTTGAAAGAAGAACAAAGGAATCGTGCACAAGAGAGCATCTTGGTAACGCCTGACGATCCATGGCATCGAAAACTCGAAAGTTAGTTGACGAGAAATCTGCAGACCTATCAAGAAAGGAAATACTGCGGAACCGAAACCTACGGCTAAAAGGTCTACGATTGGGCGTTTCTTGAAATGAATAGGGGGCGCAGAATAAAACAGCCCAATTCCGATGTAGGACAAGAACAGCGGGAGAAGTGCGCTGTCAACCACCGTAGTGATGAGCAAACCAGCTGAGAACAAGGAAACAATCAGAATCCATGAGTGTCTTGGAGGCAGTTCTCCTGATGCTAGAGGCAAGTTTCTTTTTTGGGGGTGCGACCGGTCGGTTTTTCTGTCAAAGTACTGGTTGAGAACGAATATTGCTGCTGTAATGGAAGAGAAGGAAACCGAGATCGGAATTACGGTATATGGCGGAAGTACAAAGAGGGTGCTGCCCAGACCGAAGATGAACAGCCAGCCTATCCAGCTCCTCCATCTGAGGGCATGCAGGTAAACTGTGAGTCGTGGCCTTGCACTCAGAGATATGTCTACAGGTACACTGCGTGCCATCGTATTTTCTCCGTTTAGCTCCTTTGTTACTGTAGTTCGGTATTAAACTGTTTTTGGGCACTGAGCATCAGGAAGCAAAGCATTTGTGGGGGAGTATCTGCGTCATGGCATCGATCAGAATTTGTGGTTGTGGATGCAAGCTTGATGGGGCTGTGGAGAGCTAGATCACAAGCCAGGCTCCCATGAACATTAAAGCTATGGCACAACCTTTCAGCAGCAAAGTTGATTTGCTGGTGCCTTCCTTGAGAATCTTGGGCAGAAATAGGCTCAGAACAAGCGTGTAGAAGAACACGAAGAAAGGCTGGAGTCCAAACAGAGAAGAGGCTAACGAGGCGTCAACGAGGGATAGGGCTCTCAAAGAACAGATTGTTCCAATGACGTATAACCCTTCTCCGATGAAGGTTGTGAAAATTGCTTTTTTGCCAACGGTCAAGATGACTTGAGTAATCTTGTAGCGTAGTTTGGGGAGAAATAGCAAAGACGAGGCACCGCAGAAGGTGCCTAGGACATTCCAGAAAAACAGCGACCAATAGTCCAGGTATCCTAGGAGCATCTTGTCGGAGATCGTGTAGGTTGCAATTATGGCTCCAAACGGCAACATGAACTTCAAAGCATTTGAAAAAAGCTTGTCTGCCGACTTCTTGTAGGATATAAGCATCGAGGCAGCTACTATTAGCGCAATTCCGAAATATTTCTCTGTTACGAGAACTTCTCCGAGAAACACGACTGACAAGGATACTACAAAGACGGGTATGAGTTGAAACAGGGTTGCAACCCTTGAGACTTCTTCGGCGAACAGTGCTTTGGAGTAGAACCAGAACGCCGTGAGGGGCATCAAGCCGACCAAGAAAGCAAGCAAGGAATAGGGAGAAGAGAAACTTACTGGGACAAAGATTGGTACGATGGAGGCAAGTATCGCGTCCATGAGGATCACTGTGAAAATCATGGGAAAAGAGCTCCTGAACTTGTTGGTTATCAAGAACTTGATGAAAACGTTGTTCAACGCCCAAAACGCGGGAGCCAAGAGGGCAAAGACATACCATTCCATAGGTAACAGGCTTGAGTTAGTGAACTAATGGTAATTAGCTTTACCTATGGTGGGGATCTTCTGTGATGGTGGAAGAATCGACTTTGCTGCGATTTGGAAAAATCATTAAATAATGCGGCTTACTCAGGTTTAGTAGCCGTCAGAGAAATGGCTGAATTCTTCAGTGTTGTCCTTTACAGTGGAAGAATTCTGGATTTGAGGACCGAGAGTGGTTTGGAGACCCCTAAGGTAAGTGCGCGCAAACCCGCGATCGTCATCGTCGTGATAATTGCAGTTGTGATGCTTAGCGTTGGCGGTTTGGTTGGGTATTGGGTAGGGTATAGATCCAATTCGAATCGGGTCAATGATTTGCAGGGTCAGTTGTTAGCGGTCCAAAGTGAAATAGAACAACTGCAGAGGGAAATGGAACCAATAAACAGGAACCAGACGGGCGTTTTGGAAAAACTCGATGTGCTGCAAGCTCAGCTTGTAACGATTCGCGGTCAGATCGAAAGCTTACAATCCTCCAATGAAAGCAGTCAGGGTATCAGCCGGATCAACGCAGAAATTGTTGGCTTACAGAGTCAGTTGATTAGCCTCCAGCAGCAAATCAACGATCTTAGGAACACTGTGAGCGTGACTTATCAGAATGTGACCTACGTTTTGGGTGAGACTGTGCTTCCTCAGCTTTTCGAGAGGGTGAAAGACTCCGTGGTTGTGGTTCAAGCATTGGTTAGGCGGGGTACTACTTTGACGTCGGTTCAAGGGTCAGGCTTCGTCAACAATTTCACGGGGCAAATGACCATAATTACTTGTAATCATGTTGTTAGAAATGCAATCAGCATAAACGTGACCTTCTCGAATGGAAACAGATATGCTGCTAGCATCACTGGGACTAATCCTAATGCAGACGTTGCGGTGCTCATGGCGAACGCGCCCCAAGGCGAATACAAGCCGCTTGTGATTGTTGACTCTTCAAGCCTGAAAGTTGGGAGTCCTGTAATAGTCATTGGTACCCCTTATGGTTTGGAAGGATCAATGAGTACTGGCATAATTAGCGCTACTAATCGAACGATTACTGTGGATCAGGTCACTATGACAAACATGATTCAAACAACTGCTCCCCTGAACCCTGGGAACTCGGGTGGTCCGCTGATCAACTATGAAGGGCAGGTAGTGGGGATGGCTAATGCCATCATTCAAGAGTCGCAGGGTATAGGGCTGGCGGTTCCCGCGAACTCGATCATGCAGAGCATAGTGGAAATCATAAAGTGAACAGGGTCTGTGTTAGTTTTCCAGCCCTGATGTTTCTCAGGGTTGTGTTGTGGGGCTGGTAGATGCAGGAATCGGGGAAAGGGTGAACGAAAAAAGGTGGGGTGAGGGGCGCTGTCTTTTTGAAGACGAGTTGTTGTGTTTTTCTTAGACGGGGGGAGAGGGGTTGTTGAACTAGGATTTTGCGGATTTTACCCAGGAAACTATGTCTTCGATGGTTGGTTTGTCTGCTTCAGAGGTTTTTCCCTTTGCTAGGTTGATCTTGAATATGGCGTTCATTTTTTTGCCGAGTTCGATTGGGTCTTGGGCAGCGAGGCTCTTTCTGTCAAATATGTCGAGTTCTTCAAGCATGGAAAGGTCTTTTTCTTTCAAATTTGGGATCAATGATAATTGAGCGCGTCCCTGCATCTTTTCGACTGTTTTGTCGGAGGATCCCATTTTGTCAGCTACAACTTTGGGGTCGGCCATGATGAGGTCGCCGACGGTTGTCACGTTGATTTCCTTCAGTTCAGCTGCTTTGCCGGGTCCTATGCCTTTCACGGCTTCTACATTGCTTTGGCTTGTCAGCAGTGGTTTTGGCGTGATTAGCGCGTTTTCTAGTTGTTCTAGCTTCAGTGTGATTTCTTTTAGGTCGTCCTTTTGTTTTGCAATTGCTGCTGTGGTTTTGCTGTTTTTTTGTTCGATTTCTGTTATTGCCTCTTTGACAGCGGTCAATTGTGGGTTGATCTTGTCAGCGACGTTCGAGTTGACTGCTTTTACTAGGTCGCTCTGTTCACTGAGTCCTTTCTTGATGGTTTTCATGCTTTCGTCGAGTAGGAAGACTCGTCCCTGTACGGCATCCATCATTTTTTGCTGGGATTGTTGACTTGCCTCGAGGCTCTGTTTCAGGGAATCGCTTTGGTCGACGAGTGCTTTTGAGAATTCCCTTCTGGTGCGCTCAAGGCTTTCGTCGACTAGGAAGATTCTTGCTTGTACGCCTTCTAGGAGCTTTTGTTGAGACTCTTGACCGGCTTGCAAACGGTTAACTTTTTCATTGATGGTTCTTATCTCGTCCGCTACTGACAGCTCGTTGACTAGCACATGGGAAGTTGCTCCGAGGAAAAGCAAGGTTGCGGAGGCTGAGAGCAGCATGTAAACATAAACTGGGAAGCCGACTATGTTGAACAAGTTGGGCGTCACGGTGGCTGCAGGTCCCAATTGGAACCAGGCTATTGTTGCGTAGACGACGTTTGCTCCTGCGAGGAGAGAGAGGAAGCCTAGTATCCATATAGCCATGCCTTTCAAATTCAAACACTCCTCAAACTGTGACTTGTTGTTGGATTATGTTAATCGGTTTTTGGTTTTTAAGTTTTCCTTGCTGCCTGAGAGGGCAACTGGTTGAATCGATTGAGCCTTGGTTCTTTTCTTAATGTGTTAGGATTTCCTCGACGGTTTCAGAGACAACGTCGCCTTTCGTTGCTTCAATCAGGATTTTTTCTCTGAGAATGGATGTGACATAGTACTTTGATTTTCTATGCGGGGCATTTCTCTTCGAGCAGATTATTTTGCGGTGCAGGATGTTAAAGCGTTATGAAATGGTAGTCAGTTTTTCAGATACGTGTCTCGCGTTATTCCATGGCTTCGCCAGCATTTTGCTCGGGGCAGTCATTATTGCAAGTATCAAGGTCAAAGCGATGCATATGCCCAGTAATGATGTCACAAGTGTGAATGTGGGATGGTGCTAGGCAAACCATTTGTTTGGATGGTAAGTATTGTTAGTATTGCGCATGCTCTGAAAGAGAGTGCTACCGCAACGACCATTACATAATTCTATTTTCAACACGGAAGCCTGCTTGTCTGATTGTCCTTAGATGTCCGTTCACTTTGGGTTACAGGGGTTTGGTTGCTAAAAGTTTTGTGAAGTGGAGCTTAGAATTTGAAATTTGGGTTGGCGGCAGGTTTTTTCAGATCTATAGGGAATGATTGTGGGCGACGGATTAGTAGGCGTTTCGGCAGTCGTTGTTGCTTTCGGGTTTTTTTCCAGCGGTTTCCAGCTCTTGCAAGTGAGAGAAGCCGGTCAGGTGAAGTTGTGTTTTGCAGTTGTTGCAGAGAATTATTAGTTCCTCGAGGCCGATGCTGCCGACCTTTGTCTCCAAGATCGTGTAGGCTTCTTCGGTGCAGTCATCAGGAGATATTTCGATTCCGCATCTGGGGCAGGTCAGGTCTCCGCTGCCTTCGATTTTTGTCAAATCCAGTTCGCAAACATCGGGTCTCTGCATTCTTCTCGCCGCCTTTTGCGACTTCACCTTCTTTTGGTGGCTTTTTAGAGGAGTTAGTATTAATCTTTTTCTCAGAATTCTGCCTAATTTAATGCCGGAACAGGCGACGGTCCTTTTCTACTGGAAACATGGAAGATGCTGCGGCGTGAGACTTCTCACTTGTTCTTTGTTTTGCTGGCTAGCAGGATTTGTCTTTCTGCAACAAGCTTCAGCAGCATGGTTACTCTGATCGTGTCTACGTCGTTTAGTGTATAGAATTTGATGTGCCGCATTGTTCGTCCTTTGCCTTCGAAAAGAGCTCTTTCTTGAGTTGTCAAGCCGTCTATACAAAAACCAAGGTTCACATGGTCCTTGAGGGCTACGATGTAGAAATTTTCGTACCAGGGCACGCCCATCCACAGCTTTTCTCGGATTCCTGGAAGGGATTCGAGGATGATTTTCCTGAGGCTCTGGACAATTTCTTTCTGAGGAGATTTCTGTCTCTCCAAGTATTCGATAACTTCTTTAGTCATGTGGCTGACTCCTGTTTCTCTTCAGAGCGGGAGTAAATAAAATAGGACACATGGTCCATTTCAGTCTTCTGCAACTGTGTTCGTATTATGGTTGTGAGACGGATGGAAGCGTGGCTGTTCTTGATCGTGGCGGCGGCGATAGCTAGTTGATCCTGCGTTATGTGTATTTGTGTTGTGCGCATCTACAAAAAGGATCCAGGATTCAGAACATTTATTTAATTTCTGCGGTACCTTTAAGAAAAAAGACGCGGGCTTGAATTGGGCAGGAAACTGGAGAACGCCTTTAAGTCATTGCTTCAGAGATCGGGTTACTCAGACAATGCTACGCATGAAATCATGAAATGGTACCAGCCCAAGAGAAACGGGAAAGCCATCAAGAAGTGGCATACTAAGGCTATGCTTGTCGACTTCACGAAAACCAAAATCACCATTTTAAGCTGAGTCAACTGGTTGGAAAGTGAATGTTTTCCTGAGAGTAACTTGACTGAAAACGTGTTGTCTGATTCTGCGGGAGGATTGTGATATTGCGTGCTGACTGTGTTTGGAAGTGATCATGCACGTGCTTTCTGTCTTGCGTTTCGCCCAAATCAAGGTGCTTGGCTGTGTTTTGAGATTCGTTGAACAGGTTGCGGCTTCGGCGCTGGGCCATCGAGTGTTTTGTTATTTCATGTTTCATGGCTACAGAGCCTGCCGCATTAGCCAAAGCTTTCCATCTGGACATCTGGTCTGAGGCGGCGCATTCAACTGGAGAAGGAGGGGGATTTTGCGAAAATTTAAAGTGAGGTGCACCACAAAGAGCGAGAGGTACACTTGGAAGCGTATTTCATAGGTGCCACAGCTGCAATAATCCTCGCAATAGCAATAGTTGGATTTCTGATATTGAGAAAGCGATGTTAGCAGGGTAAAACCCCTCATCCTCCTTTTTTTGGGATTCTCACGAAATGGAGTGGCATTTGGGCAGTTTGTAGAAGTTGTTTTTGATGCTTTTGGATGTGCTTCCGTTGAGTCTTGATTTGTTTTGGGTTAAGTCTCAGAGGCGCGGTATTTTTAGTAGTGAACTCAGGAAGGCTACCTTCGCTGTGTCTTCTACTATGGCGGTTGTGTTGTAGGCATCATCAAGCGTTTCACCAATCGCGACGAGTCCGTGATCTCTGAGAAGGGCTGCTTTCACTGTGGGATCGTTGAAGGCGCGTTGAGTGTTGGTGGCGAGTTGGTTTGATCCTGGCGGTGCTCGCGGAACCAGTGGGACATCAGCGAGGACTATTTTTGCTGCCTCGGTTACAATCGGTATTTTCTTTCCTGCAACAGCGTAGGCTGTGGCAAATGGTGGGTGAAGGTGAAATATTGCCCTCGCGTGTTTCACTGTTTTGTATATTCCGAGGTGAAGGCTGGTTTCTATGGAGGGTTTTCCGTTGCCTGCGAGGATATTTCCGTTGACATCGAGTGTTAGGAGGTCATCTGTTTCGAGTCGGCTCAGGTCTGCTTTTGATCTTTTTATGTAGATTCTTCCTAGTTGTGGGTTTAAAGCGCTGATGTTGCCGACTGTTCCTGGGCACCAGCCTTGTGCTCCACTTCTCCGCGATGCTTCGACAATTTCTTTTTTTAGTTGTTGTTCGGTTTGGAGTGCCATCAACAGTCCTCTGTTAGTCCAGACTTCTTGAGATAGGTAGTGTTGTTTTGTGCTTTTTCGGTTTTTCGTTGTTGTGACGCTGGGGATGTGAGTAAGTGTTGAATTCTGATTGCGTATTATGGAGTGCCCATGAATTCTAGGAATTCTTTGAGGTTTCGGGGTTGGAGGACGTAGTTGGACTTGCGTTCCTCGCCGATTGTTGAGCAGGGTTTCAGGCCGTAGTCGTGGCCTGGGTAGACCTCGATGTCGTCGTTGAGTTTGAGGAGTTTGTTGAAACTGGTGTAGAGGTCTTTTGCGTTTCCGCCTGGGAGGTCGATTCTGCCGCATTCGCCTACGAATAGTGTGTCTCCGGTGAGGATTTTTTTGTTGTTGACGAGGAGGCAGATTCCGTCTGGGGTGTGGCCTGGTGTGTGGATGATTTTGATTTGGATTGCTCCGAGTGGTAGAATGTCGCCGTCGTCCACTGCTATCTTGGGGTTTGCTCTTGAGAGTTTGTGGGCTACGATTTGTGGTCCGAAGAGGCTGAGTAGTTCTTCGTTGCCTGCGGTGTGGTCGGTGTGGCTGTGAGTGTTGATGACGTATTTCAGTTTGAATTGTTCTGTTTTTAGGATGCGTGTGATTTCGTCTGCGTTGTAGCTGGGGTCTACTGCTGCTGCTTCGCGTGTTTTTTCGTTGGCTATTAGGTATGAGAAGTTGTCGCTGTGTTTTTGGATTTGTTTGAAGTACATGGTGTTCAACTGGGAACCCTCAGAGGCTTTGGCTTTAAAAATGTTACCCGTGTAGTGGTGAGGGGGAACGAATAAAACTTAAGTCGAGTCTGAGGTATAGTCTCAGTCAAAGCGTTGCGGCGTGGGTGTTTTGTCGGTATTTGTTACGAAAGCAGATGGGAGCAGACAACTGTTCGATAGGGGAAAGGTTGTGAGAACCTGTCTGAGGATGGGGGCAAGCATCGAGGTGGCTGAGGAGGTTGCTGAGAGGGTTAAGAGAAGATTGTATGATGGGATGTCGACTGCTAAGATTCTTCAATTGGTGTTTCTTTTCATGCGTAAGCGGCAGCCTCGCGTTGGTTGTCTTTATGATTTGAGGAGGGGGTTGAGTTTGATGGTTCCTAAGCCCGAGTTTGAGAGGTTCGTTCAGGTCTTGCTTTCTCATAATGGGTTTGAGGTGAGTTCAAATCGGGTTGTTGTTGGCAATTGTGGGGAGCATGAGGTGGACGCGGTTGCGATGAAGGATGGCGTCACGTATTTTGTTGAGGCTAAGCATCATTTCAACTATCATGCTTTGACAGGGTTGGATGAAAGCCGCATTGCGAGGGCCATTCTTGAAGATGTTGCTGAGGCTTATGAACAGGGGAAGATCAGCGAGAGATTTGATAGGGCTATGATTGTGACGAACACGAAGTATTCTGAGCATGCTTTCAAGTATGGTCGATGCAGGAATATACTTCAGATTGGTTGGAACACTCCTCCTGGTTTGAGCTTGCAGGATATGATTGAGGCAGCGGACCTTTACCCGTTGAGTTGCTTGAAGAGTCTGAGAAGGGATGTTAGGGCTCGGTTGGTTGATGCTGGAATTGTTGTATTGAAACAGATTGTGGATGCGGAGTTGGGTGATCTCTCGAGGAGGACTGGCGTTTCTATGGAGGTTCTTGAGGGGGTGAGGGAAGGGGCTGAACGGACTGTTCATTTTTGCAGGGGCTAGTTTTCGTAGCTTGTTTTGGAACCTTGATTATGGCTGTGGTGGTGCGTGGGGTGTTCTTGCCGGATTCTATCCAGAAATCGTGGGTTCGGCGCGTTTTCTTGGGTGAAGATGATTAGTGTGGTTCCTTGGCTTTTATCAGGAGCCAGTTTTTGGTTCCGGCTTTTTTGAGCGGTACCATGGCGTATCGTCCTTTGAGTTTTTCTCCTTTCAGGGTGAATTCCAGCATGTTTTCGTTCCAGACGGTTGCTTCGTATGTGCCCTTGTCCCAGATTTTCACTGTTCCTGCACCGTAGTGGTTTTCTGGGATGGTTCCTTCGAAACTGGCGTATTCGATAGGGTGGTCTTCGGTTTGTACTGCGAGTCGTTTCTGGTTGGGGGATTCAGGGATACCTTTTGGGACTGCCCAGCTTTTTAGAACGCCTTCGTTTTCCAGGCGGAAGTCGTAGTGAAGGTTTCTCGCGTGGTGTTCTTGAACTACGAAGATTCGGCTTGGTTCCTTCACGTTGCTTCCTGCTGGTTCTGTTGTCACTTTGAAGTTTCTTTTTTTGCGGTATTCTTCTAGACGGTTTTGGGAGTCTGGTTTATTGGCGTGTTTTGAGGGTGTTTTTTCTGTTGCTTGAGTAGTAAGGTGTGGTGTCAGGTGTTTTTCGTTTTCTCTAGGGATTTTGTGTGGGCGTGGTTCGAGGCTTGTGGAGTCTGTTTTGTGGAGCTGTTGGGTCGCGTGGTTCACCTGCCAAAACATTAAGTTGACACTAGAAGTTGATGATGACGAAAATTTAAACCGTGCTGTGGTTAGAGGTTGTGGCGGCGTTTTTTCGCTGTTTTCTTTTTTGCCGCGCGGTCGTGAGAAAGGGGTTCAGTGCTGGGGCATGATGTGATCAATGTGCATCAATGGCGGATTCAGGGGTTTGTTTGAGGGCTAAAGTGTTTCTTCTGAGTCTATGGATAATTGGATTGTCCGTACCATTTGTCAGGGTTTTGATATTTCACTTGGGGGCCTGGTTTCCATATTTTTTCTTGAACTTTGAGGAATTCTTCGCTTGAGAGGTGTTTTTTCCGGTTTTTGTCTCTGGGCTTTGGGCTTCTGGGTTTTTGGGCTTGAGCCTTTTTTCGTAGTTCTTTCATGAATCGTGTATTGGTTTTGTTTTGGATAGCCCTCCCTCTCCTCTCAAGAGGATTGCTTTGTGGCTTGGATTTAAGCCATCTTTCAAGAGAGGTAACATATCGAGGACGGGAGCAAAATGGGAATGTATGGGGAGTCGGATCCTTTGTGAGTTGGGTTGAGAGCGAGTTCGAATTCAAGGATCTTGACCTGTGTGGTCAAAGTCATGGGGGTTTTCAAAGTCAATATGTGCGCCTGCTAATTGAAGCAGATTTTGGAGTTTCTGGTTGAGGCTAGGCTGGTAGACTGGTTTGAAAGTCAACCTGAGGGTGTGCAGATAGTCGTAGACGAGGGGATGGGGGTCGTGAATATTGGAGTTAGAAACGAAAGAGGGAATGAGCGGTGTGGTGAGTGTTGAAATCCTTTGTTGGGAACCGCTGCAGTGTTTGAGAGAGACGTTGAGGCTGATCTTGGGATTCTACTTCACGAAGATGACGTTTTTCAGTTCTTTGAAATGTTCGTCTCCTGTGACAACTTGGGCTTTTTTCAGCAACGCTGTAGCGTAGACTATTGAGTCTGCCAGTCCCCAACCAGGAATCTCTTTTTTCATTGCAGTCTGTATTTTGGCGCATTCTATGGCTGTTGTTTCGTCGAGTGGGGTTACTGCGCTTTTTTCTTTGATGAAGGTTTTCTGTTTTTCTGCAAGTTGTTCGCTTTCGGTTTTGAGGGTTTTTGCGTATATTTCGGCTATGCATATTGTGGGGGTGATTTTCTCTTCTGAGCTCTCAATAATGGGTTTGGCTTTTTCGCCGGCTTCTGTTCCCATGAAGTAAGCCAACCAGGCGAAGGAGTCAATTACGTATTTCATGGATAGCGGTCCTTGTGATCTCTCAGGTCGGATAGGTCTGCTTTTTTCATGACGCCGAACATACTCTCTTTTCTGGCGAAATGTTCAATGAGGATCTTGTTTATCTGGTTTGAAATGTTTCTGGCGCCTGCTTTCTCTTTTAGTGTTTGGTAGACATCGTCTCGGAGGATCACGGTTGTTTTCCTAGCCATAAACATCACCATAAACATCTATGCAGAGGCTTTCATTTAAGCTTGCCGAATTGCATGTTTCTTTTGGAAGAAAAGGGTGGAGGTGGGGGAAAGCGTTGTGAAGCTCTCCTCGGGTTCGTGTTGTTTTTGGGCTGCATGGTGGTTTCTCGGTTTATGTCGTTGATTTGTCGATGATTGTTCTTGTGAACGTGACTATTTGAGTGACTTTGGCGTTGGTAATGTCAACGCTTGCAATGGCGCGGGCTGATGTGCTGTTCTGCAGTATGGCTATCGCGGTTGTTGCTTTCGTGGTGACTGTTCCGTCGGCTTCAACGGTGCATTTGATTACTGGTCTGATTGATGTGACGTTGTAGCCTTCTGCGATGAGTTTCTGAATGTCAGTGTCGCTGTTCAGTATGGCGTTGACGGTTGCGGTGTATTCGGAGCTGACCTCGATTCTGTCCATGCCGCCCATTAATCCTCGGCCGCGTCCTCCTTGTCCTCCGCCGAAGCCTGGTTTGCCCATCATGATGCCGGGTATGCCGCCGAAGGGAGGCGCGTTCGTGTTGGTGTTTGTGTCTGCTGTTGCTGTTATGCTATTTTCGGAGGCTGTTAGGTTTGTTTCGGTTGCGTTTGCCGTGTCTGTTGTTACTAGTAGTCCGCCGACGACGGCTGCGAAGGCTGTTATCAGCAGGAGCGTTAGTGCAGTGATTTTTCTGTCTATTTTCTTTCACCTCCTCGTGGGTTGATACGAGACGTGGTTGAACGCTTATTAAATGATTTTTCAGAATGTTTCCCAAGTTTCTACAGATTGTATTCTAAATTTGCGCGGGTTTTCTGTTCTGGCTGATCATGAAAGAGTGGGAATGGGGGGCTTCTTTGCGAGGGTTTTCGTACTGAATTCCTTGATGGCCATTTTTCAGGTGAGGTTAAACCTGAATGGCAAGTGAACTGCGATGGGTGGCAGAAAGGCGTAGGCTATTTTATTTGGGAGGATGCTTTTGCTCCTGTTTTTTTGACTGTGTCGACTAGGAACTCGAGGTCTTCTTTTCTGGTTCGGTGGTTTACGTTGCATGCGCGGAGTAGGTATTTGTTTTTGATTGTTGTGTCGGATATCATCCAGAAGGTCTGTTTGTTTATTTCGTTGTATATTTGTTTGTTCAGTTGTTCGAGTTGTGCTTCGTTTAGGTTGTTTGGTCTGTAACGGAAGCATACGATGTTTGATGTTACTGGGGTGCAGATTTCCATGTCGGGTTGCTTCTTGATTAGGTTGGCTAGGAAGTTGGTCTGGTCGAGGTTTTGCTGTATTAGTTTGCTGTATTTGTTTTTGCCGTAGGCTCTGAGGAGCATGTATGCTTTGAGGCTGCTGAAGTTTCTTGATAAGGGTAGGGCTAGGTTGTGGGGATTGGCGAGTTGTTCTGTGGCTTGGTTGAAGGCTGATTTGAGGTATTCTGCGTTGTTATCGTAGGCGAAAGTTGTGTAGTGGGCGAGGCGGTTTTTGATCAGGGTGCAGCCTATTCCGTAGGGCATGTACATCCATTTGTGGAGGTCGACTGCTAGTGAGTCTGCGCGTTCCATGCCGTCTGTGAGGTGCTTGTGGGTTTTGGAGATTTTTGCCCAAGCTCCGAAGGCGCCGTCTATGTGGAGCCACATGTTTTCTTTTTGGGCTATGTCTGCTAGGGCGTTGAGGTCGTCGAAGGCGCCGCTGTTTACGGTTCCGGCGCAGCCTATTATGCAGAAGGGTTTTTTGTTTTGGCTTTTGTCTTGTTTTATTGTTTTCTTTAGGTCGTTGAGTTTTACTTTGCAGTTTTTGTCTGTTGGGATTCGTCTTAGGGATTCGCTTCCGAGGCCGAGGAGTTCGACTGAGCGTTCTAGGCAGTGGTGGGTTTCGTCGCTGCAGTAGAGGGTCATTTTTCGGGTGAGGGTTTGGAGACCTTTTGTTTTGATGTCGGTTTCGGCTTTGGCGTTTCGGGCGACGGCTAGTCCTGTGAAGTTTGCTTCTGATCCTCCGCTTACGAGTACGCCGCTTGCTTCTTGGGGGAACTCGAGTAGTTCTTTGATGTAGTTGATTACTTGTTTGTGTACGTGGGCTTCTGCGAAGGTGAATTCTTGGGCCCCGTTCATTCCTGCTCTGAGCATTTCTGTCAGCATGCCGTATGGTGAGCCTGTTCCGGCTACTGCGCCCCAGAAGCGTGGTCGCGTGTGAGCTAGCGTGTATGGCAGGATGCTGTGTTGGAATATTTCGTAGACTTTGTTTTCGCCTTCGCCTTCTGGTGTTAGGGGTTTGTAGATCTCGTTGATGGCTTTTTGGGTGGGGTAGCTGGAGGGTGCGGATCTTATGTTTTGCAGGTAGGTTAGCATGTCGTCGAGCATTTTGTGTCCGAGGGTTCTTAGTTTTTCCCAGTCTTCTGGGTCAAGGGTTTCCTCGCGTGATGTGCTTTGTGTTTCTGGTTTCATGTGTTTAGGCCTCTTCTTCGTTTCAGAGTATCATTTGGTTTGTGCGTAAAATGAGTTTTGGAGTGCTTTTGAGGATAATGTTTTCTTGAGAGTTTCAGCTGAGGTTTTGGAGGAAGTGGGTGATGCCGAGGAATATGTATTGAATCGCTATGGCGGCGATGAGCAGCGCCATGACTCGGGCTATGACTATTGCCCCGGTTTTACCTAGGAAACGGTAGACGATGTCTATGTGTCTGAGGGTGAGCCATGTTAGGATGAGCACTATGATGACGGATGTTGCGGTGACTATGACACCGTAGGATTGAACATTGAATATGGTTGTGGTTATTGCGCCTGGTCCAACCAGCAGAGGCATGGCTATCGGAACCGCGCCTATGCTCTCCGGGGATCCGCTCATGTCTTCGAGGCTGCCTGTGACTAGCATTTTGATTGATATTATCAGAAGCAGGATTCCCCCTGCCACCTGGAAGCTGAAGAGGGAAACGCCGAAGGTGGATAGGATTTCTTGTCCCGCGAAAGCGAAGGCTAGGAGCAGGATGACGCCGACGAGCACTGCGGTGTTGAAGACTTTTCTCCTTTGAGGTTTCGCCATTTTTTCGGTTAGGCTCAGGAATATGGGAATGTTGCCGAATGGGTCGACGATTACGAAGAGAACCAGTGTGGCTTTGGCTATGTTCAAAGCGTTGTCCAAGATTGCTTCAGACATGTCTCTTTCTCAACGTCTAGTTCAGGATCCTTAAGATAAAAGCATCGGGAGCTTCTAGTAGTCTCTGTCCCTTTTCCAGATGTTGTAGGGACATTGTCCCCAGCAATAGCTACTGCCTTTATAGATGCAGTCTCTGCACTCGGGCAGGTCAAAAAGCCGGCGTTTGCTCACGTGATGCCGCCAGAAAGAATAGTGTGAAAGGGAGGATATCAGCGTATCGGAAAATGCAAAGTTCAGTGTCTTTCTGATTGTCAATAACTTGCCTTCCTACCTGGCAGTTGCCAGCGTATCGGGAGTGGTTTTTTGAGGTTTTGCTGTTTTGATCCTTCCAGAATGCAGAATTGCGGAGGGCTATTTCACGGGTGTTACCTTGAGGCTGTCTTTTCTAAGAGTCACCACGCAGCATTCCAGTTTGATGTTGGTTGCAAGCACTTGCTTGATTCTTCCTGCTATTTGCTGTGGTGATTTTGGGGTAAACCTAAGCAGCAGCAGACCCGTGATTTTCTTCTTCTCTTTGAAAACAAGTCGACCAAAGTCCGTGTCGAAAGTTACAACGATTCTTCCTTCCCTGTTGGACATATCCAGGATTTTCACATCGCTCAGTCCGAGTTCGAAACTCGTGACTGGAATGATATCCACACCTTGTTTTCTGAGTAATTCCACTGTTTCTTGTGGGATGTTCTCGTCTGCAATAAGCCGTGTCAAGGTAGCGGGTAAACCTTCTCTTCCGTCAAGATTTCAGTGGCATATTTCAGGGAGGCAACGATGTCTTCTTTCCTGAGTTGGGGATAGTTTTTGAGGATCTCCTCCGTGGTCCAGCCGTTGGCTAGCAGCTCGAGGATAAATTCAACAGCGATTCTTGTGCCTTTTATGATGGGTTTCCCGGTTAGGACTTTGGGATTGACTGTTATTCTTTCTTTCCAATCTTGAGCCATCAGATACGCCTGATAGCTGTATGACTGAGAGGGAATATAAACGTCTTGCGAAGGTGCCGTTCTTCTGCTGATGAGAAAGTGCGCCAGCACATGTCAGAGCACGCACGAGTTTTGAGAGTTGCCGGTGAGATCTGGAGGGTCACGGGCGGTTTCCTAGGTGTCAATGTTTTCGTTCGGGAACCTCTGTAGTTATGCAACTATGCAGTTATGCGATGTTAAGTTGACCGACTACTCGACTGTATCCGTTCCTGTCGAGATCAAGAAACGATTAGAAACAGCCAAAAAACAAGTGGTATGTCTTCGGTTAAGAAAATAGTTGCCGAGTGGAAAGGCCGCTCTCGATTGGAAGCGAAGAACGAGAAAAAAAGGGGTTTCTGTTAGCTTTGACGCCCCGAAAAAGTACGGCGGTGAGGAAACTGCCCTGGCGCCTATTAAAACTCTGGCGAGTCTGACTGCTTACAGCAGCCACGATGTCTTGTCAATTTTGAAGAAGAAGAGGCAGAAAGTAACGGATTACCATGTGGGAACAACGGCTGAGAGAGGGGAAGATCCCCCGTCCAATGCTTTTACAAGCATCCGCTTGAAGTGCATCGTCAAAGGCGGGAATGTGGCTTAGGAAGCTGTCAAGAGGGCTATGGGGGCTTTGAATCGAAGTGCTGTTCCGCGGGAGCGGTGCTGCGGATTTCTGTTCCTATTACTTCTTTTTGCTAGATGGTGGATGCTCAGTCCAAGCGGCGTGGCGCTGTTTTGCCGATTGTCAAATGGCGTTTCGGATCTGAAACGCTTGTTCCAAAGTGTCCCTTAACTAAAGGGCTGCACATTACTACTGACTGTGAGTTGAAATGTTGAAAAAAGGCAAAGTTGTAGCAATCGCGATGTTGATATCGGTTGTTTTGGCAACTGCTCCGCTCATGTTCTTGGCGCATGGTCAGTTGCAATCTGCGCCTGCAGAACAGGTTGTGGCTCTTGCTGAACGAGCATCTCAGCATGTCCAAGCTCTGATCGACATGGTTGAGGCTGATGAGGATGCGCTCGATAAAATTGGCGCGGCTGGTCTTTCCGAGGAATGGGCGGATAATGTGGCGTTGTTCTCAACTGGTCTGGAGTACTTGGAAGATGCAAAAGAGTCATTGGTTGGGTCTGATGACAGAGGGGCTGTGGGTTCTGCAGTTGATGCTTTGAAGGTTTTCAGGGATGTTTACAGGGCTTTTCATATTTTGCTGGTAGATGCGGGGATTCAGAAAGGAGATCTGATTGAGAAACAGGGGTTACTTGAGGCGATAGTTCGGGAGCTTCAAAGGATAGACAAGCTTAGAGAAATCCTATCGGACAACGTCGCTGAAGATATACTGGGTTTACTCGACAGCGCTTACGGCTTGTTGAACGATGGTAAGAGGCTGTTGCTAGAGGGTGATGCGGCAGGTGCAAGGGCGAAGTATATTGAGGCGAAAGAGAACATAGCTGAGGTTTATCAGTATTTGAAGTCTGAGGCGGAGGAGTCTAATGAATGGCGCCTCCGTGTTTACTGTGAAGGGCTCCAGGAGAGAATCCGCGAGCGATTCAGACAGGGACGTGAACAGGGGATTGACCTCACGCGTGTGCTTCAGTCATACGGTTATCAGAGCGAAAATCAGTATATGACGGCTCTACAGAACAGCATCCAGAGAGCTCAAAGCGGGCAGGATCTTGGTGAAGTAGTGCGGAATTGCAGGCAAATCAGCCAGATGGTTCAGCAGATGGATCAAGCGCTGAACCAAGAAATAGGCAGACATCAGGGACAGAATGGTTCAGGTCCAGGCGGTAGCGGCAACAGACCATAATCAGCAAGAGAAAGTTGGCATCTACTCTCCTGTTTCTCCTTTTTTGTGTCTATTTGAGTTGTACTTGGTTTTCCAGTCCTATTTTCTTGACTTCTACAATTTCTAGCCCTTCGAGACGTTTGACGAGTCTCCAGAGGCTGGTTCTGGGCATGTCTGGAAACTTTGCTCGGATTTCTGCCTCAAAGGCTTTGCCATCGTTTTCAGCCAGAAACTCGATGACAGCTATGTCTTCTTTCATCAACCCGGGATTGCGGCTTACTATTTTCTTCACGTTGATTTTTCGCCTGCGTAAAGCAAGGAATACCAGTATGCCTACAATTGTGACTGTCATTGCGACTGCAATCAATAGGTATTCAGTCTGAATCGGTGGGAAGAAGCCCTTTCCATTCTGGTCGCCTTGCTGCAGCGGCACGATGTAGCTGAGTTCCCATTGTCCGGGGTGTAAGCTCAGACACAATTCTGTCCCAGTTGCATCTATGGTGGTTGGAACTTTGTTCAGGTATACAATTGTTGAGTTGTGGGGCAGAAACAGTGTCAGGTTGTAGGGGTTGTTGAGAAATAGCGTCCAAACGTCGGCGACTTTGTTGGTCAGTGTCATCGTGTCGTATTCGATCGATACGCTGGATGTGCCCAGGGTGAAAACCGTTAGCTTTGTGGCGTCTATTTTGTAGTCTACTGGGAGTTGGTTTTCGTCGAGAATTATCAGGTTTTCGATGGATGAGGACAAGAGAGGGAGTTCTATGTCAGGCAGAAGCTGGTCTACGCTGACTGTTTGTGTGATGTGCGCTAAACCGTCTCGGTATATTCTCATTTTCACTGATTCGGCTATAAATCCTGACTGAGCTGTGGCGGTGAAAGTTGAGAGTAGGAGAAACACGAAGACTGACAGGGTGAACGATCTAGCGTAGCGGAGTCTCATGCGACTTCACTCTATGATCCCTTGTGCAAGTTAAGATTTTTGCGTATTTTGAATACATGTTATGCTCCCTCGTTCTAGCTGGCGCAGGCAACGACACTAGCAGTGACGCTCTTTACCCTGCATACCACGAGCAGTTCGTGGCTGTTTCAGCCATCGATCAAGCTGACAAGAAGGTACCCTTCACCGATTACTGTGATTACGCAGGTTTTTGTGCGCCAAGCGTCAGTATTCTTGCAACCTTTAAGGGGGGGAGGTTATGGTTGTGCCGACGGTCCCTCGTTTTCAACTGCTTTTGTTACGGGTGTCGTAGCGCTTATGTTTTCTAAATTTCCATCCCTGACAGCTAGTGATGTTGCAAATATGCTTCGTTTACACGCAGAGAGTGGGCATGGCTAGATGGGATCCAAAAGGCGGACGGGGTTTGGTGAATGCTTGCGCTTCTGTTGTGTCCGACCCCTTCGGAATTTTCAGGCGCTGTCTCTTCTGCTGTGGTTGTGTCGACAACCAATGTAGTATTCTTTCTGAGAAGGTGGTGAGCTCCGAGTGGGAGACATGTTCGACATTGAATTTTGGTCGGTCTTTGCCAGCCTAGACTCTTAGAGTTTGACCTGCACCGAAAGAAGAAAAAAGGGAAGCAATGACCTGTTTTGCAGGGTTAATCAGAGCCAGCTACCGTCTGGTTTTCCGTCGCCAGCATTAGGTGCTGGCTCCATGCTTGGGTTTCAGGTTATGAAACGCTTGTTTCACAGTGTCCCTTAAGTCAGGCGGTAGTATATAGCATGTCTCGTGATTCGAGATGAAAACAAATCAGAAAATGAACAAAACCAAACTCGGCGTCTTCATCACGATGCTGCTGATCGTTGCGTATGTTGCGCCTCTCTGCATGGGTTCAGCTGGGACAGGGGTTGCTGCCGGATCTGGTGCGCCTTCTGGAGCTGGGAAATATCCAGATGTGCCGGGTGCTCCGGACAATGCAGTGCAATACAACAAGACAGACGTTACACCAGTCGCTGAGACGGCACGAATTGCAGCTGGTGAGCCTGTGCTGTTTCAGTACAGAAACTTGACGATGCTGATGAATTGTTCGCGAAACTGTGAAGTGGTCTTCACTGTGGACCCCGAGGTGACGCCTAAGATCCTTGGGTTGTCGGTGGAGCCGACCCAGAACATGACGCTAACGATAAACATGTACCGCTCTCCGCTGCAGGGTGAACAGGTCATGGAGCGCACCTTGAACTTCTATCTTGGCATTGAGCCGAATGCGAAAATAGAGTTGAAGGCTCAGATAAGGCTGCACATCAACCAAGGGGAGCTTAATCAAGAGCTGAATAGGGTTGTCAACGCTTCGAGATTGACATGGATGTATTGGAATCAAACACAGATGCAGTGGAAGCCTGTTACGAGTTTCATGGACCAGAATGGTTACTTGGTGTGCAATACGAATCATTTTTCAACTTGGACTGTGGCTGAAGTGGGCGATTCGACAGAGCCTGTGGCAGATACACTTCTGGGCGGAGTGCGGTTGGAATACGTTTTGGCAGTAGTGGTTGCTGTGTTGGTTGTTGTAGTTGGAATAGTAGCTTTCAAGAGGCGCAAGTAGCAAAAGACTGGGCAATCTCCGCCTCTTTCTCTTTTTTTCTTTCGGTGAATTCAGGCTTGAAGCGCTCCTCAGTGTTTTTGCCATTGTAATACGAAAAAGTTCTTCGGTTCTCACAACTTTTGAAAAGGTAATATTTCTCAGGTAAAACCAGCGAGTTTGGAATCTAACCACGTTTTCATTCTCCGAATCATCGTTTTGAGATGACTTTGACTGCATAGGAGTTTTCTTAGATGGCTATTTGTTTCACGTGGGATTGCATATAACATGGGTTTTTGGGGACTGCAGATTCTTGAATAAGAGTTTTATATTGTCTTGGCATATCATGTTTCGGGGGGACAGGTTGCCGAATAAGATATTCATGTTCGGGGTAACTGTGCTTGCCGTGGTTATCATAATTGGAGGGGTCAGTTGGACTCTTTTCGGTCCTGGCGAGCCCGCGGAGTCCACGGTTCCTGATGGTTCAAAGCCGGTCTCTGAGAAGCCTTCGGATCAGCCGGTGACTGAAATCCCCGATATTGCGCCTGAGCCTTCTGAGAATCCTGCAGGCTATGGCAATGAGTCTTCGGTCCCGCTCGAAGAGCAGGCGAGGGATGCTGCGTTGGCGTACATGAGGTCGGCGCGTCCTGCGACGGCGCAGTTCATGACGGATTTGTCTTGGCGGGGTGGAAACCTATATACCGGAGCGACTGATATTGAGACTTGTGTTTACTACGCTTCTGACTGGACGGTCATGGTGGAGTGGCCGCTTGTTGCGAACCCTGCGTATAAGGTCAATGCGACTTACAGTTTGGGTACAACGCTGATAATTTGGGAAGGCAGTTATCAGAACGGGACCATAAAGGAAACAAGGTACAGTTTCACGCGTTGAGCAGTGGGGCGTAGTTGAAAGCTGTCCAGTTTCGGCTGGGCGGTTTTTTCTCAGTTTACTGTTTGCGGGAATGAGTTGCCTCTGAACGTGACAAGCCACAGGTAGAATGAATTTGAGGCGGAGGAGCCTTGAATGGTGACCTGTGGAAACGTTGTTCGTATAATGCTGCCTGGCTGCAGCAGCACTGGCGGTGTTGTTAGGGCGACGTTTCCGACGTTGTTCTGGGTTAGATTTTTGTCTTTCAGCCACAGTCGTGCCATCTGAATTGGGACTGTGCCATTGTTTGTCAGAGTGCAGGTGATGATTAGTTGCCAGCTTTGGGGGCCTTGAGTTATGACGACGTCTGAGATTGTGACTTTTTCTGCGGTGCGGTCAGCGTCTAGCTGGACCGATCGGCTTATGACGTCTTGGAAGTCCTCGTCGCGGTTCAGGTTGAACATCATCACGTTGAAGACGAAGTATAGGATTATGAGGACCATGATTATGGTTCCGAGTATGGTGGAGTAGCCTTTCCTGTTCGTGCGCAGTTTCTTATGGTACGATGAATGCAGTGTCAAAGTTTCTTCCTCTTCCTGTGACTATGCGGATGTTGTAGAAGCCATCTGGGAGCGGTTGTGAAAGCGTTACTGTGAAGCGTCCTTCTTGGCTGATGTCGAGTGCGTTGTCGGGAATTGGTTGACCGGTGGTTATGCTGGTCAGGTTTGAGGGTGTGTATGCTCCTGTTCCGATGTAGTTGCGGTAGTTGTCCCACAGGTAGACTGCGCTGATGTTGAGGTCGTGGGCTCCTCCGCAGTTGATCAAGTTTACGGTGATCAGGTTGTTTGATCTTGAATAGCTGATGTATTCAAATCCTACTCTTTCGGCTACGGCATGTGAGTTGGCTGCTACCGCTCTGGAGTATTGGAGGCTGGCTATGTTGCCCCATGAAAAAGCCCAGTACAACACAGCGATCCCGAGTGCCAATACACCGGCTGACAGGACGACTGTGCTGACCACTACGCTCACGGCTTTTCTGTTCCCTAGAAAGTGAAGGAGCCTTCTTCTGGCGAGTCTCAACTCGATTCTAGGGAATCTCTTGTTTTTCTTCGGCAGTGCTAGGCGCCTCCTATGAAAGGCCATATCATGTACGCAGCTGCTGGGACTAGCGCTATTGCTATCAGTGTGAGTATGAAGGAGTGTTTGAATCCTGCTGAAGTGCTTCCCGCGCCTAGTTTTCCGGTGACTAAGCCTGTGAAGAAGATTTGAACCATCAGTGGGGGGAGGAGCACTGTTACTACTTCTGAGAAGGGTATGGTCTGCCGTGCCATTGAGGTAATTATTGTTTGGCTGAATCCAAGTAGAATCAAGGTGGAAACGATGAGGAGCCCTGCGCCTACGTATGGCATTATGAGGAGAGGGCGCATTGTCTCTTTCTTTTCTTTTTCCAGTGAGGAGAGTTCTTCGCTGAAGTGGGTTAGGGTTTCTAGTGTTTCTGGTGTGCCGCCTCCTACTTCTATGGCGTCGACTAGGAGGTAGATGTTGATTAGGGCGAGCCAAGAGTTGATTTTGGTTTTCACGGTTTCGTATATGACTTTGAATGGGAAGCCCCAGCGGATTTGGTTTGAGGCTGTGGTGAGGATGCGGGTGAAGATGCCGTAGTTTCTTCCTGAAAGGTTTTCTAGGCATCTTTCTGGTGAAGAGCCGGTTTTTCGGGTTTCTGTTAGGTCTCTCATGAAGTTTGTGACTTCGTGTTCGATGTTTCTTTCTCTGGCGCTGTAGTAGTTGTGAGCGATGACTCCTGGTATTGCGCCTATGAGTAGGGCGATTCCCATTCCTATTCCTGCTTCGTAGCCGTAGGTCAAGCCCATTGATTCTCTGAGCCATGTGACAAAGCCCATGAATGGTCGGGCGAATGGGGGAGTGAGTTCTCTTGCTGCGAATGGCACGTACATTGTGAGGATAAGGAATATCATGATTGGTGAGGCGGCGAAGAAGATTTTGTATGGTCCCATTTCGCTTATTGGTTGGCTAAGTTGCTGGGTGTCTGCTATGAACAGGAAGAGCATTGCTATGAGTGGGACAAGGAAGTAGGCGTATGTCAGGTAGCTTCCTGATGTTACGTCGCCGCCCCAGAATGATTGGAATGATATGGAGGTCATGAATAGGATGGTGAGTGTGAGGGTCATTAGTATGCTTAGGGTGATGTAGGATTCCATTAGTAGGCTGGCTCTTTCGCCGAAGGCTTTTACTTTTAGGGCGAGGTCTTTGAACATTTTTTCTGTTCGTATGATGAGGTAGTGTACGACGTCGCCTCCGGTTCGGACTGTTGATGCGTAGCCGAGCATGAGTTCTTTGTAGTCTCTTGATGGGAGGGTTTTGGCGGATTCTTCCATGGCTGTTGCTGGGTCGTAGCCTTTGATTTCCACGTCGGTTTCTAGGTCGCCTATGACTTTGCTCATGTTTGGGAGGAGTTGGCAGTCTTTTAGTTTCTTGAGGCTTGCGTAGGGTGAGAGTCCGCCTGTTGCCATAACGCTGATGTAGGCGCCGGCGAATGGGACTTCTAGGTCGAGTTTGGCTGCTCTGTCTTGCGTTTTGATTTTCGGAATTACATATCCGAGAAACATGACTAGTATTGGCGCTGGGATTAGGAAGTAGAGTCCTGTGAGCAGGGCAATTGGGATTGAGATGAGGAGGGAGAGGAGAAAAAAGAAGCCAACCATTGAGTAGTAGGCGTCTGGGAAGATCCGGATTCCAGCGTCTTCTAATGCCTCTTCGAGTCCTGAACCTGCGTAGAATGCTTTTTTCAGCGCGGTGCCTGTCCAGCCGAAGTATTGGTAGCTGAAGCCGGCGAAGGAGGTTGTGTCTTTTGTTTTTGTTTCTGCGGTCTTCTTCATTTCTTGCGCACGCCTTGATGGTTGAGTTGACCGTAGTAGTTTGTGATGTGTTTTGCTATCTCCGTGTTTTTGTGGATTCCTTTCTCTATGAGGTCATTCAGGAATGAGGCTCGGTTCTTGATTTCTTGCAGGAGTTCGTGTGTGGGGAGTCCGCGTCTGGATGCTATTTTCTGGAGGTGCACGCTGTTTTTCAGGTCTACTTTGAAGGTGTCGTCGACTGGGTTCCATTCGCTTATTGTGTTGTAGTTTTCGTAGTCAACTATTTCTTCCACGGTTTTTATTCTTCTTCCGAATGTCGTTTCTTGGTTTCTTGTTGGTGGCAGTCTGACTCTTTCTACGAGTGGGGCAATGTTTACAAGTGGGATGTAAGGTTTGGCCACGTTCATGGGGTGGCTTGTGAGGCGTTTCACGGTGTATTCTAGGTTTTCTGCGTGGATTGTGGTTAAGCCTCCGTGGCCGACGGCTAGGGCTTGGAAGAGTACGAAGGCTTCTTCGCCTCTGACTTCGCCTACGACTATGTAGTCGGGTCTGTATCTTAGGGATGTTTTGACCAGTCCAAAGAGGGTGACTTCGCCTGTTTTGAATGCGCCTAGACCGTAGCTTTCGCGGCTTACGAGTCGGACCCAGTTTTCATGTGGGAGGTTTAGTTCCGGGATTTCTTCGACTGTGACGATTTTCATGGCGGGTTTCACTAGGCTGGCGAAGGCGTTTAATGTGCTTGTTTTCCCTGCGCCTGTGCCGCCGATTACTGCCATGGTTAATCTGTTTTCGATGAGTACCCAGAAGTATGCGGCGATTTCTTGGTTAATGGTGCCCATTTGGATAAGGTCAACGATGGAGAATGGTTCTTCTCTGAATCGTCTTATGCTGAAGGAGCCGCCGTCTGGTGATACTTCGCGTTTGAATGTGGCTGCTAGTCGGTCTTTGCCGGGCAGCATTGCGTCGAGGATTGGGAAGGCGGTTGAGATGTGTTTTCCTGAGATGTGGGCTAGTTTGACTATGAGGTTGTCGA
Source organism: uncultured Candidatus Bathyarchaeia archaeon (assembly GCA_964591705.1). GTDB lineage: Archaea > Thermoproteota > Bathyarchaeia > Bathyarchaeales > Bathycorpusculaceae > UBA11855. The sequence continues at coordinate 8,520 of CAZQCX010000012.1, read as the reverse complement.
GGGCGGTTTCGTCGGTGAAGATGAGGTTTGTGGGTAGGCTTTCGTGTTTTCTGTGCCAGACGTAGACGGGGAGGTTGAGACCGTTTACGGAGAGGTCTTCGATCATGGGATCGTTCATTATGACGTCGATTTCTCCGTAGCCGACTAGGTCTCTGCAGAGGTAGTATTCGAGTGTGGGCCAGGAGTTTTGGGTGATTTTCTTTGTGATGCCGTATTTTTTGGCTACTCTTCGGGCTTCGTTTATCACGTGGAGTTTGGCGTTCTCGCGGGCTTTTGGGGGTTCTATTTCTTTGCTCAGGATTTCCACGAGTTTTCTGTGGATTTCTTTTTCGGTTTCTGAGAGCGGTGTTTCTTTTATGTAGTAGGCGTTTCCGCCTCCGAGTTCGGGTAGAGAAGCTATTGTCACTTCTGAGTTGGGGGGAGACACTGGGTAGGTTTCTATTATTTGCGCGTCTTGGGAAAGTGGTTTTAGTATAACTGTGTGGGGTTCGGGTTTGGGTTGCTTTTTTGCAGAAATGGTTTTTTGGTCCTTTTGCTTGGTGGTTTCGGTTTCAGGGACAGGTTTACGTTTTAGGGTGAAGCGCCGTTTTGGTTGGTCGTTGTCTTTGCGTGCTTTCTCGTTTTGGCTCATTGGTGTCTTTGCTCCTATTTGCTTCAGGAAGAGAAGGAATCGCGATCATTGGTTGTGCGCTTTGTTGTCATGGGATGACAACAGTGTATGGGTAGTGTCTGCCTGCCGCGGTCTCGAATTCTATAGCTACGTAGTTTCCGCTGTTCCACATGCCTCCACCTGGTCCTCCAGCTGGCAGATAGATAAAGGCGTTTGTCAGTGTCTGACCAGTTTGCAGAACTGAGGCAGGCACTCCTATCAAGTTTACTTGATAGGCTATTTGCCCCCCTGGGACCCTCGCGGACTGCGCGTTCCACGGTTTTCCGTCAAGATAGACGTTGATTATTGTGAGTGTGTTGGTGCCTGTGTTCTTTAGATGCATAGAAATTTGGTAACATGGTCGACCCAGATAAGGAACTGTTGTGTCGGATACCCACATGCTGATGATTTCTAGCTTTTCGAATTTTGTGAAGGCGCTGCTTATTCCCATTGCCCAGAAAGATACGGCGATAGCCATGGTGATTGAGATGGCTACGATGATTATTGTTGAGATTACTATGCTGAGTCCTTTCTTATTTTTTCGCAGGTTTCTCTTCACTTTCGAAATCTCCCTTCTGTTTCCTTTATCCTCTGCCTGTGGGCTTTTAATATTTTCCATTCTCGCGGGCGTCGTCGGCTAGGCGATAGGGTGGGAAGTGTTTTGGGCAGTTGGGATGGGATTCGCTGAGCTGGATTGATTTCTGATATCATGAAAGGAAATTGGGTTGGTTGGGTGTTATGGGAGGACTACTGTGTTGGAGTATGATCTGCCTGCTGCGGTGTGGATCACGACTTCGACCGAGTTGCCGTGTCCCCAGCTTGGGCTGGTTTCGGGGAGGAGAATCATGGCGTCTGTTGTTGATGCGCCTACGACTAGTGTCTGGTTGATGAGGTTGTGTTGGGTGACGCCTGTGTAGCCTTTGTCCCAGGGTCTGCCGTTGAGGAATATGTTGTCTATTGTTGCGGCTGCGCTTCCTGTGTTTTTGAGTACGATGTAGACTGTGTAGTTTCCTGGGTTGGTGGTGTCTGGTGGGTCTGCGTATATGCTTGTGAATTCGACTTTTTCGAATTTTGTGAAGGATTGGCCTATGCCCATTGCCCAATAGGCAGCGGCGATTGACATGACTATGGAGACTGAGACTATTATGATGACTGCGATTATGGTGCTGATGGCTTTGGTGCTGCCTCTGAGTTTTTTCTTCGTGAGCCTTCACCCCCGCGTTTGATAGGTTGATGCGCGTGTTGCGCTGTCCTAGACCATTGTTTCTTGGGCTATAAAAAATCTTCCTAGAAACAAGGCTGAGCGTTCGGGACTCTTGAAAAAGGCGGGGTGTTTTTGTGTTTCCCCTGTTATGGGCGCGCTCTTCGCCTCAGCATCAGCAAGACTGCTATGACTATGATGGCGCTGATGACGCCGACGGGGATGAGCCAGACTATCATGTCTGAGGAGGGTTGGTCGCCGCCTATTCTGGTTAGGTAGAGGGTTTTTGGGCTGCTGGTGGTTTTGTAGGTGAAGGTGGTGTTCGTTGGGAGGTAACCTTCTTTTTCCACTCGCACCGTGTAGTTGCCTTCTAGGGATTTGGGGAAGGTTGCGTATCCGGTGCTGTTTGTGTTGGCGGTTGTGCCTGTGGCGCCTGATGGTTGGGAGAGTAGGGTGACGAGGGCGTTGGCTACTGGTTCTTTGTTGTCGTTTTTGATGCATATTTGGAGTGTGCCTGGGAGTGTTTTCGGCATCACTGTGATTTGGATGGTTGTTGAGCTGGTTGTGTAGTCGGTTTTTGTGGCTGTTGCCGTGATGGTGATGGGTGTTTCGGTTTTGAAGGTTGGCGCGGTGAATATTGTGTTGTAGTAGCCGTCTTGGAGCGTTTTGACTGCGGTGAAGGTTCCTCCGTTGCTTGAGGTGTATTTGACTGTGGCTGCTGTGACTGGGGTTTCGCTTTGGTCTGTTAGGTATGCTGTTATGCTTGTTTGGTTGCCTGAGATTACGGTTGCGGGTTCTGCGGTCAGTGTCATGCCTATTGGGTTTTGGTCGATTACGTAGGTTCTCATTGTTGCTTGGCTTGTTGTGTAGCCTGAGGCTTGGGCGGTTATGGTTGTGGTGCCTGCGAGGTATGTGGATGTGAATGTGGCTGTGGCGTGGCTGAATCCGGCTGGGATTGCCAGCGTTGTCGGGGCTGTTCCTACTTTGGGTTCTGAGGAGAAGAGGGAGACTGTGACTTCGCCGTTGGGGTCTATGGCTGGTTTTCCGGAGGAATCTTGGAGTTGCACTTGGATTGCGGTGTTTGCGTTTTTGTCGGCTGGGAGTGCTGAGGGGTTGCAGTAGATGGCTAGTTTTGATGGGAGTGCGCCTATTGTGGTTATGGTTCTGGTGGCTGTTGTGATTCCTTGTGCTGCTGCTGTTATGGTTGTGGTGCCGGGGAGGTATGTGGATGTGAATGTGGCTGTGGCGTGTGATCTGCCTGTGGGTATTTCTATTGTGGTTTGTATTTTGCCTATTTTTTCGTTGGATGAGGATAGTTGAATCGGTACTGGTGCGGTGGGTTGGGTTATTTTTCCTGCTGAGTTGAGGAGTTGGACTATGATTTGTGGGCTTTCTGTGTTGTCTGCCATGGTTTTTGGCGGGGCTGAGTACATTCTGAGGGTTTTGGGAGGGGTTGTTGATGGTGTTTCTGTGGTGATTTTTATTTGTGCTGTTGTGTATCCTGAGGCGATGGCTGTGATGGTTGCTGTTCCCGGTGCGCTGCTGGTTACTGCTGCAACGGCGCAGGTTTGGCCTTCGTTGATTGTCGCGAAGTTCTGTACTGAGGCTATGGTGTTGTTTGTTGAGAATAGGTCTACTGTTATTCCTTGCAGTGGGGCTTTTGCTGGGTTGCTGCTTGAGTCTTGGAGTTCTATGATTATGGCGTTGTATTGGTTGCCGTCTGCTGGGAGGACTGGGGGGAAGCCGTGTAGGGCTAGTTTTGTGGGGACTGGGGCGATTGTGGTTATTTTTGCTTGGACTGTGGCGTAGCCTGTTGAGGTGGCTGCTATGGTTGTGGTTCCTGGGGTGAAGGTGGAGTAGAATTTGGCGATTGTGAAGGTTGTTCCTGCGGTGATTGTGACTGTTGGGTCTACTTTGCCCACGGTGGTTCGTGATGAGGATAGGCTTATGGTTGTGTCTTGGAGTGCTCTGGCTGGTTTTGAGTTTGCGTCTTGTAGTTGTATGAAGATGCATTCGTAGATTTTGTTGTCTGCGGGGAGGTTGGGTGGTCCGGTGGAGATTTTGAGTTTGGTTGGTTCGGCTGCGAGGGCGGTTGTGTTTTGGTTGATTATGATTAGTGAGGTTGAGATTGTTAGAATGAGTAGTATTCCGAGGGGGAGTTTGGTTCTGGGCATAGATTGTTCTTCCTTTTGCCTGGAACATTCTTGACTGTTAACTCTTAATATTTACTACTCTCTAATAAACATACAGAATCACAAATCAAAACTGCACAGCCTAGAGTTCGCCTTCGCAGAGCAAAGCGTCAGGGGCCAAGCCCAAAAAATCAAGGACAACACGAGCTTGGCGGTCAACGAGAATGGAAACTTTGCAGATGTCAAGTTGAAAAGGGAGGCGTTTGAATGGTTTTCGCTACGGCGCGCGTTGAGAGGGGAAAAAGGAGTTTTTGGTTTTCACGGTTTCTTTACGAGTCGGCAGTCGTTAACGCTGATCTCTGCGAGATGCGTGTGGCTCCATCGTGGACAGAAAGAGCATGTCAAGTCCGATGTTTCAAGGTGGCAGTGGTTGTGCGTTTCGCATTCTGCTATTCTGCATGGGGTTGCGACGGGGACTTTGCGCCTTGCCCCGTTTTTCAGGCGGAACAGGTTGCATTGCCCGTTTTTTTTGTGTTCACAGTTGTCTTTTTTCATTCCGCCGAAGAAGTGTATGTTGGACATGATTTCCAGCAGCGTCAGCAGTTCTTGGAGGTCTCGTTTTTCAAGTTTGCTTATGCGTGTGTTGAGTTGCTGCAGTTGGGTAGGTTTCAGGTTTCTTCCTCTCAGAAGTACGTTGCCTGTGTTGTTTTATATAGTGGGAGAGGTTGTGCGAGGGAAGTTTTCGAGTTCGGGTTCAGGGGTGTCTTGTTTTTCGGGAGACGAGAATGAGCGGCGCGTTTTGCATGGTTTGTTTGTCTTTGGGTTTTATTCGTTGGAGGATTGTTCTTATTCTTGCTTCGTTTGTGTAGACGGTTCTGTGGGAGATGCCGAATGCTTCTCCGATTTGTTCTTTGGTGACTTTGAGTTTTTTGTTTTTGAGGGTGTGGTATAGTGCGCCTGCTGCGAGTGCGATGGGGTTTCCGCCGGTGCCTTTTGTTTTGGCGAGTGTTTCGTTGGCTTCGATTAGGAGTTTTGTGTTGCTGGTTATTTTTCCTCCGCGTTCGAAGAGGTAGTCGGTTGGTGTTTTTCTGGGCGTTGTGACGAATTGGCTGTGCTTGTTGATTGTTGTTTTGTTCAGGGTCCAGCTTTGGTTTAGTACTTGTTTGCTGTCGAGGCTGAGTTGCGTGCAGATTTCTTTGAGGGAGCGGTTTTTGGCGTATTGTTTCAGGATGTTGTGGAGGATGGCTGCGATTGTGGCTCTTTTGTTTTTTCCGAGTTTTTGGGATTTGAAGAGTGTTTTTGCTTCTTTTCTTATTTTTCTGGCGGCTTCTTCCCTGTATGGAAAGTTTGGCAGGTTGAGTTGACATGATACTGTTCTCAGCGTGGTTAGCCATTCCTTCAGGGTTTCTGAGTCGCTTTCATGCCAGTTTGAGTGCCACTGGGGGTTCCATTGAGCGTAGCTGCGTTCTCTTGCATACGGAACTCTTCGTAAAACCAGCCCGCAGGCGCTGCAGACTTTTTCCCCGTTTTGCCCGTCGGGTGAGACGACTGTTCCTTTGCAGCTTGGGCATCTCAAATTCGCTTTTTCTCCCCTTTTTTTCCAGAAACCCGATTTTGAATGTTTTGTGCAAAAGCTTTTTCGCGATATCGATGTTTCTCTGTTTCGTAGTTTCTATCAATATGGAATCTACTATATATGTTGCTAGGGATCAGAGTTCTAGAGGCTCCATACAGGGGCAAGTGTAGAGGCGCCTGATGCTTTCTTGAGGAATTCTAGGGTTCAGGGGTGAGGGCTTTCTCGAGTGGCGAAGAGAACATTGGGTCTTTTGCTTTGCTGTTTTCTGTGAGAGCAGCCGTTCACAGGTTATAAGCGAGCGCCGTGAATGTGCCCTTGTGGTTCCAGTGGGAGAGATACGCGGCGTCGTCGAGAAGAAGACGGAGCAGGAATTCAGGCAGCTAGCCATGAAGAGGTACGGGTACGGTAAGGGAAGTCT
>CAZQCX010000012.1:0-2444 GCA_964591705.1 uncultured Candidatus Bathyarchaeia archaeon | reverse complement strand
CTCAGGATTCCTAGCCGGCATGACAAACCCAGCCGGAGCAGGACAAGAAAGAATAGCAGTTCAAGGAGCATCATATTCAGCAGCAACAAGAACGGTTACTGTTTATGCTCAAAGCACAGGCGGACCCTTACCACCAATAACCGGCTTAAGCATCATAGTCAAGAGCATGAATGGAACCATAGCGGCTACAGCAAGCGCAAGTGTTACTGAAGGAAGTTGGGCTAATGGCGGACTAGTGACCATTACTAATGCTGCTGCCCTTACTTCGCCTTTGTCAACAGGCACTAGTTATACTGTAACATTGGTCACGCCAGCAGGCGGCAGCTTCGTATCGCCATCATTCCCTGCGTAATAAGCGGTTCCTCAATCTCCAGCCCCTATCCAATTCTTTTTCTTCCGCTAATCTTTTCCCCAATATTTTCTGAAGGCTCCATTGCACAGCCATGACTCTTAGCAACCACCCAGCCACGCGACTATTCTTCTCCCCAGCATAGCTCTCAAACACTCCCCATGCGTTCCCTGTATTCGTAAATCTGTAATATGTATTGTGCGAAAACATGGTTTATAAGCGGACTAAGCCAATGGATTTTTGCTTAGAGTTATGGGATAAAACGAGGGCTGAATGGGAAGCTCTTAATTAGCACCGTGCAAAAGTGACCCTGTTCGGGCTTTGAGGTGGCAGAAATGAAAAATCCAGATGCCAACAATAGGCACGTTAGCTTCAGCAAACGCGCTCTGAGCCCCATATTTTCAACCTTAATCTTAGCCGCAGTTGTAGTCATAGCTGGAACAGCCGCCTACATATATGCAACCAACGCCACGACAACCGCCACAAACCAGTACATCGACAGCACAACAGCCAACCAGCAGGCTATCTCGGAAAGAATAGGCTTCGAACACGTCGCCTATGACCCTTCCACTCAAGCCTTAACGGTTTACATAATTAACTGCGGAAACATGCCTAACCTGAAAATCACAGGGCTAATCATATTCAATGATGCTGACAACAGCCTCCTCGAATACCATCACGTCACCGCACTATACGATATTGACACTGGGACACAAATTGAAAGCCTGAACCTAAGACAGGAAGCCAAATTCACGGTAACACTTCAAGAACCATTGCCAGAAGATTTCAGGATTCGCATAGTAACAAGAAGAGGGAACTCCTTTGACTACCCAGCATAGCAATGGAGCCACCTCAACCACTCAATCATCACGCGGCAATCTCCTAAGGAACAAGAAGGGAATCGGCTCAGTATTCGGAACGATATTTTTCTTACTGGTGGTCATAGCTGTCTTCAGCAGCCTCATGATTATCCTAGACCAAAACGGCAACCTCGAACGCACCGCAATGCAGATGAGGCAAGCAGACAGCGAGCGAGCCGCAGAAAAAGTAACCGTCCTAAGAGAATATTTCCCAGCCACAGGAACATTCAGATGCACCTTCAGCAACACAGGCACAATACCCATCCAACTGGTCCGCGTCTGGATTCAAGACCAAACAAACATGCTACCCCCATTCCCTCCATTCTCCCCCCTCATCTCACTACAACCAGGACAATCAACCGACCCGATCAGCTTCACCGACCCTTATCTGGAAAACGGCAGCCCAAACGACTTCAGAGTCTGGGTTGTCACAGCAAGGGGCAACCAATTCAGTTACAACCCGTCCGCAGAAGGGCCGCCAGAACCCCCCAGCGGAACATACTGGATAACCGCCACAGCTGACCCCTACTCCTCCATCACCCCGAGAGGCGTGGTTTCCGTTGCCGAAGGAGGCTCACAGACATTCACCTACACCGCCAACCCAGGCTACACAGTAACAAGCGTACTCGTAGACGGCGCCCCCATTCTACCCTTGACAGGAACCTACACCTTCAGCAACGTTCAAGAGAGCCACACGATATCCGTAAGCACCACGGTAAGAACCTTCACAATTACCGCTTCTGCCGATTCCACTTCTTCAATCACGCCCTCAGGCGATGTCCCGGTCATTCAGGGCGGCTATCAGACCTTTGTGTACTGGGCTTCCCCCGGGTATGCGATAACAAGCGTCACAGTTGACGGATCTCCAGCCGACCTGTCCGGAAGATACACATTCAGCAACATTCAGGAAAATCATAACATAGCCGTAACGTCAGCGCCACTCGGCTCCTTCACAATCACGGCTTCAGCAGGTCTAGGCGGCTCAATCAGCCCAAGCGGTTTTGTAACAGTTCCCTCAGGCGCAGCACAAACTTTCACGATAACTCCCAACACAGGCTACAGCGTTGCCGACGTTGCAATCGATGGCTCCTCAGTCGGACCCCGAACTTCATACACATTCGAAAACGTCGTAACAAACCACATAATATCCGCAAGCTTTACACCCAACACCTACATGATTACGGCGTCCAGCGACGCACGCTCAACCATTTCCCCATCAGGCACAATCCCAGTCA
>CAZQCX010000011.1:0-46165 GCA_964591705.1 uncultured Candidatus Bathyarchaeia archaeon | reverse complement strand
CTCTGAGAACGAAAATCAAGTCAAATCTAGAGAGGATGGTCACTGGGAGCGATATATTTTCCGCGACAGTCCGATGCGGCTCATATCTCCCCAATGCTGGATTAGCTGCGGCTAAAATGGCAGTTCGTGCATTCAATGTGGCTACAATTCCGCCTTTGGCCACTGAAACCGTGTGCTGTTCCATCGCTTCATGGATGGCTACGCGGTCTTCCGGCCGCATCTTATCCATTTCGTCAATGCACGCTATCCCCTTGTCCGCCAGAACAAGCGCTCCAGCTTCTAGGCTCATGCTGCCCCCTTTTTCCCTTATGACGGCGGCAGTCAACCCCGCAGCGGTAGTTCCTCGGCCTGAAGTGTACAACCCACGCGGCGCAATTCTTGCCACATACTGCAGAAGCTGTGATTTTGCCGTGCCTGGGTCTCCAATGAGGAGCGCATTCATCTCTCCTCTGACAGTGATGTCGGTCAGACTCTTTGAAACGCCGCCAAAAAGCAAGTACATTATGGCTTCTTTGATGTGTTCGTAACCATAGATCGATGGCGCGATCGAACCCATTACCTTCTTGTGCACCGAAGGGTCTTTTGACAGCCCGATGATTTTCTCTTCTTCTTCAGCTGAAGGCAGAGAAGTCTCTGGTTCCTTTCCCAGAACCTCCAAGGAGTTCGCATCAAGGTGCAATATGAAAGTCCTCAGTTTTCCTATTCCGGGTCTCGAAGGCGCCACAGCGCGCACAATTCCCACAACCGAAACATGGTCCCCAGGTCTCGCCAAATCAACTATCTCGGTCCCAACCAATTTCACGTTCAGTGTTCTGGGCAGCTGTCCTGGCGGAAGATCTTCCGGTCTCTCTTGCAGGCGGAGATCTTGAGAGTCGATGAAAGTTGACTCTTCCTGAACGAATTCAAACGGTCCTTTCTGCCTGCATGAAGGATCACTGCACTCAAAAGGAGCTTTCAGAAATGAGCCCGTCTGCTCAACGCGCGATACAGTGCCGCATCTTTTGCATTTGAATGAAGCCTGCATAACCATCGGACGAACAGGCGTAGCCCGTACCACAATGCCCTCGATCATCACAAGTTTTCCCATCTGTTTGGAACCCAGTTTCCGCAGCTGCTCTTTTCCGAGAAGGCCGACAATTCTGACTGTAGTTTTCTCCATCTTCTCTGCGTATTCGGCGTCTTCTATTCCAAGCTGAGAATAGAGGGCGTTGTCAGAATGAGCGAGAGACTCGTCTGGCTTCTCCAGTAGCTTCTCAGCTAATGCCTGGTCAAAAGCGAATAACTCCTCAAAGTCAACAGTAATAGACTCTCTCCCTGTCAATGCCATCTGAGAGATTTTCTGTCGATACTTCTTCTTCTTGAAAAACTCCTGAAACCGCTCTTGCGGGTCAACCGTCTCCGTCTTTTTTGTTGCCATGGGGATCACTCGTGTGCTTCGTATTCTTGGATACGCGTTCTCCACTGAGCGATTATCTCGCCAAGCTGCTCATAGATAAGTCTCTCCTCAGGAGCCATTTTTTTCACTACTTGATCGGTTTGAGAAGGTCCCGCTGATAAGGCAACAATCTTCTTCAATCTTGAATTTACAATGTCATTCACCAACTGCCTCGCCTTATCATATTCTTGAATTCTCTCTGGCTGCTTCAACACTTCCTTTTTCAATTGGCAAAGATGCCTTCGAAGTCTTGGATAGAACTCATCCGGAAGGTCAGCAATTTGCCCAGCGACCTGAACCCGTTCTTTCCATTGAACTTTGTAAAGGTCGGAGGCTGTCAAATTCGTTTCTTCGCGAAAATGAGCTATTCCTGACTCAATCAACTTCTCTGCTATCCAGTAATGAACTTCGTATTCGTTTCCCTCTTCGAAAGGACCAACATTCAATCCCCCGAGTTTCACTTCAGAAAAATTCTGATTAGCCACGATTTTCACTAATGAATTCTCAAACAGGAAATCTAACGTGGCAATATCTGCTGGCATACTCCTCCCTTCAAACTTTTTTTCTCTTCAGGTGTTCAACAAATACTGCATGAACGCCTTTAAGCATTTGCAATGGATACAACAATGCCAAAAAACTGCTCAACAAGGGATCAAGGGGGTCTCGATCGGAGCTGGGTTATTAGTGTTTGGTTTCAAAAAAGAAAAAGAGGCTGATTTCTCCTTAGATTATGCCTTGATCAATCATCGAATCTGCAACTTTAATGAAACCGCCGATATTTGCTCCCTTCACATAGTTAGTGAAGTCACCGTCTTTGCCATACCTGACGCATGTAGCGTGAATCGCATTCATGATGCAGCGCAGTCTTTGATCAACTTCCTCTCTAGTCCATAAAAGCCTTAAACTATTCTGGGACATCTCCAAGCCAGAAATGGCTACACCGCCCGCATTAGCTGCCTTGCCTGGACCATACAACACCTTGTTATCCACGAAGACCTTGACGCCCGCCGGCTCAGTTGGCATGTTTGCACCTTCGGCAACGCAGAAACAGCCATTATCGACGAGAGTCTTTGCCTCCTCCCCGCTGATTTCATTCTGCGTAGCGCAGGGCAAAGCAATTTGGCATTTGATGCCCCATGGCCGCTTGCCTGCCAAGTATTCCGCGTCACGATACTCATTTGCATACTCCCTTATGCGCCCTCGCTTGGCATTCTTAAGATTCATCACGAAAGCCAATTTCTTCGCGTCGATGCCATCTTCATCATAAATAGTCCCATCAGAATCAGATAGGGTGACCACTTTTCCGCCTAACGCTGTGACTTTCTCAACCGCGTACTGGGCAACGTTTCCTGAACCCGAAATCGCAACGGTCTTTCCTTTCAAGCTCTCGTTACGGGTCTTGAGCACTTCTTCAGCGAAGTATGTGACACCATAACCCGTGGCTTCCGGCCTAATCAAGCTTCCCCCCCAGTTAATGCCTTTCCCAGTCAATACACCAGTGAATTCATTGCGCAACTTCTTATACATGCCGAACATAAAACCAATTTCCCGTGCACCTACTCCGATGTCTCCAGCTGGAACGTCAGTGTCAGGACCTACATGACGCGTTAGCTCCATCATGAAGTTGTGACAGAACCGCATCACTTCACCATCGCTCTTGCCCTTAGGATCAAAATCAGCGCCGCCCTTAGCTCCGCCCATTGGCAGAGTAGTCAGCGAATTCTTCAGCACCTGCTCAAAAGCCAAAAACTTGAGGACTCCAAGATTAACACTCGGATGGAACCGCAAGCCCCCCTTGTAGGGGCCGATAGCGCTATTCATCTGAATGCGATAGCCCTTGTTGACTTGGACCTTGCCCTTGTCGTCCACCCAAGTCACCCTAAATGAAACGGTCCGCTCAGGCTCGATAAATCGCTCGAGAATATTAGCCGACTGGTATTTCCGCTTCTCCCTAATCAAAGGCCAAATTGACTCAACAACTTCTTGAACAGCCTGGTGAAATTCAGGTTGGTTCGGATTCTTCTCAATGACATAGTTCATGAACTCGTTCGGTGAATTGTACATTCAATTCCTCCTCAGCACTGCGCGTTCTCTCCATGAACAGAGGTTTTCTATTTAATTGTATGTGCTATAAATCATATACGAATAAAATGAATAACTCCGAGATAAATGAAAGAGATAAATGAAACATTGAGCTGAAACTTGCATCAACTCAACCTCGGCACCGTGCAAGCTCCGTGAAGTCTTTTTGGGCAAGGGGTCGCTGCTGTTTCACAGCTATGTATCTCTTAGGCACTTATGGCACACGCAGAAAGATGGAAGCTTCATGGTCGAACACGATTCAACATATTTGCATTCAGTGCAAGCAAGAGACTTTCCACAAACCGAGCACTTCTGCATGAAGCGAATCTCAGTACCAAGGATCTCGGAGAGAGCATCATGCAACTTGTCTATGTTGTTGAAATTCTTTATGCTGTAGAAACCTCTTTCTCGGTCATAATTCAATCCAAGCCTCAGTAGCAAAATGAACTTCTCCTTTTCCACCCGCGGGAGTTTAAACCCATCTCTATCCAAGACAACCATTCAAGAATCGCACTCCTAAAACATCGTCATGTTGACTAAGTAATCAACCTCTTCAGACGTCAACCCTAGCCAACCGGCAATCGGTGCTGCTTTGTTCCTGCGCAACATGGCCTTCAGGTAAGGGGCAAAAACGCTCTTTGCCTCGCTCTTACTGATATGACACTGGGCGCCAATTTTCGCGCATATGCCGTCAAGCGAGGCTCTCTTGCCTTTTGTCCAAAACAGAGCCATGACTCTCAGTGGCGGGGAAATCAACGCAAAGGGTTTATACGATCCAGGGGAGATCGCGGCCGCCTCAGACAGGTAATTGTAGAAGTACTTGAGCAAATGCCAATTCTCAGTCCCAATTCTGCCTCGGAACATGTCTGCTTTAGAAATTGGATCATACGCCCTACCGAGTTCTTGCCGGTCCGAATATCTGCAAGGAAGATTGTCAGAAATGGCCATCAAAAGCTCGTCATAGTCCACGCTTGAACGACTCAATAAAGTCGCAGCTTCCAAGATAGAGCCCACAGAGAAGTAACCTGTGAGAGTTTCCTCCATGCTGATGTCTTTGTTTCTGTAACTCAACATTTTCGTGTCTTGAACCGTGAGAATCCTATCTGTCTCCGCGAGGCTCTGGAGGTCATTTATCGCTGAGCGCACATCGCCTCCGCTATTTTGCGCTATCCTCTCTAGAGCCCCAAACTCTGCTTGTATTCGCTCTTCACGGCAGATCTTCTTGAGCATCAGAATTATGCACGGCGTGCGTACCTGATGAAACCTCACCACGGTTGAAACTTTCTTCAGCGGTCTGAGCTTCTCAAGGTCAGGATCGTTTGCCGCCATGATCACTGGTATGCGCGAATTCTCAACTACCTCAACTATTGCACTGACTCCTCCGCGGTCCTCGTTGCCTGCGATGCCGTCAACTTCATCCAGGAAAAGTACACTGCCTTTGATTTCAGTCGAGAATGTCTCCAAGCCAACGTAGGAAGTTGCAGGTCTCGCCACTGCGTTTATCTCCTTTTCTGACCTAGTATCGCTGGCATTCATCTCAATCACTCTGAATCCGAACTCGTTTGCGGCAGCGTTGACTAACGTAGTCTTGCCCACTCCGGGTGGACCGACGAGCAAGATGGCCTTCTTGGTACGATTCTTTGCCTTCAGCCAATCCATAAATGCTCCCTTAGCATCTTCGTTTCCGATGACCTCGGAGACCTTTCTTGGGCGGTATTTTTCCACCCACAGAAAATTATCTCTCAACCGTTCTCCCCTTAGGTCTTTCCAACTTTGCCAAATTGAGCAAGCAATGCCCCTAGTTGGATATCGCTGTTTGCACCCTGAGTCAAACGATAATCGTATTCGCCAATGATATTGGATAAATCGGCTTTCTGCTCAGGTGTCAAAGAGGACATTTTGAAAAGTTCCCTTTGCATCTGGCGAACGATCTCTGATCCCGAGAACCCAAAAGAACCGATAAGATCATACATGATTTTCCTTGCTTCTATGAAATCGCCATTGAGTGCTTTTCTAATCATCAGTTGGACTTGAACGGGGCTGGCTTCTCCAATTACCTGTGAAATGGCCTTTTCATCAACTGTCCCGTCTTTGTATGCCGCAGCGGTTTGGAGAGCATTGATTGCATGTCTCAGGTCACCTTCCGCGTAATCGACAATTCTTTCGGAGACTTCAGAAGTCAATGAAACCTTCTCTTTCTTTGCGATGCAACGGAGATGCTCCACCATTGCTTGACGATCTAGCTTCGAAAAGCGAAAGATCGCGCATCTACTCTGTATAGGTTCAATTATCTTTCCTGACTGATTGCATATCAGAATGAATCTGGACGTACGAGAGCTTGTCTCCATTATTCTTCTCAAAGCCGTCTGAGCAGCCCCGGTCATCTGATCACTTTCATCCAAGATTACTAGCGCGAAGGGCACATTGCCAAACGCGGAACGACTGTATCTTGAGAAATCCTTGACTCGGTCACGCACCGTATCAATACCTCTCTCGTCTGAAGCGTTCAGTTCAAGCGTGAATGTCTTCCAGTTTTGCCCGAACAATTCCCTAGCAATGCAAAGGGCGATGGTTGTTTTTCCTGTCCCTGGTATCCCTGCAAATAGGAGGTGGGGCATTGTTTTTGGATTGTGCAGAAAGTTCTTTAGGCTTTCCACTATTTCTTTCAAATCCACGACTTCGTTGAGGTTTTTCGGTCGATACTTTTCGACCCACATGACTGCTTCTTCATCAACTGCCATGAACAACCCTCAGAGAAGGCACATCCTAACGTGTTCGCAGTATTAATTTACTTTTCCATGGGTGCAGAAGCAAGAATTCGGAGGAAAACCAAGTTGATTCTAGTGGATTCTACTGCCTTCAGAAATGTCCTTTTCTGCTTGCAGTACTGCAACACTGCCCTTGCCATTGTCAGCAGCCAGTATCATGCACTGGGATTCGACACCCATCATTTTTCTTTTTTGAAGGTTGAGAACAAACGCGCACTTTTTGCCCAAAAGATCTTCAGGCTTGTACCATTGAAGCAGACCTGCAACTGCTTGACGTTTCTCTTCTACAAAATCGACAGTCATCCTTATTAGATTTCTCGAACCTGCAATGTAATTTGTTTCAACTATCTTCCCAATGCGCATATCCAGTTTGAGGAATTCATCCAAAGGGATTTCCATGTTCAGAATTCTCCAGATGGTTCTTGACAGACGAGCGCTATTAAGTTTTCCGCAAGTTAGATGCTTTGCTCAATTGCTGCTTGTGTTCCGCTGCAGTTTCGTGGGCTTGCCGCAGCGGCTCGGGGATCCTACCGTCACGTGTGCAATTTTTCACAATCTTGGTTGCCGTTTCCAGTGAAACAAGATGCCCACACTCACATAGACTGGGTTCCCATGCGAAGCGGTTTTGATGACAGAACCTAATATTTCTCCCTTGCAACTCCCGAACACCTTTTCCTGGTTATTGACAATGTCGCCGACAAGTCTGGTCTTCGCTACGCCGATTGTCGGCTTTCGAACAACTATTCCAAGGTGGCTTGCAAAGCCGCACCTGCGTGGATGCGCAATCCCTTGACCGTCGACAAGGAATACATCGGGGGGCTTCTTAGTTTCCCGATGCATGCAGTGGCAGGTGGGATCTCCCTGAACGCCAGCAGGGTAGGCACATACGGCATCTTTGCCTCGCAGATTGCGGTCTCCACTTCAATCACTTTCAACGAATGGTGATCTAGCACTGATACTGCTCCAATTGCCAGCTTGTCGATGTAAGCTACATCTACACCAGCGATGAATTCGATTTGATCTGGGAGTCTGTCTTCTTTTTTGACCATCTTTGAGAGAAATTCTTGTGTTTTGTGCGCTCTTGAAACTGAGAAATTGGGCGGAAAACACGTGATCTTATCCATTGCTCTGTCCTTTTATTACCGAGATTTCAAATTTCTTCAGCTGGTCCTCTAACGATTTTCTTCGCACTTCCTGTGTGATATCTCCGCGTGTGGTTTCGATTATTCGTCGTGCAATGTCGCTTTTTCTTCTCAAGCCAGGCACCAGCATGTATGTTTCGTCTAGAGCCAGAAGCTCTACGAAAATCTCGTCCATTATGCGCAGACATTTTTCGCCTTTTTCTACGTTGCCTTCGCGCAAAGCATCCAATGACAGTCGCCGAAACTCGCCTATTACGTCTGCCAGTCCAAGTACATAATCGGCTGGTGGAACATTGATGTCTGTCGGAGAAGGCAGCTTGTCTTGCTTGGTCATTTTGAGAAAAATGTTTGCTTCAGAGTATTCTTGAAGTGCGGCGCTGAACATGCCGCCATAGACCACATCGGGGTATTCATTCGACAATGCCTGAAGGTGTACTACAAGTTCTTTTGCCTTTTCAACCGTTGCCTCAGCCTCTTCAGATCGGCGCTGATGTATGAGTAAAATTGTCTGCTTGGAGAGGCTTGTTATTTTTCGAATTCTTTCTTGAACATCGTCTCGAATCTTTTCTTTGAGTGTCAATTCCTTTCTCACTTTCTTTAGAACTTTCCTCAGTGTAACCAACTTCGCCACCAGAGTAGTTCATACGGTTCTTGTTGTTTATTAGCCTTAGACCCTAGTTTGTGTCGAATCTCTTTGCTCTCTCTCTTTTGCTCAACAAGACTACACGGCTGTCACTCGATTCGTCCAGAATATTGTACCCGGTTTCGAGTGACAATTCTGATGCAAATTTGCAAATATCTTTGTGGCTGGGCATGCGTTCGAAGGTTAGACGAAGGTTTGAGAAGCCAACATGCATGTATGCTTTAGTTTCGACGTATGTTGGTTCAGCCTTCTTCACGATTTTGGCATATTCCTCCACATTTTCCATGTTCATGTCCTTCACCAGAGTCATTCGAATGACTGTTGGGCAATCGAAGCTCGGCAATAGCTCAAGTGTGTCATTTAGTTTTGCCCATGCATTGTCGATCTGTGGACGGCATATTCTCTCGAAAACATCTTGGTTTGGGGCGCACACTGAAACGTACAGCTGAGTTGGCTCTTCTTTCAGTTCCTCCAGCCTTTTTGGGTTTGTTCCATTTGTAACTAGGAATGTCGTAAACCTCTTTCTGTGAAACTCGCGAATTAATTCCCCAAGCGGTTCGTAGAGCGTAGGTTCTCCTGCCAAGCTTATAGCAACGTGTCTTGCCATTTGCGCCTCTCTCAGTTTCTGCAAATCAGCATGCGGGTTTCCTTTGTATCCGCTTAGAATTCTTTCTTGTGCTCGTAGGCTTCCCTTTACAATGCTTTCAGGCTCATCCCAGATATGAGGGGTAGTTTCATTCCATTTGATCTGTAAGTCGCTATTCTGCGCCCTCCAGCAAAATAGGCATTGCTGGGTGCAGTACAGAACGGCGGGCGACATCTGAATGCACTGGTGGCTCTTTATTCCATAGAACTTTGCTTTGTAGCAGGTCCTTCCATGCACTATGGATTCGTGAAGCCACTTGCATCCTTTGACTGCGGAATGGTGTCCAATAAGATGGTATTTCTGTTTTTTCAGGGCGTGCAATAGTAGGGAGGGGACTTCGGTCGTGGTTTTCATGGCTCTTCATTATTTCTTGAATCAGAATAGATTAATTCTCTTATAAAATCGCTTCGTGGCGAACATTTTCTGCAGAGTTCAAGCGAGAAGCAAAGTTTAAAGCACTCTTTTCGCAGTATGTTGCTTAATCTCGGTGAGATTCTGCCAAAATGGAGACGCCTGTTTGAAGAAAGAAGTTATTGTATTAACCATTATGCTGCTGTTAGGCATCTCCTTGCTTTACCCACTCTCGCTTGTTTCGGGCCAGCTTGGAATTAACATCTATTTAGTTACTCCAACTGGAGGGGTGGCTGGGCAGGGCGTCAACGTCCAGGGCACGATCGATACCACCAATGGCACCTATGAACTTTACATGGGGGCTAGACTTCTGGTTACCGACAAATCTGAAGGCTATTATGTTAATGCAAATTTCTCGGTGCCTGAGCTTCCTGCGGGAGATTACACTCTTATTCTGCGAGATGTTGCAAAGAAACAAAATGCCACCAAAACTTTTACCCTACGAATGGGTTATAACATTGCCGCAATTATGCCATCTGCGCCGGCTCACCTGCAGGAGGGCGATTCGGTTGTTTTGAATGTTACGCTTACGGGGGCAAAATCAGGAACTGCCTATTCTGCCAACATTACAGTCGAGCTGCCGGAACCCTTGAAAACCGAGTATTCAAGACTCATAACGCTTACGCCTGCGAGTCAGACGGGAACAGCTCGGGCTGAGGTCATTTTTCCAAGTGTTGAGTTTCAACCGTCAGGTTCGCTCACAAATTATACCGGCACATACACCGCATACTTCAATAAGACTATCCTGTTGGCATCTAGTCAATTCTTCATTGCGTTCACGAACGCGAGTCAGTATCATAGAGGCGAATCAGTCTCTATTCGCGCCATAGGTTACGGCGCAGGTCAAACCGCCACCGTAAAAATAGTCAACCAGAAGACAGGCTCCAACGTTTACACTGCAAATGTTGTTGCATCCAGCGAAGGCGTAATAACTTCAGTTTGGGCAGTTCCGAGCAATGCTGCACTTGGTACATATCAGGCAACGATTACTCCAGAAGGAATTGCTAAAGAAGTGGTCGACTCACAGGAATTCAACGTGCCTGGATACCCTGTTCAAATTCGCACCTTGAGCCTGGGCGGTGCAATGGTCCGAGGGGTGGTGGTTGAAGCTGTCGATCTGGCCACAAAAGAAGTTTATAGTGGCACAAGCGGATATGGCGGTATAGCTACAATTAATCTGGAAAAAGGCGGAGCCAATATAACGGCGTATTGGAACGAGGTCCAAGTTGGAGGAATATCTTTGACGATAACCAAAGAGGACCAACATGACTTAGTCTGTTCTTTGGTCAACCTCAAGATTCTCGTTAAGGATGGACATGGCTTCCTGACTCCTTTCGTTTCATTAAACATAACCTACAGTTACACGACGACAAAGCAAGGCTCGTTGCGAACTGATAGTGTCTCGGGGCAGACCGACATTTCAGGAACTTACATTCTGTATTTTGTCCTGCCAGGGATAGATTACAAAATCAGCGCCTCTCTTTACAGGGTTGTTTTCAATAGTGGCAATAATACCTTCGCAAGCATACCTGCGGTTCCAACGCACGAAATAGTCATAGTGATCCCAAGTCATTCTCTCTCGCTCACGATTCTGGACTATAATTTGAAAGGTTTACCTGAAGCTCGAATAGCTTTGTCCGAGCAGACTAGTGGAGCATTCTACGCCAATTCGACAGATAGAGCTGGACGGGTCTCTGCAGAAGTTGCGTTTGGGAAATACAGGCTACGCATATACAAGGACAATCTTCTCCTGAATGAAACAATAGTCGAAGTCTTCGGCAATACTGAAGGCGAAATCCAGTGCGTTCTCTACAACCTTAGGGTTTCAGTTTTGGTAGTTGACTTCCTTGGTCAGCCAATACCCAAAATGATTGTTGATTTCCGGGGGCCTGATCAAGTAACGCGGTCAAACATCACTCTGGAGGATGGAACAACAACTTTCAGCAATGTCATTGGGGGAGCTGCACAACTTGTGGCTCATCAGGGCAACAGTGAGAACTACTGTGAGGCACTCAATTTGCGTGTGGACTCGCCTGCGGCAGTGCAGATCAGGCTGGGGAAGTATATTCTGTTATGGGGCTACCTTGTCGATGCTGGTATGTTTCTTGCCATGTTAATAGTCCTTTCAGCAATTGTTGTATTAGCGATGTTCGAACTGCAAAGACGGAAAAAATCAAATCTGCCAGCAAGCAAGACCAAAGAAATTCCATCCCAAAAGTGAAAAGGTTTATATGGGGTTCAAAACCATTAGCATTTTCAATAATGCATCTAGCTAGTCCAATTCTAAAGACAAATAGGCATGGGTGTATCTTTTGTCTCAAGTGAAAGCATGTTCTCCAACATGTCCGTCTTTCAAATGCGCAAAAAACTCCACTTTCAATCGTCGAGATTCAGTTTGGTGCAGATGGACTGAAGAAATGTGCAACGTTGCCAACTGCACTTATGCCCTCTGTGTCAAGAGGCGTCTGCTACCTCGAGGAGTCTGCGGGGAAACGGTTAGACGGAAGACCGTCGACATAGCTCCTGAAGATGTTGTGGGCGAACCGTTGAAACTCAGAGGCAAAGCTCTGCGGAAAATCGGAGATGAAGAACTTTTCTAACAGACTACTGTGACAAAGCAAAGCATTGAAGCCAGAACCAGAAAGCCGCAATTCTATGTGCTATTTTTTCCCTCATTTTGCTTGGATACGCTTGACTACTGGCGGTTTCACTTTTTTCAGTATCCTGTACCCACAAATGATGCATTTCGTTTCTCCGCCGCGAAGCTCTAGTTCCTCAGCTGGTACGTGCGCTCCGCATCTCATGCATTCATAGACAATTCCTGACTTTTCCAAGGAAAAAGCCTCTTCCTACAAATGGGAAAGCCTTTTTGCATTTAAATGTTTCCAGCAGCAATTGTCATTGGAGGATCAATATTGCCAAAGTTGCGGGTAGCTCTTCAACAATATCTATCGCCTGAAGAGATAGCCACGGTTTCAACTTCATATGATATTGTCGGTGACATTGCAGTACTCAGGCCGCTCTCTGAGAATAGCGCAGTTGAGACCTTTGCTGAGAGAATAATTAGCGTTCACAAGAACGTTAAGGTTGTCCTCTCCCAGGAAGGCAAAATCGCAGGTGATTTTAGGCTTAGATCCCTCTTGTACGTTGCAGGGGAAGATCGAAGAACCACGCTGCATCAAGAGTATGGTTGCGTGTTCTCTGTGGACCTTGATAAATGTTATTTTTCAACTAGGCTTAGCCACGAGCGATTGCGTATATCCAAGCTAGTTACACTTGGCGAGACAGTCGTGAACATGTTCGCAGGTGTAGGCTGCTTCTCCATAATGATCGTTAAACACGCGAAGCCAAATCGCATTTTCTCGATTGACAAGAACCCGGAGGCATTTGAGTTAATGCGGAGGAACATCAACCTTAATGCGGTCTATGGAAAGGTCATCCCTATATTAGGGAGCTCAGAAAAAGTCGTCAAGCATTGCCTGCAGGGTGTGGCTGACAGGGTCCTGATGCCACTTCCAGTGAAAACTCTCCAGTTTTTGCCATCTGCCTTATTAGCCCTCAAAAAATCGGGGGGCTGGATTCATCTTTATGATTTTCAGCATGCGGCAAAAAGTGAAGATGCAGTTGAAAAGAGCAAGGCTTATGTTGCTGGTAGACTGGCATGGAGGGGCATCAAACTTGAATGCGCTTCTTCTCGGGTTGTTAGAAGTGTTGGTCCTCGTTGGTACCAAACAGTTCTTGATTTGCATGCAACCGGCAAATCTTAATAACGATTGTAGCTATGTGTTTATGCGTGAATGTCGATGAAACGAAAATTGATGGAAATACTGGCGTGCCCGATAGACAAGTATCATCCTCTAGAGCTTCATGTTTTTGAAGAAAAGGACGAGATAGTGGAAGGAGTAATAATCTGTCCGAAATGCTTGCGCTGGTATCCGGTACGTGACGAGATTCCTGAAATGTTACCGGACGAGCTTCGGAAAGAGGCTGAAGATCTGCCTTTCCTGAAAAAGTGGGCTGGAATGATCCCCTCAAAAGTTGTTTCCGAAGGAAAGCCCTTCGCCCTCAAACGCTAGAAACGACTTCGGTAATTCAAAATATTATTCCACTTTAATTGCTCTATTCTTAGCCGATGAGACAAGCGCGGCTTCTGCTATTCGTAACGCTCTGATGCCGTCAGTTCCTGTGACTTTTGGTTTTTCTTTCTTTGTTATGCAATCTGCAAAATGTTGAAGTTCAACCTTTAGAGGTTCCTGCCATGGGTATTTAGGCTGCAAGTTTTCTTTTGCAGCTTCAATCCACAGTTCCTGTGTTACGTAGTCCAGTCTCATTATGGCGTCGCTCCCAGTGACTGTCAATGTTCTGGTCTTGTAAGGTGTTATCCAGTT
Organism: uncultured Candidatus Bathyarchaeia archaeon; assembly: GCA_964591705.1. Classification (GTDB taxonomy): domain Archaea; phylum Thermoproteota; class Bathyarchaeia; order Bathyarchaeales; family Bathycorpusculaceae; genus UBA11855. The sequence goes on along the minus strand of CAZQCX010000011.1, from coordinate 32,650 downwards.
AGATTCTATGAAGGCGCTTTTCCCATCTTTGAATGTAAGCATTATCTGAGCGTAGTCTTCGAACTTGCTGTGTCTCATGCTTCCAGCTTTTGCGTAGACATTGACTGGCTCTTCGCCGAATATGAAGCGCATAATATCTATATCATGAATGGCGGTGTCCTTAATCACTCCGACATCGCCTATCCTTTCCGGCCATTGAGAAACCCTCTTCGCTGTTGCGCAAACCAAGTCTCCGATCTTCTTCATTTCAACTGCTTCTCTTATGCTTTGTATCCCTGGTATGAATCGCATCAGGAAACCAACCGTGAAGTGCACACCCTTTTCCTCTGCAGTCGACAAGAGTTCTTGTGCTTGTTTGGTTCTTGTGGCCATTGGTTTTTCAACAATGACGTGTTTGCCAGACCTTAGAGCCTTCAAGGCTTCTCTGGCAAGACTCGTAGACCACGTGCAAACGCTGACGGCTTCTATTGCTTCGTCTTGGAGCATTTGTGTGCTGTTTGTATAGGCTTTGGCGGAAAATTGTTCTGCCACTCTTGTCGCTCTTTCGGCGTCTCGATCGCAAACTGCTATTAGTTCAGTTGATTCCAGCTCGTTGTATACCCGGGCGTGGTTTTTTCCCCAGAATCCTGTTCCTATTACAGCTACGCCTATTTTTCTCATTTCTTTCCTATTCCTCTTCCTAGTCCACGGTATATGAAGCCTTCTGCTTCAGCCTTCTGAGGGTCAAGAGTTCCAGTCAGGTCAATGATTGCTGATGGCGAGCGCATCACAGTCCGGAGGTTTTTCAGGCTTGTGTTGCCTAGTATTTCTTGTCCCTGAAGCAAGATCAAGCAGTCTGATCCTTCGACTGCATCAACGACGCTTCTTCTGGGTTTTTCTAAGACATCACGCCTCGCAGAAGTCGTAGCATTTGGATCATAAACAATCGTTCTTGCGCCTCTTGCTTCCAGCATTTTCACGAAGGCCTCTCCTGCTGCTTTTGGTCTAGTTGCTCCAAGAATAGCAACCCTAGATCTCCTCACGGTTCGGCTGCAGCTTCGCAGGGCGTTCTGTAATAAGTTGATAGCGTGTTTCATCATGTCTTCGTTCAGTTGTCTAGCCAGCGTTGCAAGTCTCAGTTTCATGTTGAGATTTTCCGCACTTTCAATTAGTATGTATGGTTCTTTTTGTGCTGCTTGGGCCATTGTCGGGGCACAGCTTGGCAGGTTCTGCTCTGAATTCGCGAGTTTCATGATTTCTAGGTAGTCCGCGCCTGCTTTTTCACAAAACATTGCCAGTTCGTTGCTCAATGCAATGCTTGCATCTGTCCTGATGGACGAGAAAAGCGATGCTAGTTCAACCGTTCTGAAGTTCATCGATTGTTTGATGCCTCTTTTGGCTATTGAAGCCAGAATCATAGAAGCCACGTCCAGGCTTACTTTGTCGCCGGCAGCAACTTTCAGCTCAAGGTCAAAAATGCTTTCGCTGGTAAGATGCCAGTTCAACATTGGCTGAGGGCTGTATGCAAATCCGAAGTCCTCCCCTACCTTCAGCCCCGACATGTTTTCTAGTGCTTCTCTGGCAATGCTTTCGTTGAAACCGAAGCTGGCTATGCCTGTGTAAATTATGATGGCGCCTTGTTTTAGATTCGTTCCCACTTGTTTGCAGGTTTTTTCTACTTCCGAATAGTCTACGTTCTTGTTTTCGTCGATTTTTGGGTTGACTGTTATGACGATCGCATCGCTACTAGCGACCGAATTCTTTATGTCCGCAGTTGCGGTGAGTTTTCCTGTTCTCCAAAGACTCCTCAACTTGAGTTCGATTTCCTGTCTTGGCGATTCTGTTTTTCCTTTCGTTAGGCGTTTGACCAGACTCTGGTCGGAGTCTGCCAATATTACTTTGAAACCTGTTTCGGCAAACGCCATTCCATAGGCTAACCCTTCTCGCTCGCATCCGATGATGGCTATGGTGTAGTTGGCGCGTTTCTCAGTCGTGTCTATGTCCTCTTGTTTCATGTTGAGAAAAGGTCGAATTTGTGGCACTTTCTTTTCGATCCTGTTGTCCGCTTGCGTCAAATCGCGGCGAGAATTCTTTCCAGCTTCTTGCTGTATTCTTCGACGAGCTTTATGGCTCTCGTCTGGCTCTTTGCTTCTGCGTATAATCTATACAAGGGTTCCGTTCCGCTGGGTCTTACGAGAATTGCACTCTTGTCTTCGAACCAAATCTTGATTCCATCTATGGTGCTGGCATTTAAACCCTTAGTCTGACTGGCGAGTTTTTCTAGGGTTTTTTCCTTTTTGCCCTCTGGGCAAGCGACTTTTCCTTTTTCTATGAAATATCTTGGCTGTTCAGCAATGAGTTTTGAAATTTTTTCTCCGGTTTCTGCCATGATGTTCAATATCAGCGCTGTTGTCATGGAACCATCGCGGACTGCTTGGTGAGACCCATAGAATACTCCTCCGTTTTCCTCTCCGCCTAGCTTTGCGTTCAATTTCTTCATTGTCTGTGAGACAGTTACACTTCCGACTTTTGTCCAGACCAAATCCCCTTTGTAAGCATCTGCGGTGTCTTTGATTAAGGTCGACGAGCTGACAGGGGTTACGATTTTGGCGTTGGGGTTCTGTTGCAGGAAGTATTTCATGACCAATGCGAAGGTTTTGTCTCCCCAGTAGATCTCGCCTGTGTCTCCGATGAATAAGGATCTGTCAGCGTCGCCGTCGAAAGCAACGCCCAAATCTGCTCCCAGTGCTTTCACTGTCACTGCTATGTCTGCTAGGTTCTCTGGGCGTGGTTCTGGGAGTCTCCCCGGAAATGTCCCATCTATGTTTGCGTTTATGCTGGTTACCTTGCAGCCTAGTTGTCTCAGGAGAATCGGAGCTGTCAAGCTACCAACACTGTTGGCTGCATCTACTACTACGTGAAAGTGTTTCTGTTCTATTCGAGGCACGTCCACCTGTTTTTTTATTGCTTCTATGTATCTTTCGTTCACACCTGACAGTTCGCTGGTTGAACCCAGTTCATTCCATGCCGCTAGTTTCGCTTTGTTTTCGAAATAAATTTCCTCAATTTCAGTTTCCTGCTCGAATGAGGTTTCGATACCATCTTCCCAAATGACTTTTATGCCATTGTACTCAGCGGGGTTGTGAGAAGCTGTAATTATGACTCCGCCGTCAAATCCTTGATTCTTGACGGCAAATTGCAGCGCTGGTGTGGGTGCCATGCCTGCGAAGAAAACGTTGCATCCGGTCGCAGTCAACCCTGAAATAACGCTCTTGGCGAACATTGGGCCGCTTGTTCTAGCGTCATGACCGACCAGCAGGTTCTTTCTGTTGAAAAATGTTCCTATTGCCAATCCGATTCTGATTGACATTTCGGGTGATAGTTCCTTGTTTACGAGCCCGCGGATGCCGTTTGTTCCAAATAGTTTTCTTGACCCCATCTTTCTCGCTCCGTTCTTGTTAACTGGCAATCTTGGTTTTTAATATTTTTTCAGTAACTTCCTCGGCTGGGCACACGGCGACATCATTCTCAAGCCAGACTCCTTCTCTGACTTTTGCTTGGTCAGCTATTATGCATCCTCTGCCCACTCTGGCTTTTTTCTCCACTACTGCTCCTTCTCCGATTATTGCTCCTTCAACCATGGCGGACTCTCCTATTTCTGCGCTTGGAAAGACCACTGAATCTTTGACTCGTGTGCTTACGCCGATTGTGGCGTTCTTTCCTAAAACTGTGTACGGTCCAATAACTGAGCCGTCTCCTATTGAAACACCTTTAGCAATCGCGACAGGTTCCTTGATTTCAAATTTGCTCTGTTTTCTTCCGTGTTGCTGCCTTGGAGTAGAATCGAGCAATGTTCTGTTTGCCTGTAGGTATTCTTCTGGTCTTCCAATATCCATCCAGAGTCCCTCAACCAAATGACCGTAGAGGCTGCGAGCCTCGGCAAGTTTGGGGAATATCTCACGTTCCATGGAGACTGATCTCCCCTTGGGTATGAGTTGCAGAACCTTTGGGCCTAGGACATATACTCCAGCGTTTATGAGGTTGGTAGGTGCTTTGTCTTTCGGTGGTTTTTCTATGAAGTTCATTATTCTCTCGTTTTCATCTATTTCTGCAACTCCGAATCGGCTTGGGTCTTCAACTCTGCTTAGCGCTATGGTTGCCTCTGCTCCTTTTCTCCTGTGGCTTTTGATTAGTTCTCTGTAACTGAGGTCTACGAATATGTCCCCGTTTATTACTAGAAATGGCTCATCATGACCGATGAGCTTCTCCGCCTTTTTCACTGGTCCAGCGGTTCCGAGCGGGGTCTTTGGGGGGTCATTGGAGTATATTATCCTCAAGCTGTTTTTTTCTATTCTTTGTTGCTTTATGTGGAATTCGGTTAGTTTGTTGACGGCTAGGATGGCTTCTGATATGCCGTCCTTGGCAAGTCTTTCAAAAATCCACTCGAGCAGGGCTTTGTTGACTATGGGGAAGAGAGTTTTGGGGCGAGTGCAGCTAAGCGGTCTGAGTCGCGTGCCGAAACCGCCTGCGAGGATGACTGCTTTCAATGGAGTCACTTCTTTCCGTGATGCAAGGAACTATTCTGTCTTTTTAATATAAACAGTTTCGAAAGATGCGTTATTCCCACTCAATTGTGGCGGGAGGCTTGTGAGTTATGTCATAGACGACGCGGGTAACTTCGGGGATTTCGTTGGTTATTCGTGTGGAGATTTTTTCGAGGACGCTGTGAGGAATTCTGGCGAAGCTGGCTGTCATGGCTTCGCGGCTCTGAGCGGCTCTTACTGCGACAACGTAGCCGTAGGCTCTCGCATCTCCCTTTACTCCGGTGGCCTTGGTATCGGTCAGGACTGCGAAGTATTGCCAAAGTTTTTCTTGTAACCCTCTTTTTTCAATTTCTTCGCGTACTATTCTGTCTGCTTTCTTGGCGATCTTGACTTTGTCTTCTGTGAGTTCGCCGATTATCCTGACTGCGAGTCCTGGACCAGGGAAAGGTTGTCTCAGTACAATTTCGCTTGGCAAGCCCAGCATCTTTGCGAGTCTTCTTACTTCGTCTTTGTACAGGTCACGCAGTGGTTCTATAACTTTCTTGAATTTGATTTTTGCTGGTAATCCTGCGACGTTATGGTGTGTTTTAATCTTCTCTGAATGCTTGCTGGACCCTGACTCGATCCTGTCAGGGTATATTGTTCCCTGTATCAGGTATTCTGCTCCGTCTTCATCAGCTATCTCTTCAAAAATGTGGACAAATTCTTCACCGATTATTCTTCTTTTCTCCTCAGGGTCAGTTACTCCCCTGAGTTTCTGCATGAATCTTGCTTGAGCGTTTGCCGTGACAAGATTGATTTTGAAGTTTCGGAATGCTGTACGTATTTGCTCCGGCTCCTCCTCTCGCATGAATCCATGGTCCACGAAGACCGCGGTCAGTTTTTCACCCAGCGCTTTTGCGGCAAGAGCTGTTGCAACGCTTGAGTCTATTCCGCCACTTAGACCTATAATGGCTCTTGACCCATGGCTTTCGGTTTTGACCTCTCTTATCATTCTGCCGATCAGGTTATCCATCTTCCAGTTTGCTTTGCACTTGCAGACTTCAAAGACAAAGTTGCGAATCATCAGTGTTCCATTCTTTGTGTGAATAACTTCCGGGTGCCATTGCAGTCCATAGATGGGTTTTTCTTTATGCCTGAAAGCAGCTACCGGACAATTCTCAGTGTGTGCCAAGACTTCGAATTCTGGCGGCATACTGAAAACCGTGTCACCATGGCTCATCCAAACTTTTTCCTCTGTGCCTAGGTCTTTGAGCACTCCCACGGTTTGATCAATCTTGACCTCGGTTGTGCCGTATTCTTTGCAGCAAGCGGGTTCAACTTTTCCTTTGCTGAGTTGCGCTACCAGTTGGTGACCATAGCACAAGCCCAAAACTGGCAAGTTAGCCTGCAGGATTAGAGGATTGAGTTGAGGGGCATCCTTTTCATAGACGCTCGAGGGTCCTCCCGACAGTATCAAGCCTCTTACGTCGATCCTCTCTCCAAGCGACTTGATGTCTTCTGGCCTTATGTCTGGTCCGACTATTTCGGAGTAAACACCAAGTTCTCTGATTCTTCTGCCAATCAGGTGGCAGTATTGCCCACCGAAATCAAGTACTAGTATGGTGTCGTATTTCAATTACGCCGCCTTGGCTGTTGTGATGTGGGCTATCTCAGGTAATTTAAGATTGCTGTTGCCTTCCAAGTTATCCAGGAAAGCTTCTCCTGCTCAACTTAGTGCGACTTCCGGCATCTTCTCGTTTGCTTTGTCTTGTTATGCCATTTAGGCACTAAACTTTTATAAACTAATGCTGAGGATTATTGAAAAATTGTACAGGGAAGTGTCTGTTGTAGTGGTGAATGAAACCGACTTTAAAATCTTGAGAGTGCTTCTGGAGGATGCGAGGTTCTCGAGTAGGCAGATAGCAAAGAAGGTGGGCGTTTCGGTTGGCACAGTTCTTTCCAGAATGAAAAAGATGAAAGATGACGGTCTTGTCAAAGGATATTCTGTCATTATGGATCACGAGAAACTGGGCTATGAGCTGACAGTTGTTATGGAAATAACAGTTTCAAAAGGACGTCTCGTCGAGATGGAAAACGAGATCGCCAAGAATCCGAATGTTTGCAGCGTCTACGATGTCACAGGACTAACTGATGCGTTTATAATCGCAAAATTCAAGAACCGTGAAGAGCTGAGCAGGTTCACTAAGCGTCTGCTAGCTTTACCCTACATTGAGCGCACCAATACGCATGTCGTTTTGACAACTGTCAAAGAGGATTTCCGTTTGCTCTAGAAGCGAGAGAACGGAGATCTTCTGTCTGTGTCATTCTGAGCTGGCGCCTGCTGCTGAACTGGCGTTGCCATGATGTTGTGGAGCGTTGCGGACCCAAAAATAGATCTATGCGACTTCCGTGTCTTTGCCATTCTTCTTGTATTGGAGTTCTGGTGGAGCGATGGTTATTTTCGTGCCAGATGCAACTTGGGACGTTATCCATACGTTTCCGCCAATGATGACATTGTCTCCGACTATGGCGCTAGGTCCCAGCAGGGTTGCGCCTGAGTATATCACCACGTTGTTTCCAACAGTGGGGTGTCTCTTTGTTCCTCTGATGATTGCTCCTTTTTCGTCTTTTGGAAGGCTGAGCGCTCCTAGGGTGACACCTTGGTAGATCTTGACGTTGTCTCCGATTTCTGCGGTCTCTCCGATTACAACGCCTGTGCCATGGTCGATGAAGAAGTTTTTACCAATTCTTGCGCCTGGATGAATATCTATCCCTGTTAGCGAGTGAACGTGTTCGCTCATTATCCTTGGAATCAGTGGGATGCCTCGCAGGTAGAGTTCATGGGCTATTCTGTATGTTGTGATAGCCAAGACGCAAGGATAGCTGATGATGACTTCTTCTGTGCTGACCGCGGCTGGGTCACCGTCGTATGCTGCAACGATGTCTCCGCTGACAATTGACCTCAGTTCAGGGATTTTCTCAAGAAGCTCTCTAACGACAACGTGTGCTCGTTTGTGGCAAACGTCATGCGGGCACTCCTTGATCTTTCGGCAGATGTACTTGAGGCTTCTCTCAACTTCCTCTGTAAGGCGAGTTTGAACCGAGGCTAAAGTGCTGCCGAGAAAGTACTTGATGTTGGCACTAGTGACTTCTGCTTTTCCAAGGTAGCCGGGAAAGACAACAGTAAGCAGATCTTCGAGAGCATCTACGACGACTTTCTTTGACGGCAGGTCCTTCCCTTCGAGGTGGTCCATGCCTCCGAAATTCTCATAACTCTTCATGATCCTATCAACTAGCTGCGGCAACCCAGTCTCGCTCCAGTTGTGATCTTGACTTTGAGGCTCCTTCAGAAGGGCGTCAACCATTCTCCCAGGGATCCAGCAACGTGTCGAGGTTTCCTCATTCTCGGCTTGCATTCTCTTTTGTCGCGTCTGGGTTTGTTTCGTCATTCTTTCGTCACTTCTCTCTGTATGTGGAGGAGGGGGAATATAAGAAACGCTCTAAAACGAATTATATGTGAGGGACAAATCCCGAGTTCTGCTGAAACAGAGGGGTGCTCAGGTAACGTTCGCCAGTGTCAGGAAGAATGACCACCAAGAGTTTGCCCTCATTCTCCAATCTCTTGCCCACCTCTATAGCTGCAAATGCCGCTGCGCCGGCTGATATTCCCACGAGCAAACCCTCTCTTAACGCGAGAAGTCTGCTTGTCTGCATAGCTTCTTCGTTCTTGACTTTGATGATTTCGTCAACCAGCTCCATTCTCAAGACATCGGGGATGAAACCAGCACCAATGCCTTGTATCTTGTGCGGTCCTGGGGGTCCTCCGCTAAGTACAGGGGAATCATAGGGTTCGACGGCTACGGTTCTAAACTGCGGTTTCAGCGGCTTGATGTACTGCGCCACTCCTGTGATTGTGCCTCCCGTTCCAACGCCGGAAACCAAAATGTCAACTTGTCCGTCTGTGGCGTTCCATATTTCTGGTCCGGTAGTTTCTCTATGGATTTTCGGGTTAGCCAAATTCTTGAATTGCTGTGGAACAAAAGAGTTCGGCGTTTCCCGGGCAAGTTCTTCAGCCTTCCTGACCGCGCCCTTCATGCCTTCAGTTCCAGGTGTTAGGACGAGTTCGGCACCGTACGCCTTAAGGAGGTTGCGGCGCTCCACGCTCATGGTTTCAGGCATCGTCAGAATCAACTTGTAGCCTTTTACCGCCGCAACCATTGCCAAACCTATGCCAGTGTTGCCACTTGTCGGCTCGATAATGACAGTGTCAGGCTTAACCATCCCCTGTTTTTCGGCTTCTGCGATCATGCTTGAGCATATGCGGTCTTTGACGCTGCCGCCCGGGTTTCTCGACTCGAGTTTTGCCACGACACTGCATTTTAACCCCTCGTTCACTCTGTTGAGTCGCACCAATGGGGTTTTTCCAATGGTTTCCAAAACGTCGCCAAAGATCTCTTTCATGTCTTCTTCACCTCACTGTTATAACAATGTTATGAAGTCTAGTCCGATATAAAATTCTTACTATCTCGGCAGCCACCTTGTTTTTCAAAGCAGTCTTGCCGGGCGAGGCGATTTTCAGTATTTGTCTGGACTATATTTCGTAATCGTTGCCAGTCTTGTTTGATTCTTCTTCCTCGCTGAGACTCGAGCAGAGTTTGCACACATCGACAGCTATCTCATCAGCGCTCATCTCATTGTTGGCTAGGCGCCTTGCTGTTTCGTGCGCCATCACTTTGATCTTGGGCAAAATGTCTTTGAACTGTTCTGCGCTTTTGTAGGCACGTTTTGAACTGAGGTATTGGCTTATGGCTGCCTGGGTGGTTCCAAGCCTTTTGGCTGTTTCAACTTGAGTCATGTTGTAAGTGTGCACGAGTTCCTCTGCGATTAGTGCCCTGAATGCTGGCAGAAAGTATTTGCCTACTGTTTCGCATCGCGCGCTCATCTCTGCTCATAGGAGTATAACGCACTTATACCTAATAAGCTCAATCTGCCGCCTTGAAAGAATGTTGCCCACGGAGGGGCTAGATTATTCTCAGCAGGTCAGCTTTAGTAATTATGCCGACGACGGCGCCTTTTCTCGCCACCAGAATCGCTGCATAAGTCTGCAAAAGGCTCGAAATTAACGACAAAGGCGCATCTTCGCCGACTTGAGGGAAGGCTTCCTCCATGATTTGTTCAGCGGGCATTTTGGATATGTGCGCCAAGTCCTTGCCCGCGAGGATCTGTCGAAGAATTGTTTTTTCGGAGATGCTGCCGACCGAGTGTTTCCCTTTAAAAACAGGTATTTGCGAGTAGTTGTGTTCCTTCATCAATCGAATGACCTTCGAAATTGGCTCATCCTTTTGTACCCCGATCACTTCGTTGGGCACCACTTTTTCCTCTTGAATTCTGGTTTTTGCTTCTAATCGGTCGAGCACATCGAATATTGTCTTGACTTTTGTATATGAAGAATCGATTTTTCCTGATTCGAGTTTTGCAACAAGGGACTGGCTTACGCCGGCCAATCTTGCTAGCTCGGCTTGTTTCAAGCCAAGGGTTCGTCTTTTTTTGGCGATGTCCTCGAGTGATGGAAACATGCTATAGTTTTTGGGGGTTAGGATTATATTCTTTTTGGAATAAAATCCGCAAGAAGGCATATAACGCTGTTATTCAATCACTTCTTACCAACAAAAACCAAGGAAGATGAGAAATGACACAGGCAAAACTTGAAACGCTGGCCTTGCACGCTGGACAGGAAACGTCCGACCCTGCAACCGGGGCAAGAGCCGTGCCAATATACCAAACAACATCATATGTGTTTAAGAGCACCGAGCATGCAGCGAATCTTTTTGCGCTCAAGGAGTTCGGTAACATCTACACGCGAATCATGAACCCAACCAACGACATTTTTGAAAAACGGATCGCCGCTATCGAAGGAGGCACAGGCGCGTTGGGCGTTGGCTCAGGACAAGCAGCACAAACCTTTGCGTTGCTGACCATCACGCAGGTAGGCGATGAAATAGTCTCTGCTAACAATCTATACGGTGGAACTTACCAGCAATTCCATTACACTTTCCCAAAACTTGGGAGGACCGTGAAGTTTGTCGAATCCTCGAAGCCAGATGCATTTGAGGAGGCAATCAACTCTAAGACAAGGGCGATCTATGCAGAAACCGTCGGCAACCCCAAGCTTGATGTGCCAGACTTCGAGGCAATCGCCGAGATAGCACACGCCGCGGGCATTCCTTTTGTCGTCGACAACACCGTGGGCGTTGGCTTGGTCCGACCCATAGATTACGGCGCGGACATCATCACCGATTCTGCAACCAAGTATATAGGGGGACACGGGACCAGCGTCGGAGGCGTGATCGTCGACTCCGGAAAATTCAACTGGAGCAACGGCAAATTCCCAGAATTCACCGAGCCTGACCCAAGCTACCACAGACTTAAGTTCTGGGAAACCTTCGGGAACTTTCCAGAACTGGGAAACGTTGCCTTCATAATTAAGGCTCGGGTACAGTGGCAGCGGGATGTGGGTGCGGCTTTGAGTCCGTTCAATGCATTCCTGTTCCTGCAGGGTTTGGAAACCTTGCCATTGAGGCAGCAAAGGCACTCGGAGAACGCTTTGAAAGTTGCAATGTTCCTCAAGAATCACTCGCTTGTCAATTGGGTGAACTATCCGGGCTTGCCCGACAACCCAAATCACAACGTAGCTTCCAAGTATCTGAAGAAAGGCTTTGGCGGTATTGTGGGTTTCGGCATAAAGGGAGGTTTGGAGGCAGGCAAGAGGTTCATCAACTCGGTGAAGCTCTTCTCGCACCTGGCGAACATCGGCGACGCAAAAAGCCTCGTGATTCACCCGGCTTCTACAACTCATCAGCAGCTCACGAGGAAAGAACAGGCAGAAACTGGCGTGACCGAGGATTACATACGCTTGTCGGTCGGCATTGAACACATCGACGATATCATCGATGACATAGATCAAGCGTTGAAACTGTCAGCCAAACCCTAATCAACGGTAGCGCTAGGCTGACCATCAAAATTACTCATTGGAGGCAAAGAATTTCACTGCTGTTGCCAAAACGTTGAGCAACGTGGAAACAAAACAGTTCACATTTGCAGGTCCAGATGACGAGTTTGTCCTCGAATCAGGGGAAAACCTAGGTTCTGTGACGCTAGCGTACAAGACGTACGGTGCTCTCGACGAAAAGAAGTCGAACGCAATTCTTGTTCTTCATGCCCTTAGCGGCGATGCCCACGTTGCTGGATTATCCAAAAAAGGCGCCGTCGGTTGGTGGGACAACTTTGTCGGTCCGGGAAAGGGCATCGACACCAACAAGTACTTCGTGATATGCAGCAACGTCCTCGGCGGCTGCAAGGGCTCCACGGGGCCTTCGTCGATTAACCCGAGGACTGGCAACCCGTATGCTTTGGATTTTCCTTTGATCACCATCGGGGACATGGTCAACGCTCAGCGACGCCTCATCGACCACTTGGGCGTCGACAAGCTTCTAGCCGTCATTGGCGGGTCGATGGGCGGAATGCAAGTCTTACAGTGGATGGTCGCCTATCCCGGAAGGATACGGGCAGCTATCCCCATCGCGACGACGATGAAGCATACGCCGCAGCAAATCGCGTTCAATGAGGTTGGTCGACAGGCGGTGATGGCTGACCCGAACTGGAGAAACGGCAACTACTACGGCGGCAGAGCCCCAGCGAAAGGCTTGGCCGTGGCGAGGATGATCGGGCACATTACGTATATGAGTGACGTGTCAATGTCGGAGAAGTTCGGCAGACGCGTTCGAGCTGACAGGGAGCCGTTCAAGTTCTCGGCTGACTTTGAGGTGGAAGGGTACCTGCGTTATCGTGGCGACAACTTCGTCAAGCGCTTTGATGCCAACAGCTATTTGTACATAACGAAAGCGATTGACTACTTCAACCTCTTGAACGGGCACAGCCTTGACAGCGTGTTCAAGGGCTTGGCAGCGAAAGTTTTGGTTGTCGGATTCCAGTCGGATTGGCTCTACCCCGTTTACCAGTCGAAAGAGATAGTGAAGGCGTGCAAGGTGGCAGGTGTGGATGCGAGTTACTGCGAGTTGAGCAGCACCTACGGGCACGACGCGTTTCTTTTAGAGACCGAGCAAGAAGCACGCCTAGTCGGTCATTTCTTGAAAACAGCGATAAATGGGAACGGTGGCGCTCAAGCATGAGGAAAGTGGAGCGCGAAGTCATCGCCGGATGGATTCAGGCAGGCTCTTCGATTTTGGATTTGGGCTGCGGCGACGGCGAGCTGTTGTCACTTCTGGTTCGTGAGAAGCAGGTTCGAGCTCAGGGTATAGAGATCAGTGAGGAAGCGATTCACCAGTGTGTTGCGCAGGGGTTGAGCGTTTTCCACGAGGACATAGATACAGGTTTGGCTGATTTTTCTGACAAGTCGTTTGATTACGTGGTGTTGAATCAGACTTTTCAGCAGGTGAAAAAGCCCGACTTCGTTCTGGAGGAGGCTCTGCGGGTTGGGAGGAGAGCCATTGTTGGTTTCCCTAACTTCGTTCACTTCAGAGCAAGGTTCCAGATTTTCTTTGGTGGGAAGGTTCCAGTGATGCCGGCACTGCCTTACGAGTGGTACGACACGCCAAACCTTCACTTTCTGAGCATCGCAGACTTCAAGGAGTATTGTGCAAAACGGAGAATCGCGATTAAGCAGGCAGTCTTCATAGCCAATAACAGAATGGTGAGATTTCTGCCGAATCTTTTCGCAGAAATAGGGGTTTTCTTGCTTACTAGGTGAAGATGACCAACCCTTGTTGCTCTCGGTTGTCTACCCACTCCCTCTATTTAAAGCGGATTGGCGTCGAGTGAAGTAATCCTTTTAACACCATGCCGATTTCTATCTATTGCAGCATCACACGCCGCCTCGGCGAAGTCGTTGCGGGGGTCGCCCAGCATGGCCAAAGGCGTAGGACTGAGGCTCCTATCCCGCAGGGGTTCGTGGGTTCAAATCCCACCCCCCGCACCAACCTCAATTAAGCCATATTCTGCGGAAATAACCGCGATTCTAAGGTTTCAAGCTTGTTGGCATGCTATTGCAGACAATATCCCCCTGGTTTAGAACAAAGAATAGGGGGCATGCGGGAGACGTATCCACTTAGCATGGTGTGCAAGTTCCGCTCTTTGCCCTCTCCTTTCGGAGGAAGCAGCTGGAGACAGCTTTGACAAGCATTCTCTTTGATTGGATTTGCCTGTTTATTGTTTTAGTTCTTCTTCCAATTCAGCTGCCAGTTTCTCCTCGGCTGCCGAATCGATTCTCGTTTGGTTTCTGGCTATATGCTCTGTCTGTTTTCGGCTGGTGGTTTCCTTGAGACCATATTCGAGGTTCAGTCCAATGAAGATGAGGTGGCAGCTCGTCTTCTCTTCTGGAACGATTCTATACAGAAACTGTGGATGCTTGTTTGGTCCAACCAGGTGAGTGCTTGTCCAAGAGAGTCTTTCTGCATATAGGCAAACAAGTCTTTGTTTTGCTAAGTTCTCAGAACTTCCTGAGTATGTGTCAATGAGAATGATTACTTCTTTTGCGATGCTCTTGGTTTCTCGTGTTACTTTCTCTTCTCCCATTAGGCTTGGATCTTCAGGCGTATAGTCTGTGCACCATTGGTACGCTTTCCGAGCTGGCACATTGAAGCACTGTTTGAATCCGTATCTGATCGAGACTGGCAGGGCATTTCACCTTCATCAAGTTCGATGTGGTGCGAGGATGTTTTTCTACAGTCATCAACAGATGATCTGCTGTACTCGGCTAAGGTCTCAGTCCTATCTATAGATGTGCGAACCTATTTGGTCTATTCCGTTTGTGCCTCTCTTGCCAAGAACCCCTCGATGACTTCAATCAATGAATCGCATGCCGCATGCCTGTATCGCTGAGAGTTGTCGGTTTCCAGTTTCCCGGTTTCTTTCTCAAGCAATTGCGCCTCTTCAATAATTCTCTGTTTCTTCTTTTCGTACTCATCATGGAGCTGCTCTTGCTCAACAGCAAAGTTCTGAATCGCCATTTCAAGTTCTTTTTTAGCTGAACCAAGCTTTGCAGCTGTTTCCTTTCGCTTCTGTGCCTTGGCTCTCTTTGCGAAAGGATTGAAGAAGCTCGTTTTTACACCGTCAATTTCCTCAAGTTGCCTCTCAAGTTCATTGACAGTTTTAGTTAGGTTTTTAATTTCGCCATTTCTCTTTATTTTCAGTTCTCTTGTCTCACCCGCATGGTCGGTATCGATTTTTGTCAACAGATGACTCTTCTCTGAGCGCACTTTCAGTCTTTCTTTGAGCTCTGCTTCTTCAAGTCTTCGCTTGATCAATTCGCCTTCGATATCAGCCATTATTCGAGATCGTTCTGTTACAAAGCTTTCGTCTGCCTTTATCAACGGATTTGACTCAAAAACCGAGAGGACTTCTCTTAGATTAACGAGCCAGTCATCGAAGTACTGGCTGAAAGGCGACAATGCGAATTTTTGGTTGCCTAAGACTTGCAAACTCTTGAGAGTTTTTTCGATCGCTTCTTTTCGTGGAAGCAAGCCACGATCTTCTCCTGTGTCCCAATAGCTTGGCGGCTGCTTCTGTTTTCTTGCTCTCGCTTTGTCGCGCTGGTTCTTTTGATAACCTCTCACGCTTCGGGATGACTTGACTTGAGGCCTGTAGCCCATAAACAGAACTTGATCACAGAGGTACTTAAAGAATCGCCTCTTCACATGAACGGAAGCACTGCCCTTGGTCTACCTGCGGTGAACATTGCGAGTCTAGATCGTTGGGGAAACAGAAAAAGTCATTTCTTGGCTTTCGCTTTACGGTTCAATTCTTCCAGTTTCTCAGTAACCTTCAAGGCACGTTTCTCAGCATCCGCCAACAACGGTTTCCAATCCTTATTCTTCACCGCTTCAGTCAACCGCTCAGTTTCTGCGGGAAGCTTATCCATGGCATCCATGAAGCGTTTCTCAGCTGCCTCGTCATCAGAGACCAGTTCCAAGGCCTCCTCCGGACAAGCCTCTATGCATTTCGGTTCACCACTACATTGATCGCATGCCATGACTATGCCGGAATCAGGATGAAGAACAATCCCGCCGTGAGGACACGCTTGGATACACCAGTCGCAACCCTTGCACTTCTTCTCATTAACCATCAAAATGCCTGTTTTCTCACTCTGCGACAATGCCTTCTCTGGGCATGCCTTTACACATTCTGCCTCCTCACAAAATCTGCAAGCCAAAGCGAAATTGAAAAGGGGCGTCACACGTATTATGCGAATTCTGGATCTAAGCGGATTCGAGGCTTCACCCTTTTCCAGAGTGCAAGCATATTCACAGATTCCACAACCAGTGCACTTGCTTGGGTCAACAGAAACGAACTTCCTTTCGGGGAATTTGGGCTGCTGCATGTTCCAATAAGCAAGCCGTTTGAGCTATCTAAATATTTCTGTAACCCACACCCAATTCATTTGATCCTTCTCAGATCATGCTCTCAAAACCAACAAGCAATTGATCAATGCCTCTTCCAACTTTTTCACCCATATAGCCGCCTTCCAACACGAAAAACGTTTTCTTACTCAGCTGAGCAATCCTTTTTCCAATTTCAAAATAGCTCTTATCACCCAGACCCAGAGAAGCCAGATCCCCAGAATAAGTGTCAAACCCCGCTGAAACCGCAACAACTTCAAACTGTTCGCTCACAATCATTCCCAAGGCGCGATCAAGCGTTTCCAAATACCTCTTCTCACCGCAATCAGCAGGCAATGGGAAATTCAAACAGTTTCCCTCAGAACTGAAACCAGTTCCCGGGTAGTGGGGATGCCTATGAATCGAAACGTAGATGACCTTTGAGTCACCTTGGAAAACCTCCTGAGTGCCATTTCCATGGTGCCCATCAATATCCAAAACTAATGTTTTCCTTCCGCATTCCTTAACCGCGATTGCAATGTTGTTCAGATAACAGAAACCTCGCGAAAAAACCCCCAACGCTGAGCCAAATACACCCGCATGATGCCCCGGGGGACGCATCAAGGAAAAGCCACCCGCTTCCAAAGCAAGCAGCGCGCCTCCTGCTGACAGCCGAGCGAACTCGAAAACGTTGTCATAAGCAGGCGTGTCAGAATCCTCGACCAGTCCCTTCCGCAGATTCCACAGGTAGTCCCCATCATGCACCCGCAGCAGATTCTCCTCCTCCGCAGGCTCAGGCTGAAGAAACTCGTATCCCTTCTCCCTCAAGAACTCATGGGCTAACTTCACACGCTGCGGACCCTCAATATGCCATCTCCCATATCCTATGCATTTCTCCGAGAAAACAATCTTCGTCTTCATTCGATAGATGCATCCATCACGTGATGAGCAAACGTCTTTCACATTAAAATACAACCTCTTCTTAAACGTTTACCGCAACCCGAAACCATGGAGCAACAAGATGCTGTCAAAGAACCCCTTCGCAGAATTCCGCGAAGAATGCAAAGAGATACTGCGGGAAGCACTGGAAAAAACCCTGCCTGAAATTCAAATCGAAAACTTGATTTTCAGTAAACCAGCAAACCCCGAATTCGGGCAACTTGCTTCTTCTATCGCCTTTGAACTAGCGAAGAAAACCAAACAAAGACCAATCACTTTGGCAGAGAGCTTGACCCCGGTATCAGCGAAAAAGAAGTTCCGTCTTGTCGACAAGGTTTCCCCAGCAGGCGCTGGATATGTTAACTTCCATGTTAACTATGCAAGGTTCTCTGAGCTTACGATCCGGTCAATACTACATTCCGGCAGTGAATACGGTCTCGTGAAAACTGATCGCCCACTCAGAGTAATCGTTGAGCACACGAGCGTCAATCCTCTTCATCCAATTCACATAGGACAAGCCAGAAACCCAATGCTTGGCGATTCCCTAGCCCGAATTTTGGAAGCGAGGGGGCACAAGGTCAGTCGCCATTACTACATTGATGATGTTGGGCGTCAGTCTTCAGTAGTTGCCTATGGCTATAAGACATTGGGCACGCCCCAACCAGACTCGAAACCAGACCTCTTTATTGGTCAAATATATACGATAACCAGTTGTTTGGTGGAAATCAACCGCCTCAAAAGAGCTCTCGACCAGTCGGACCCAACGATATCTCCAGATGATGTTGCGAAACTGAAAGGAGCGCTAACGGAGTGGGCCTCAATAGCAGTCGAGCTGGAAAGCAAATTTCCAGCTCTTTTCGGGAAACTGCTGACACAGATCAACAAAGACTCAAACCCAGAGGAAGAAATCAACAAACTAAACCGCGCCTACGAGGACGGGGAACCCAAGGCAAAACAACTCATCCGCGAAGTGAGCGAACTGTGTCTCGACGGCTTCAGGCAAACTCTGGAACGCATAGGCATCTCCTACGATTCATGGGACTGGGAAAGCGACTTCGTCTGGAGCAGCCAAGTAGCTAAGGCTTTAAGCAGACTTGAGAAATCGCCCTTTGTCTTCTCTGAAAATGAAGTTTTGGAGTTTGACGCTGAGAAAGTCGTGAACACACTGGTCCTCAAACCAAAGCTAGGCTTGAAGGAGGACTACAAAATCCCACCGTTGACCCTTATGCGAGCAGACGGCACGACTCTGTACACGACTCGAGACATCGCTTATTCACTGTGGAAATTCAGCCGAGCGGAAAAAGTAATCAACGTCATTGGCATGGAGCAATCCTTGGCCCAACTCCAGTTGAAAATCGCTTTGTACGCTTTAGGATTTGAAAAAGAAGCAGACAACTTCGTTCACTTTGCATACAATTTGGTCGCCCTCCCAGGCTACAAGATGTCCAGCCGCAGAGGTCACTATATCACTCTTGACGAAGTCTTGGACGAAGCCATCAAACGGGCATACGAAGAGGTTTCGAAGCGCTCTCCTCAGTTGACTGAGATGGAGAAACGCAAGATTGCGAACTTCGTGGGAATTGGAGCTGTCCGCTACGCTCTTGTTGATGTTGATGCTTCTAAACCCGTGGTCTTCACTTGGGATCGAGTGCTTAACTTCGAGACAAACAGTGCCCCCTACGTGCAATACACACACGCGCGAGCCTGCAGTATCCTGCGCAAAGCTGCAAGAACACCAAAGCCAGCGTTCGGTTTGCTGACGAATAGACTTGAACAGAATCTGGTTTTGGCTTTGGCGAGTTTTCCTGACGCTTTCATCGAAGCCACAGAATATCTGAAACTCAATTTCATTGCAGACTATGTAAACTCGCTTGCCGACAAATTCAACACCTTCTACAACGCACTACCTGTGATAAAAGCTGAAACGCAAGAGTTGAGCGATGCTCGGATAGCGCTCACCCAAGCAATACAAACTGTCTTACACAATGCTCTGAACCTAATCGGCATAGTTGCCCCAGAGAAAATGTGACCAATCACCCTCAGCAACCATGCAGGGGAGACCACTTCGGTTCCAAAACCACCTTTATCCTTTCAGCCAGAAGCTCAGGTTCTTCCACAGCTTCTCCATCCCAGAGCAGATAAGGAACAGCCCACGAATCTGTGAAGCAGAAAGGCTGAATTCCTGGGCTGCTCACTATTCTCAAGTTAACATCAAAGTAATCCCGATGCGCATCCATCGGTCCTGAAAGCAGAACAAAGTTAAAACTTCAGTAGCCTTGAGAACCAAAAAACCGCAGTATCTTCGCCAGCCCTTCCGCCAACCCTGACCATTCACAGCTACCAAGTTCGCCCAAATTTGATTTACCCTTGACTACCGCTTGCACCTCATTCAAACCCCGCAATGGTGCGAATGGAACCAGCCAATTCACACCCTTGCCTTCGAAAAGATCGCGTTCACCGTCTTTCTCTTTGCTCAGTGAATCCCGCCAATAACTTGACCTGTTTTCCTCGTAGTATGCCTTGCTCTTCGCGAGAAACAATTTCACGGAGTTAGAACGGGGAATCCCTCACAATAATTTGCACATGAGGATGAAAAATTGAAGACCCTGCTGGAGTCAGATAGTTTAAGACAAAAACAGGAAATCTCGCGGCTGGTTCAATCTGGCTGAGGCGATACAAATACTCCATGCTACTCTTGAAGCCGTCAAGAAACAACTTGGGTGCAAACTCGGTCAGCTTCAAATAATGGTTTCGCGCAAGAATCGCCAAAGCGCTATGCTGTGCATGCTTCAGCAGGTTTGCAACGACAACAGAGTCTCCACCACAGAACCTTCCTTCTGCCAATAACTCCTTTGGAAACAACGGCGTTTTAGTTCTCAGTCTCTCCGGGCAAAATGGGCATGTTGCTTTTGTTTTTTCGATTAAGCTATTGAGCATCTTAGCATCAGAAGATAAAAATCTGCCAACGTAGTCCAACATGTTCTTGATGACTGTGGTGTTTCTTCCAGTGAGGGGATCAGTTTTATACTCAAATGTCAGTGTCTTCTACGAAGTTCTTGAGTGGGTTCCGTATCTTTGTCTGCTTTAGTGTTTTCAAGAATTCCATATTCAAGTCACCCCTCTGCAAGGTGGGCTGAGTCAATATTGCTCGTTAACGGATTTAAGACTTCGAGTGGCAATCTTCCAGTTTCACATACCTTCAGTTTCAGATAGGCCCCGATCACTCAATTGTGCAATTAAAAGACAAATTTCAAATATGCGCCGCCCAATCTACAACGAGGTACACCAAAAAATGAGCAACTCATACTTCACGCGGAAACTCGAACCCATAAAAGTCAGGCAGAAGAGCGTTTCCCAACTTCTGGCTGAAATGGGGAGGACAGCCTACCAAGGAAGAAAACTCGGAGAAGCCGTAGACGTCTGGGAAAACATGATCCGAGAAAAAGATCTAACAATAGCCATGGGCTTTGCTGGGTCGATGAGCACAGCCGGGCAATGGACAATAATAAACTGGCTAATAGAAAACCGCTTCATAGATGTGCTAGTAAGTACAGGCGCCAACGTTTCGGAAGACATAGTAGACGCAATGGGGTTTGGCTACTGGCAGGGCAGCCACATGGTTGACGACGAAGCCCTGCTTAAAGCGGACGTCAACAGGTACTATGATGTCTTCGGCAAAGAGACAGACTACCGTAAGATGGAAGAGCTCATCACCGAGTTTGTCATGACATTGAGAACTGACTTCAACTACTCATCATCCGAGTTTCTTTACCTGTTAGGCAAGTATCTCAGCAAGAAAGGTATAAAGAGCATAGCTGCCGTCGCTGCAGAAAACAATATACCCATTTTCAGCCCTGCGCTTGTGGACAGCGCCTATGGCGAAACCTTCCTCATGGCAAAGAACCAAGGACACAATGTGGTACTGGACTCTGTCAAAGAGTTTGACCAGTTTGTCATGATAGGGACAAAAACCAGAGATATTGGAGTAGTCTACATCGGTGGAGGAGTCCCTAAAGATCTGACCCAGCTCATCGCAATATCGGTTTCACCTATGACTAACGACCAGGGCGTTCCAGGACGAAACGGCCACCTGCGCAAGGGGCTGCAAGAGTACTACTATCCCCACAAATATGCTATTCAGATAACCACCGATGCTCCCCAATGGGGTGGGCTGTCAGGCTGCACGCTCGAAGAGGCTGTCAGCTGGGGGAAGATAAACAGTGAAAGCGGAAAAAAAGCCGTATGCTACTGCGATGCAACGATCGCTCTGCCACTAATAGCGCATGCTCTTTGCGAAAGAGTGAAAGAGAAACGCAAAGGACCCGACATGTCTTGGCTATTCAAAGCAGTTTCCTGAGCAAATCTAGCTGAGCCGCGCTAGCAACGAACTCATAATAATTGGGAGTATCAAAGAAGCATCGCCTTCGATCATAACACGTTTCGCCATTCCACTGATTTTTCCCCACGAAACAGCTTCACGCGGTCTAGCCCCGGACAAGCTTCCATCCCATTCATCTGCTGTGCTTACATAGACCACGTAGTCCAAGCCATCCTTGAATTGATTCCACCAGATTGTGTGATGTTTGCTGATTCCTCCACCCACTATCAGGGCACCCGTTTCCTTTGATGCGAATACAAGATCGCTAAGCTGACCAGAATCCCTGAGCAAGTTCAGCCTAAAATCGTGGTCTTGGCTGAAGAGCCAAGTCTGGTATCCAACAGCACCATCAGTAATGCCTGGCACGAAGATGGGAATGTTGTGTTTTGCTGCCCAATATAGAATTGATGTTTCGTTACAGACTCGTTTCCCAATTTCTCTGCAAAGCTCGCTGGGGGCTACCTCTTTTGTTCCTTCGCTCCAAAGTTCCTCCAGCACTCGCTGCATCTTCTCTTCAATTAGCGTTCCGTAGCTTTCGTTGGGGATCAACACGTTGCCCAACCGGTTTATTCCTTCATCATGGAGTTTGGAGTCGTTCATAACGAAAGATCCACGGTAGTATTCTCTCCAACATCGCGCCAGATCGTGGTCTATCGTGCCACAGGTAGTTATAACAACATCTACTAGTTTTCGTTTGACGAGTTCTTTGAACACACCACGTGTGCCTGTGGCGACGAGATTTCCTGTGAAAGAAACAAATTTTACGCATTCTCGAGCCCTAATCATGCTTTCCAAAAGGTTTACACCTGTAGCTAGTTTTCCAGCAGTGAATCCCCAAGCCTTTTCCATTTGCGACACAAGCTGATCAACCGACAGTTGGCTCGAGTAATCGTAGTCCTCTATGGCATCTCTTAACATGGATCTCACATTCTGTTCCAAGTCACAATATCATGGTTAAAATAAATAAGTGTCGAAAAACAAGCTAGCTATTCGACCAAGTATTCGATAATCCGGCTATAGATGTCGTGATCTCTCAAATCCTCATATCCTGCATAGATGCTAGGGTTATCATTGACTTCCACAACAAAGTATTCGCCATCGACTTCCTTTATGTCGACCCCATACAAACCCTTTCCGACGACCTTGCATGCACTAAGCGCCACTTGTCTGAGTCCAGCAGGGGCATTCTGCCTTTTCATAGTCACAGTTCGCCCCCACACCACTGTCGGTTTCCCTCTGAGTTTTGCTCCATGCTTCCATTTTCCCTTCGGAATCATATACTTGCAGACGTAAAGGACCTCGTCGTTCAGGACACCCACTCTCCAGTCAAAAACAGTAGGCATGAACTTCTGAACAGCTAGAATATCAGATTTCTTGAAAAACTTCTTGGCCACTTCGCGAAAACTTGTTTCACAGGCTGCCTTCTCAACATACCTTGAAAAACTAGTATAGGGGGCCTTAATGACAAGAGGCTTTCCTAGAACGTCAAAAGTGTTCGCCAATTTCCTATGGTGCAGTTCCTCTTTACTCAGAAAGACCGTGGGAATCTGCGGAACACCAAACTTTTCAAACAGCGCATACTGATGAATCTTGTTCGCACAGATCTTGATGGATTCTGGGTCATCCACCACTTTTAACCCCAATTCCCACGCTGTTTTGGAAACGATGTATGAAATATACAATGGGTCGGTGGTCGCACGGATAAAAACGGCGTTGTACCCAGAAATCTCTGAGATACTATCTCTAAAAAGAAAATGAAACTTCTGACCAGCCCTTTCTGCTGCATGTTTGAAATTGAGGAGCGCAGTCTCTTCCCTCCGATCGGAAAAGTTGTACTTTTCCACGAAACAGGCGATCTTACCCACTGATGTGTTCACCCTGCTCCGAAAGGCGCGAAATCTCCTCAGACATCGTCCTAAGATCTAACATGGTGACCTCATTCTGTGCCATGGACTGAAGACCACAGAGATATGCCGTGTTATCAACTTTCTGCACATGAAGCTTGCAAACTGGTATCTTGAAAGCTGCATAAACTCTTTCAGCGAGATCTTTCTCTTCTTCTGTTCCATCACACTTGCCGAAGATCGATTTCAGAGTAGTCATTTCGCCCCTTGAAGGCTGTGCGCAAACTGCAAACTTGTAGTTCATGCCCAAACTCTTCACTGCTCTGTATAGGGCACTTCTGTTTTTCGCGATTTTGTAACTATCATGTATGAATGGATTTACTGCAAGGATCACCGCGGGAAATCCTATCTCGGATATTATTCTGTTCACTGAATCAGTGACGAGAAACGGCAACGTTGGAATTCCGGCTCTAGTGGCTCTCAACAGTAGTATTGGCGCTCTGGTCGTGTCAATTATGTCTTCACTTGATGGAATGACCCTGTTTCCCAAAATCTCGGCATGTAGAGAGACGTAATACCCCGTTTTCATATATCTATAGTCGTTGTTGATGTTGAGCGTGAAGTCTCTTATTGATGACTTCAAAAACTTCGAGGGTTTGATCACTTGTAGATTTATTGTTAGGTCGATGTTTGAAACGACCAACACTCATGGGCACCAGGTAATCGAAAAGGCGATAACGCGAGTTATATTTAAAACTAACTAGGATGTAGAACCGCATTCAAGGGACGAATAGAGCATAGGCAGGGTGATGCGTGCGTACAAGCCTTTGGAGGTCATGGGGCCTGAGCACGAATTCTCCGTAGTCAACGACGAACTTGTAGCTCAGCCTATTGTGGACAAAATTATCAAGGGATTTTGCGGGAAAGCTGTGAACTTCGTGGAGCAGCCCAGATTCACTTTCGGGAAAGAACTTCAGTTGCATGTCATAGAGATAAAAGCCAACGCTCCATTTGCTTCGCCACAAATTTTCGAAGAGACCATGCACGGCGCGGTTGTTAGTCTATCTGAGATCCTTTGCAGTAAATATGGTAGCCACCTTTTAGGCACGGGGATGCACCCGTTTTTGCGGTTGAATGAGACACAGATATGGCCTCATCGCCACAAGATGATATATCGTGAATACAGCAAAGTATTCAACCTAAACCGGCATGGATGGCTGAACATCCAGAGTTTTCACCTGAACCTCCCGTACTCAAACGAAAAGACGGGCGTTCTCCTGCACAATCTCCTTGCCTATCTGTGTGCCTATCTCCCCGCGGTTTCGGCATCATCACCGATTTGTGAAGGTCTGCTCGGCGCGAAACTGGATAACAGGCTACAATTCTACAAAGAGAATCAAAGAGAAGTTCCCGCCGTCACAGGCGACGTCATTCCAGATCCACTTTCTTCTTTTGCTGAATACCGCACAGACGTAATCGGTAGATACTCACAGGATCTTGAGAGAGCAGGCATAGGAAAAACACTTCTCTTCAAAGAATGGGTAAACAGCCGTGGAGTCATCTTCAGATTCGACAGGAAAGCCCTAGAAATCAGAGTGCTCGATGAACAAGAATGCATTAAGTCAGATGTTGCGCTGAGTTGCTTCATTCGTGCATGTCTCAGGGGCTTGATCGCCAACAATCCCCCCATTTTGCCCCACGATCTGCTTGTGAGCGATTTCAACTCGGTGATTACGAAAGGACTAGATGCAGAGGTTCAACATCCTCCAGGAGGAACAGCAAAGCAAGTCTGCAAGGCTCTTCTGAAGACCGCCTATGAAAACGCTGATGAATGTGAGAAGGGTTATCTTTGGCTGATTGAAAAGAGGATAAACGAAGGATCATTGTCAGGAATCATCCGCGAAAGAGTATCGCGAAGAGCACAGAAGACTAACTTAACCGAAGCAATCCAAAGCATCTATTCAAGACTTATTAGGTGCCTTGCGGACAACGACCCCTACTTCTGAATTGTCAAGGGGAGAGGCAATCTGTCTGGCAAAATCTCGGAGAAAACATGCGCTTTTGACGCATGTTGCGGATGCACAGTCTGCTGTTGCCAAAACGCCAGACCGCCGCTAACTGCATCCAGAGTCAGGAAAATTGAGAATCACCTCAGAAATAGCGGAATTTCCGAGTTCCATCGTTTTGAGAGATCAGGCTACGTTTATCCTGCCTCGGACGAGTTTGATTTCTGTGTTTTCTACGACAAGAAGGCAAAACGGTGCCAGGTGCACGCCGTCAAACCTGAAACCTGTGTGGCGGGTCCGGTTACCTTCGGCATCAACTATAAAACTGGGAAGATTGAGTGGTTCCTAAAGATGGCTGAGATATGCGCGTTCGCAGGAGAACTCGCTTTGGATAAGGAGCGCCTCAGAAAGCATTTCAACATTGCCCGACAGCAGGTCCTGAAGCTGATAACTGGTCTTGACACGGAATCGTTGCGAAATATTCTAGAAATCGAGGAACCTCAAACCTTCAAAATTGCCGAAGAACCTTTGCCTACCAAAGTGGCTGAAAAACTGCGAATAGAATAGGTCGTTCAAGCGTTCAGAGAAAACCGATGTCTTTCAATTTCAATGCTAAAGAAATGTTGCCTTTGAACTGTATCTTTCCCATGAAGAATGCTTTTTCAGCGCTCATTCGAGCATTCACTACATCCAGAAAATCCGTTTCCGCCATCTCTATAGTGAGCGTTGGTGTTCCGTGTGCCCCTTCTCTGGTGTCGATCTTTTGGTCTTTGATAACAACGGTCCAGTTGCCTCCATGGGGACCAATTATTTTT
This sequence comes from uncultured Candidatus Bathyarchaeia archaeon, assembly GCA_964591705.1. GTDB lineage: Archaea > Thermoproteota > Bathyarchaeia > Bathyarchaeales > Bathycorpusculaceae > UBA11855. Next base: position 6,770 of record CAZQCX010000011.1, on the reverse strand, counting down.
GCTAGGGCAACAATATCAATTCCTTTGGCTTTTTCTGACTTGAACCTGCTTGGCAGAGTTTTTTCAAAGAACTCTTGCGGAGTTTTTGCCTCAATCATGTGTTGACCTGTGACGTTTTCAAATCTACCTGAAAAGGTCTGCTTCTTTCGGTCTTATGAGTTCTTTAGCTGAGGCTTTCTCGGTTGGCGTGTACTCATACCCTCTTATTATAGCAACGGGTCTCCCCTCATCTGCCTGACCAATCACTAGTTCTGCTGCTGAAGCCAATTCGTCAGCAACCGCTGTCTGTTTGACTTTGAGCACGTAGCCGAACAGGTCTTTCTCGCCCCGTCTGTCTTTCGTCGGCTTCATTCCTGCCACGCCTATCGCCACGTTTATCTCTCCCATTCTGAAGGGGCGACCATGTGTGTCTGAAACTATCACTGCAACATCCGCATTAGCCATTTTTTTTATCTCTTTTCTTATGTCTCGTGCTGATTTGTCAGGATTTTTGGGGAGCAAAGCAATGGTGGTTTCTCCTTCTATGTTTGACTTGTCTACGCCCGCGTTTGCGCAAATTAGCCCGTTTTTTGTTTCTGTGATTAGGCTGTTTCGTCCCCAGCGCACTATTTCCTTTGTCTCTTTGAGGGCGACTTCTACGAATTTGGGGTTTTTTTCGGTCTTCCTGGCTACTTCTTTAGCCTGTTCTGATGGCAAGACTTTCTCGAGATTGACTAGATTTCCTTCTGCTTTTGAGATTATCTTATGCGTGATCACTATGATGTCTTTCTCTTTTATTGGGGTATTTTGTTTCTGTGCCGAGGTTACGATTATCTTGGCTATGTCGTCTCCTTTGTTTATGAGCGGCATGTTCTGAATGGCAAGTATCTGGATAGGTTTCACGTGTTGCTCTCCTATTCTTGTGGCTGTCGTAGGGGTACTGTTTAGGAAGCGCATTAAAGCTTTGCGCATTGGCTTGCAAGGTAGAAAGAGGCTACTTGGCACGTTTTATCCTGCGTCATAGCGACCACACCTTCTCAAAGAGATCCAAAAGCGGCGAAACTGACAAAACTTAAAACCGTTTATGCCTTGAATATTTGTAGGGTACCTACTTTCTATCTTGGAGGCTACTGAGGCTGGGAACTGAAAATCTCGACCGCATTTTCAACCCGAAAAAGATTGCAGTAGTTGGTGCAAGCGAGAGAGACCAATCAATAGGCTTGAAAATTGTTCGCAACCTGACAACCATGGGTTTTGAGGGCGAAGTCTACGCTGTTAATCCCTTCAGGAAGACAGTGCAAGGCAAGATTGCTTACCCCAGTGTGAGCAAGATCCCTGAGAAACTGGAACTTGTCGTCATCGCAACACCAGCTCAGACTGTTCCTGCCATAATTGAAGATTGTGGCCGCTCAGGAGTAAAAGGGGTCATAATTGTCTCTGCAGGCTTCAGAGAAGTGGGTGAAGCGGGTGCCAAACTCGAACGCCAAATAATAGATCACCAAAAAAGGTTCTCAATGCGTATTATTGGACCGAGTAGCTTTGGGGTGATAAGACCAAAAGTTAACCTGCTCGCATCTTTCGCTGAAAGGCTTCCAATTCTTGGGAAGACAGCATTTATCTCGCAGAGCGCTGCTTTGTGTGCTTCCGCGTTGAATTGGTCTCATGAAGCTCAAGTCGGGTTCAGTGCTGTCGTTTCAACTGGTTCAATGATTGACGTAGACATGGGCGACCTCATAGACTACTTTGCGATTGATCCGCAGACTCGAAGCATACTTTTGTATGTTGAATCAGTCAAGAATCCGAGGAAGTTCATCAGTGCAGCTCGCAGCTGCGCTCGAGACAAACCCATTGTGCTGGTCAAGGCTGGGCGTTTCAAAGAGAGTAGTGAAGCAACACTCTGTCACTGCGGCTCTTTGGCTGGAGATGATTCAGTATACAACGCAGCCTTCAAGCGTGCTGGGATTGTTCGGGTTGAGACTGTGAGTCAGCTTTTTGACTGCGCTGAAGCCTTGGCGATGCAGCCAAAACCTACCGCCCCGAATTTAACAATAATTACTAACGCTGGCGGGCCGGCAATAATGGCTGTCGATCACTTGGTAGCCAGAGATGGTGGGCTCTCTAGGCTATCCGACCAGACTCTGCGAGCACTGAGAAACACGCTGCCTTCATATTGTTGTGTGGCAAACCCCATCGATATCTACGAGGAAGCAACACCTGAAAGGTATCGCAGGGTTATGGATATTTGTATAGAAGACGCGAACAGCCATGGTTTTCTGATCATCTACACACTTCAGGGCGCCACTGATCCCGTTAGCCTCGCAGAGACAATCGTAGAAGTTTCCCAAAAAACAGAAAAACCGATTCTAACGTGCTTGATGAGTGAAGGTGAACGCTGCAGAGACGCCAGGCGGCTTCTCAAACGAAACAAGATCCCGTCTTTTGCAACGCCTGAGCAGGCTGTTTCGACGTTCATGTACCTGTACAGCTACTCTCAGAACTTAGAGTTGTTGTATCAGTATCCTGAAGAATTGCAGGTCCCTGAGGTTAACCGGTTACCGCTCAAGGGAATTATTAGGCGAGCTTTCTCCGAATGTCGTGTGGTTCTGAGCTTACCTGAGTCAATGCGTTTCTTGGAGGCGTATCGTATTCCAACCGTCAAGACACTGGTTGCTCGATCACCTGAAGAAGCCCAAGCCTTGTCCTCGGAATTAGGCTATCCCGTGGTGATGAAAGCACTATCTCCACAGGTCTTACACAAGTCCGAAATCGAAGGGGTCATCCTTAATATTTGGTCTCCATCTGAAACGGCGGCATTCTTCAACGACCTCTCTGAGAAGATCAAGAGTCACAGCATTGATGCAGAATTCCAAGGTGTCGCAATCCAGCCTATGGTGAAAGCCAAGGGTAGCGAAGTTCTAATCGGCGCTAAGAAAGATCCTCAATTTGGCCCCGTAGTAGTCTTTGGTATGGGCGGCACTTTGGCTGAAGCTTTCAAGGACGTTAGCATTGGCTTTCCACCGTTGAATCAGGTTCTAGCTAGAAGACTTGTTGAAGATACCGCTGTTTTCAAACGTGCCGTTTCTGCAGGGTTGCCTTTCAACCTTAGAGCGCTTGAAGAAACGATAGTAAAATTCTCTCAACTGGTTTCGGATTTCCCAGAGATCAAGGAGATTGACGTGAACCCAGTGATTGTCAATGAAAAAGGAGTGGTGGCTGTTGACGCCCGCATGGTTATTGAGTGGGAAAGAATTGTGAGAGAAGTAGCCGATCACAGAGAGAATCTGTTGATAGCTTCATATCCAACTGAATATGTACTGAACCGTACATTAAGGAACGGTACAAAAGTAGTTTTGCGACCGATAAAGGCTGAAGATGAGGCTCGCTTCAACGAGCTTCTTAAGTCTCTTTCTCCAGAGAGCATGAGATTCAGGTTCTTCGGAATTATGAAAGAGTTGTCCCACGATGCGTTGACACGCTACTGCAACTTGGATTATGATCGAGAAATCGCCCTTGTTGCCGAGCTGGAAGATACGAAACAGTTCATTGGTGCAGGAGGTATAATTGTTGAGGTTAATGGTAAGGTTGGCGAATTTGCCGTCCTAGTTTGTGACCAATGGCAAGGTTTCGGTCTCGGCTCACTGTTGATGGATCATATCATGCACGTGGCAAGGAAGATGCGACTTGAGAAAATATCCGCTTGCATTCTCTCAGGCAACTACAAAATGCTGCGGCTTTGTGAGAAAAAAGGGTTCAAGTTGGAAACTTTGGATGAAGAAACTGTGATGGCTTCATTCAGCTTCTGAACTTCTGCAGTTTCTGAAGCATCTCTTTGTCGCCTTCGGCGTCTCCAGCACAAGTTGCGATTATGCCATCAACAAGACCTTCCAGCTTTGCGGCTGTCTCTTCAACTTTGTCCATGGTTGTGGTCACTGGCCATCCAATCATCTTAACTGTTTCAACATTCCTGGGCGTTCCCACAAGGAAGTAAGCGTATATTGGCTTGCTCAGTCGTTTGCATTCCCTTGCCACTTCCTTTAGAATCGGGAAGGTTCCGTCTTCTAGCCTCATGAAATATATGAAATCCCATGCGCCTCTCGCTCGTTCAAGAGTCTCTTCTACAGATCGACGTGCTGTAAGTAGGCATCCTAGCTTCAGGTTTTTCAGCTTCACTGTCGAGCGCAGGAAGTCTCGGGCTTCTTCAGAGGATTTCAGCATCTTTACAGGCTCACCATACTTCGGGACATCGCCCATTGTAACCGCTAGACCATCAACGCCTACGATGTCCGCCGCAAGTGCTAGTCCTCCTACTTCAACTGGCCCCTTGTAGTGCAGTATGAATATTGGCACTACTATTTTGTCAGGATAATTCGACTTCAGGAGGCAGCTAACAACGGTGCCGCTTGGTGCTGGAAACCCTGCAGCACTGTCGGTTACGTTCCATCCGTCAACTAAGTCCTTCAGTTCTTCGGCGAGTTTCATAAATTTCCGTGTTGGGACAAACTCATTCATTATTTTCATTTAAACACCCTTTAAGTGGATAAGGGGAAGATGGCTTGGCATTAAAAAGTCTTTTGCAGCTGCAGGACTGCATTAACTTTTCATTTGATCTAAACGCCTCACAAAGAAGAAACCCAAATAAATCATGAGGCGAGAGTATTCACACGTCGTGAAAAGCATGAAAGTTGCTGTTTCTGGCAAAGGCGGAGTTGGCAAAACTCTGATCGCTGGCGGCTTAGCTCGTGGATTCTTCGAACGTGGGTTCAAGACGATAGCCATAGACGCAGATTCCTCTCCAAATCTTGCTTTAACCTTAGGGCTGTCTGTTGAGGACGCGCGCAAAATCGTGCCTATCTCGGAGAACAAGGAGCTTGTTGAATCCAAGACAAGCACAGGATATTCAGGCGTCTATCGATTGTCCTTCACGGTGGATGATGTCATTCGCGACTATGCAGTCATGACCCCTCTTGGGGTTAGTTTGATAGTCATGGGCACTGTTAAAGCGATGGAATCAGGTTGCATGTGTGCCCCAAACGCTGTTATCCGTGCCATAATGCGCCACCTAATCGTGGAGCGAGAGGAAGCCGTTGTCTTAGATCTGGAAGCAGGTGTCGAGCATATTGGCAGGGGCACAGCCAGGCAGGTCGATGCCCTGCTAATTGTGGTTGATTCGAACCTGAAAGCCATGGAAACAGCGAAACACATCTATGACTTAGCAGCAGCTGCAGGCATGAAGAACCTCTTCATAGTCGGGAATAAGATAATGGGCAAGGTTCAAGAAAAAGCCGTGATGGATTTCGCTTCGAAAAACATGCTGCCATTGTTGTCCCTTGTTCCTTTTGACCCAGCGGTCATTGACGCGGATATGCGTGGGGAAACACCCCTCAAATGCAAAGAAAATGAAGCAGTTCGTGCCATAGACAATATATGCGATATCCTACTTAGGGGGAACTTGAGCAAAGCGTAATTGGGGTTTATGCTAATGAAAACTCTTGTAACGGTCGGTCGGGGCGGAACAGGGAAATCAAGTTTCACGGCATTGATGGCAAAATACTTCATCTCTTCAGGGGAATCCCCTTTGCTGCTTGTTGATGCTGATCCTGACCAAAACCTAGCCGAAATGGTAGGCATTGATTTGAAATCCGCTGGGAAATCTACTATCGCGGAGCTTCTCGTAAACACCTTTATCGAACAGGGAGGCACGACGGTCGGAATTCCGCCAACAGAAAGAATGGAAAACAGAATCTGGTCAAGCGGTCTATTCGAGAGTGGCAATTTTGATTTTCTTGCAGTAGGGACCAAATGGGTCGAAGGTTGCTACTGTATGCCTAATTCGGCATTGAAAGGAGCTCTTGAGTCATTAACCAAGAATTACAAGTACGTGCTAATCGATTCGCCAGCTGGGCTTGAGCATTTGAACAGACGTATCACTTCCAAGGTAAATGACATTTTTGACATTTTGGATCATTCGAAGAAATCCCTAGATCATGTTCAAAGGGCTCACCGCATAGCCCAAGAAGTTAGCATGCATTTTGACAACTTCTACCTCGTAGGAGGATACAGGTTCCCAGCTGAACTTGGTGTCCACGCAGAAACTTTGCTGAAATTCAAGTATTTGGGAAAGATCAGATCAGACGAAACTGTGGATGAATATGTGTTGGAAGGGGACTCATTGCTGGATCTGCCTTCGAGCAACTTGGCGTATGCTTCAGTTAAGGAAATAATGAAAGCTGCGGGCTATTTTTAACGGAGTTCAGGTTTTGCTTACTATCAAAATGAGCTTTCTTTTCTATTAACGCACCATGACTTATGCCCCGAGAAATCAGAAAAGCTTAAATGGTTTGTAATGCTGGTAATGACAAAACCTTAATAGAGGTTTCCAGAAGTGACCACGAAAAACGTGCGCTTGAAGGTTGACGAAATAAAAACTAGCATGGGTCTTGTCAAGAATCTCGAGGTTTCGATAGGCAAAATCGTCGACGCATCTTGGGCTGAGCCCATGGGTCCGACGCCGATGCCTTCGCTAACCACATTGAGGGATTGGGACCTGAAACTTCTTAACAGGTATAAGCCGTTCTACATGCCAGCTTGTGATCTTTGCTGCCTCTGCACTTACGGCAAATGTGATTTGACAGCTGGGAAACGGGGTGCCTGCGGAATCGACATGGCTGCTCAGTCTTCCCGTATGGTTCTTTTATCCTGTTGTATTGGCGCTGCAACCCACACCGCACACTCGCGCCACATGGTTCATCACCTAATTGAAAAACATGGTCGTAAATACCCTCTGGGCGTCG
>CAZQCX010000010.1:0-47340 GCA_964591705.1 uncultured Candidatus Bathyarchaeia archaeon | reverse complement strand
TAAAATCGTTCCCAGCAACGCTCTACGAGTGTAACGTTCGAAACTTGACATGACACGAAGAAAACTTTTAAGTCCTGACGCAACAAACGGAATAATGGAAGAATGAGAAAAGAGACTATCGTTATTAAGCAGCAGAGAGGAGGATGTGACAAAGGTTTGAAATTAAAGAGACTACTCATCCTCAGCACTGCAACTTCTCTATTAGCACTGTCTTTGTTTGTGCTTCTATCTGCTGGATACTATGTGGGCTATCACTATTATTCTCTGACTTTAACTCCTCCCATCTCTCCAGGCGATTGTGCACACTCTGCAAAATATTCAAACGTACTGGATATCGCTGCAGGTATTGTTAGTGCTACGCCATCTGGTTACTGGCTTGCAGCTGGATATGTTTATCCTCTAGATGGAACTCCTGTGGTCTATGTGCTGTATGCACCTGGCTACGGTCCTCATTCTGGTGCAGGTACTTGGTACGGAATTTGGGGAAATGTGAAACCACCTGCACAAGGAGGCACTACTGAGTATGTCAATGCTGTTGTCCGAATCGTCAGCAATAATCCAATTCCGCAGAGGGCAGAAGATTAGCGCTATGAGACGAACATTACCTATTGCGTTCCTTTCATTCTTAATAGCATCTTCTTACGTCTGTGTGAGTGAGTTTTTGTGACAATAAGAATTGCGATGTACAGAACAAGCAAAGAAAAAATGTGGACAATCGCCATAGTTGGGCTGCTTACAATTGGTGTGACTACTTGGATTGTTGTTCCGTCAATAAGTGCAAGTCTGCAGAGTGGGCTTTCATCTTATGCCAGTAGTGTAGCAACATACGTTTTTGTCTACAATAGTGGGTGGGACAATTATCTTTCCAGAGTTCCAGCAAATGTTACGGATAAAGTAGCTTCAATTCCTGGCGTTCAGGAGGTCTACCCAATTGTAACAAATTATACTTTTTTCATTGGCTCAAAGATTGAGTGGATTCTTGCTGATGGAACCCGTCTCAATATGACGGGTGCCATAGAAGGACATAAAAGCGCTGTCATTGGGGGTCAAGTGGGTTTTCCGGAGTCCCTAATCAGTTTGTCAAAGGGGAGATTTCCTGGAATCGAGGCAGAATTCTTGATCAACGGCGCAGCAGCAAGCACATTGACAATTAGTGAAACACGCACAGTAGGTTTCTCGATTGCTTCGAATACAGGGATCTCAGACGACAAGTTTTTCCGTGATTCCTATGGCAACGAATATATACATTTTAACGCAACGGCTGTCGGGCAGATGCCCTACAACCCTATGCTGCAGCAGGTTGACGTTCTATGGAATTCCACTTTTCTGGAAAATGAGCTGGGAACACAGCTTTTCAATCAGACGTTTGGCGGCGAAGGAACAAATTACGTCATAGTAAAGGCTCAAAGCATAGAGGAAGTTGAACAGATTGCTCACGAAGTGCAATCAATGTTCGTCAATTATCCGGGGTATTCTGTTATATATGATGAGGCAACAGTGCAGACCCTATTATCATTCCAATCTGGCAGCCAGACTCTCTACGACCTAATCGGAGTTGCATCTCTTTTCTCCGTCGTTAGCATTATCTTTGTTTTTTCCTATGTTTTTTCTGGCAGAAGGAGGTGGGAAGCAGGTCTATTGGTAACGCAAGGATGGAGCTGGCATAGGGTCAACAGGCTCTTCCTATACTACTATCTAGTAATGGGAGTTATCGCTGGCGTGCTGAGTATTCTGCTCTCTGCAATCATAAGCAGCCAAATTACATATTCTTTTCAAGCATATGGTGAAACTCTCAAGATTCCCTTGCTTGTTACACAAGGAACCTGGGCTTCAGGCATCGCCATTTCATTAATAGTTTCAACTAGTGCAGCATGCTTTGCGGTTTGGAGGATGAAAAGAATGGGATTGGATAATCTGCTCAGGGAGTACTAGCAATGCTGAAACTTGATGGTGTATACAAGTCATATGGAGCTATAAGAGTGTTAGAGAACTTCAGTTTTGAATCTGAGAAAGCCCAGTCCATTTGCATAATCGGAAGGAGTGGGTGCGGAAAATCCACACTCCTCAAAGTTGTTGCATTGATAGTTGCCCCAGACAAAGGGGTTGTGCTTCTCGACGGGGTAGAAACTAGCGGGCTGTGCGAGTCGGAACTGGGTGAAATAAGAAGGGAGAAAGTGGCATATTCATTTCAGGAGCCGTTGCTGATTCCATACTTGACTGCTCTTGAGAACTTGACCGGAGTTATTGGAACTAGAAAGGAAGAAGCGATTGAAATTCTTTGTCAGATAGGGTTGTCAGACAGGCTCAATCATATGCCTTCAAGACTTAGCGTTGGAGAGAAAAAACGAGTTGACATCGCGAGGGCAGTGCTCAAAGGTTCCCCTTTACTGGTTGCGGATGAGCCTTTATCAAATCTTGATCCTTCTATAGGCTCGAAGGTTATGGAGCTGCTTAAAACTCACACGGACAAAGGGGGAACGGTGATCTATTCATCTGTTGAACCTTCGGAAGCAAAATTCGCTGACTGTGTAGTAGACATGTAACGCATAGATAGTTTACAAACAGGTTCTATTACTCCGCCGAAAGCATGCGCGCTGGTTTGTCGAGACTGTGTGAAAAGTCTCTTGCTTTGAGGGCTATTCACCGTAAAACTTAAATCTAGTCTAGCTTTAGAGCAGCTGATGAGCCATGAGCGAACACGTAGAAGGACTCAACAGGGACCAAACCGCCCTTTTCCCAGACACCTTGGAAGGATACGTGGACAAGGAAAATCCAGTCAGGTTCATCGATGCCTTCGTCGACAGCCTCAATATGGAGAGTTCAGGCTTCAAACACTCAATTCTCGCCGAAGTTGGAAGGCCATCATACGACCCATCAGACCTCCTCAAACTCTACGTCTACGGATCCTCAACCAGATCCGCTCAAGCAGAAAACTGGAACGCGAATGCCACAGAAACGTCGAGGTCATGTGGCTCATGAAAAAGCTAGCTCCCGACTTCAAAACCATAGCCGACTTCCGCAGAGACAACGTAGACTGCATCAAGGGCGTTTTCAAAGAGTTCGTCAAGCTCTGCCTGAACCTCGACCTGTACGGCGCAAAGCTTGTCGCTGTTGATGGCGTTAAGTTCAAGGCAGTAAACTCCGTAGATAACAACTACCACCGTGAGAACCTCGCGTACAGGCTCAGAGTAATCGATGAACGCGTGTCAAAGTACATCAAGGAAATGGAGGAAGATGATCGCAGAGAGGAGAAGGGTGAATCCAAACACGCAGACCTACTTGAAGAGAAAGTGAAGAAGCTTCTGAAGTGCAAAGACGAGTACAATAGACCTTAGCGTTATTATATGAGCGCAGAATTTTTAAAGTTTCAGTGCTTTGACCATTCGTAATGATATAATTGTATCGCCAACTTGTTGCATTCCTGACAGCTAATCGCTCGTAAAGCTGACAAAACCCAATTACGCCTAAGGTCTAATGAGATTTTGTCTAAACTCAAAGAGTCCAATCTGAACGAAGTGTCTTTGGTTGACTCGGACAGCAGGTTGATGAAGAATCGGAGCATGATTGAGCCTTGCTACAACAGCCATGTCGCCGTTGACGCCAAGAACCATCTGATAGGGGATTATGATGTTACGAATTCGCCAAATGATAATTCTCAGCTCAGCGCCATCGCTATCTCAGCAAAAGAAACGCTTGGCGTCACGAGTCTGGATGCGGTTGGGGATAAGGGCTTTTTCAACTTCTTGGAAATCAAGAAGTGCGTGGATAACGGCGTTGCCCCTTATGTGCCTGAGCAGAACAGGTATGGAGTTGGGTTTGTTAAGAGGATTGGTATTCCGACTATGGATTTTCACAGCGACAGGTTCGTTTACGATGGGGATACGGACACGTTTCTCTGCCCTGCTGGCAAAACGCTTGAGATGAGTTATGTGGATCGTGCGCACGAGAAGACCATTAGGGTTTACCGTACGGATGAGTGTTTTGAGTGTGGATTCTTTTTGAAGAAATGCACCAGGAATAAGCATGGTCGGGCGTTGTGGCGTTGGGAGCATGCTGAGGTGCTGGATGGTATGCAGGAGAGGATGCTGCGTGAGCCTGAGAAGCTGGCTTCAAGAAAAAGGATTGTGGAGCATCCGTTTGGGACGATGAAGCGTGCGTTTAATCAGGGTTCTTTGTTGCTTAAAGGGCTTGGGAGGGTTGCGGGTGAGGTGGGGTTCACCATGCTGGCTAATAATATGAGGCGTGCTTTGAACATTCTTGGACCAGCATTGATGCAGGCGTTTTAGTTGTTACTTTGAGGGAGAAAGGGAAGTAAAGAGGAAGCGGAATTTTCGTTGATTGGTGGCAAGACGAAGACCTAACGCGCAAGCCAACGAAGAGTTTTCACACAGTCTCGACAAGCCAGCGCGCAAATCTTAAACACCTTTCTGAGCAGTGTATTTCTGTTCTTCAAATCTACAAGTAGTATTTGAGATCCAAAAGGTTTATCTTTGTTTTGGAGAAGCCAAAAGGTAAAAGTGGGTCGAATATGGGCAGGAAAACCCAGCAAGCATTCAAGTCTGAGCTTCGGCATTCGGGGTATTCAGACAAAGTGGCCCACGAAATTTGGAAATGGTACACCTGCCCCGTGAGAGGAGAACATCACACCTAGTTTTCCGGCGTTGCTGTATTCAGATGGTTCAAGCTCAAGCGTGCTGTGCGAGTTTAGCTTCAGCCTGAATTTGCTTAATCAACCGTACGTACGAGACCTGAAGCGAAAAATCAAGTTGCAAGCTGAGGCTTCTGGTTGCATCTTATCTGACTGAGAAAAAAGAAGAGAGAATAGAATTGCACTGAGCTAGAATCCGATTGCCAATATTCCTATTCCGATCACAGCCAGTACCGCAAGTATGATTACAAAGATTATCACTGCAACAACAGCAATCACGAAGGCCTTCAACCAGCCACAATCAAAGAAGTGCTTTATCAAAGCCAGCCAAACGACAAACATGATTGCAGCAGCTACCAAACCGCCCACAAAGGCGCCAACGATAGCCCCTATTACAACGCCCAGAACGACAATCCAGATGGCATCGGTAAACTTGGCCTTATCTTTTCCTGCAAGCAACCTTCCAGAAAGCCACAGCACTGGAGCCAGCACTATCACGCCTACAATTATCTGAATGAAGACTGACAGGAGATCCATTTTGCCAAACCCCAATTATCTCCTTAGTCTAATTCATTTTTAAGATTTTAGTATTCAGTCTCATGCCTAAGGAGATAAAACTTACAGTTGCTCTATGGCGAAATTGGCATGAACTAAACGGATACCTAAATTCGTATCTTGATGATCTAAAACAAAAAAGGGGAAGTGTTAGCCATTTTGGATTACATACTATTTCTTCTTCAGCACGAATATCGCTACTGCAAATCCCACAACGATCGCTACAATTATAGCAATAGCCGAAATCAAGATGTAGGTGTCAGTCATTGATGGTGGTTGCGGCTCAGGCTCAGCTGGTGGCGGCAGTGCTTCCTCCACTGTGAAAGCAGTTTCTGCGTATGAAGACCAATAAGCCTTTGAACCGCCGAATGTTGCTACAACTGTGTATTTTCCTGGGATGTCAGGTTTCCATGATAGGCTGTAGAAGCCAGATGTGTCAGATAGCGCCTTGCCAATATCGCGGAAGTTGCCATTGGCGTCGAGTACGCTGATTGTTACTTCGACACCTTTGCAGCTCATCGGAGCTGGGAACTGCATGTAGACGTGTTTCATCCAGTCATTCATGCTTTCTTCAGCTACTGCGGCTACGCCATTTGGGAAGCGCAGCTTGATGCCTGCGTCTTCAGTGCCAGGGGATATGTCTCTCACAGTGCCTTTTATCGTGACTTGTGTTCCGAAAGGTACGCCGATGTCTGGAGCTGTGACTGTTGTGGCAGTTGGCCCCTTGCCCAATGCAACAACTTGGTTGTCATATGAACTGAAGGCTGCGATTATGCTGTCTCCTATGATTGGCTGTCCTCCCCAGCGAGAACCGAGCCGCAGACCATCGATCCGCCAGACTACTTCCCCCGTTTCTGCGTCGAGACAGACTGCAGGTGCACCGCGCGGTACTGGTGTGTTAGCGGAGTGTTCCTGATGGAATAAGTAGATTTTTCCGTCGACAATGAAGTTGATAGGTGCGGGCCAGTCTGAGCTGAAAAGCTGTTCAGTATATGGGTCTTTTATCGCATATGTCCAAAGAAGCTTGCCAGTCTTAACGTCATAGGCATTCACGACACCTTGCATGCCAGCCGTGTAGAGCTTACCGTACTTGATGATGGCTTGCCCCCACGGATTCATGTATAGGTTGGTGAACACGCTCAGGTAGGGCTCTGCCGGCGCCGTCGGACCCCAAAGTTGTGCTCCAGTGTCGAGGCTGAAGCCGTAGTGGGTTCTCAGCTCTTTTACTGACACAACAAATACACCGTCTGCTAAGCTTGCAGGTTCAGACCCTGCTAAGTCCACGTGAACGTCAGCTTGAGGCAGCGTCCAGCTTCTGTTGAACAGCAAACGCCCTTGTTGACCAGGTTTGATGCTTAATGCCCAGAAGACAGGGTTCGGTTGAGCGGCGCCGCCAGCCCAGTTGGTGTTGCTGCCGATTATTCTGTCGTTACCTACAATTGTCTGTATGTTGGAAGTAATAGCAGCCGTGCCAGGCGTATCGACGGGTAGACCTAGTGGTATCGTGACGTTCCATTGTATTCCCTCCGTTCCATTGAATATGATGCCATGGGGTCTCCAGCGGCCTGCATAGTACTCTGCTAGAGGTGCATCAGCAGGGCGAGACAAGTACCATTTCATGTAAGTCCTATAGACGCATTCAGTTGAGTTCCACATTGTCATCCAGCCCGCCTTGTTCTGTATCGTGTAAACCAAGATTTCCCCCATCGGGCCAACTGTTCTGGTTCCTGAAGGTACACCTGTAATTCTATATTCCCAGCGTCCGGTGAATGGGTCGTATGCATTCCATGTAGTTCCAACTGTTGTCCACAAGTATGAAAATGCGCCGTACTGGTTCATTGTCTTCCAATACATTATCTGACCGAAAGCCTGCCTTTCGTTGTTGCCGAGAACCTTGTTCCAGAGTTCTTTGCCCGTGTGCAGATCCACTGCAACAGTTTTCTGCTCTACTTCGTAGCCAGTGTAATTCCACACTGCACTCTGCGCTGCATGCTGGGTATAGAAGAGAACACCGTTCATAATTACAGGGTTGCTCCATTTGCCCTCATATGCATCTCCGTGCTCGTAGCTAATCTGAGCCATGTCTACAGCATCCAAATCCACGCCTCCAACGAGTCCGCCTTCTGCATAAGGTCTAGCCCACAGAATGTGAGCTGTTTCTGGCGCATCATCGTTGCCCGGTGGAAGGCGATTGTTGTATCCGCGTATATTAAGCCAGTTGCCTGCGATTCCATCCCAATCTCTGAACTGCGCGTTGATCGGGCGAGTCCAGAAACCAGAGGGTAACGGCAAACCTGGATAGTACTCGCGAGGCTCCGCTGTCACTATGAGCTCAAACTTGTCGCTAGTGCTTGCCTTCATCGTGGTATTCGCAAGGGTGCCAGCTGCCGTGTACAGAATCCTCTGCTCAGGGAAGTTAGTCTGCAGATAATAAGTGCCAGCCACGGTTGGCTTGAAAGTAATGCCTGTCATTCCAGTCGTATCAGTAGTCACCGGACCCAACGTTTGGGTGGTGCCGTCTGGCTTTGTGACAGTCACTGTTACACCGTACCAGCCAGGTTGGGGCCATGCGGTAGCATGAGTAATTCCTGTTGTGACAAGGGTTTCCTGACCCACTCCAACAGGGTTAGGCATAGCACCTATGAAGGCAAAAGTGTTTTTCGATACTCCAGCTTGCGCAAATGCTGATGGTACTGCACCGATTGCCAAAACAATCATCAATGTTAGCATAATAGCGATCGCTGAACTAGTTCTGTTTCTTGCCATTCTCTTTTTTCTCCTATACTATAGTACACCCAAAAGTGTACGACGAAAAGAACCCTCAAACGAAATATAAAGTTTGTCCTAATTCAAGCAAGGCACAAACCAGAACCTAGAGAAGCTAAAATACATTAGAAACCAAGGCTTTCGTGACCGTAGACTCTACTGAAACGAGGTGCTGGCAATCCAAAAATTGACTGGAAACACAGTTATGTTGCTGAATAAAATCGTTTAATACTGACGGTGGACTGTTAAGCAACCCGAAAAGGCAGGTGCTAATGAAAAATGACAGTGTTTCTTACACCTTGGAATACGCAGGGCGACCTAATGGAGGAAAGTAGGCGTCTTTATGATGAAGCTGGAACTTTTAATTGCATCAATAAAGGCGATCTAGTTGCGATAAAGCTTCATGTGGGAGAACTCGGCAACCCGTACTATGTACAGCCCTTTTTTGTCCACGACATTGCAAGGAGAGTCAAAGAGGCAGGGGGCAAACCGTTTCTGACGGACTCCAACACATATTACCATGCCCAACGGAGCAATGCATATGACCACATGATAACAGCACAAATGAACGGCTTCAACATGGTCCCCTTCATCGTGGCAGATGGACTGCTGGGCGAAAACTACAAAACCATTGAAACAAAAGGCATACTGCAACAAATCGAAGTTTGCGGCGTCATAGCTGAGGCAGATGCAATGATAGTGGTCACACATGACAAGGGACATGAATTGACCGGCTTTGGCGGGGCCATAAAAAACCTAGGCATGGGCTGCACCTCACGGGTAGGGAAGCTGAGACAACATAGAACAATAGACCTGAGAATTGACGAATCAAAATGTACTGGATGCGGAAAATGCAGAGAATCTTGCGAAATGCAATTGCCAGAAATTATTGACGGTAAGGCGAGAAACACCTCTCCAAGGTGCATGCGATGCCCATTCTGCATGAACAACTGCCCAGAAGAGGCCATACAACTTGTGAACCAAGATAACATCCTCAAAGCACTCGCTTCGGCAGCATATGGAGTGCTTTCAACTTTCAAACCAAACAAAGTCTCATATGTGAGCTTCGCCAGAGACATCACACAATATTGTGACTGCAGACCAAATCCAGGGAACATCACGATGAAGGACATAGGCATTTTCGCATCAAATTCACCAATCTCGGTTGATGGCGCATTTCTGCAAATGGCAAACTACAAAACCTTCAACGACGCATACAATGTTGATTGCCTGCTCCAACTCGAGGAAGCAAAGAGACTTGGCATCCAAGGTGACATGAAACCAAGAATAGTCAAGATCAATTGAATGCTCCCCCAAGTCATGTTTGGGAACGCCCGCAATAAGCAATAATTTTGAACAAGAGAATCAGAAGTCGGAGTCCATTAATTCCTTATTCTATAGGGTTTAGACTTCCGCTTTCTTACAGGTGCGAACCTGCGTTTTCTCAACGCAAGCGATATCCCAGCAATCCCGACAATGACCACCGCAACAACTGCTACGCTGAGCAGTTGAAGAGAAAAAGATGTTGTCTGGTCGGCAACTGCAGAATCAGATGAAGAAGAGTTAGTAGAGCCTGTGGATGGAAAGGAGAAAGGGGGAGTCCCTAATAGAATAGGTCCTTCGGTCTGAACCAGAAGCGCGTAGCTCGAAATTCTAAGTCTGGAAGGCACCTCTGTCTGATTCAGGTCGAAAGCACCAACCCTAAATGGAGCGGTACCGGAAGGCCCGAGCGAAGCAGGATCAAGAACATTTGTATAACCCACCCCGACCACGCTGCCCGAAGCATTATAGAATGTTCCAATAACTCGAATGTTCCTTGCCGTTTGGGTACCGGTGTTCTGAACCGTTCCGCTTACCCAGTAAACCCCATCAGCGGCCACCACAGCCGAATTGACTTTGATCACAAGATGCGGATACTGGTAACTAGCTGTTGCATTCGCTTGATTGACCACAAAATCAACGCGCTCGAGACCGAGCGAAAGCCAGCTCAAATCGCCACTGGTACTCGGAAACTCCATGTAAAAAGGCGCCTTCTGTTGTGGAACCAAGTATCTCACAAATGCTTGCGTATACGATTCTGATTGGGGTGTGCCATCGATAGTGTAGACTGTTCCGCTCAAAATTACTGAATCAATAGTGTCGGAACCGATGTTCTGAATCTCGCCAACCACGACAAAATAGCCTATCGAATCAACGTACCAACTGTAACTAAGAACCCTAACATTTTCTGGTTGACCGAAAGCGTTTGATATGAAGTTCAAACCAAAAGACAAAACAGTAAAAAGAATGAATACGCAAACAGCTCTCTTTCCCATCGAAGCCCCAATAACTCCTCAGGTGACTCAGACAGTTCCAAAACGACACTGTGCTATAAAACAATTGTTCAAAATCTCTCTTGAGGAAATTGAACAAACCTAGACCGTATCCAAGATAACAAATTTCCAGCCAAGAGCCAACAGTCTGTTGACTTCCCAAAAAAAGAAAAGAGATGAAGTAAAACAACAGTGCGCCTTAGAACAGTGGCGGCACGCGTCTTTGGTCTTCTTCAGCGATTGGCAAAGCTTGCTTAAGTTCCCTAAAGCTCTTGATCACTGTCATACCGCGCTGAGTAACCGCATAGACGATTCGGTTCTTCTTCACGTTACGCTCTTCGACCAGCCCCTGCTTCAAGAGAAAATCCAAGTATTCGCTGAGAGCAGAACAATTGACGTTAGCCTTGTACATGATATGCGTAAGCTTCAATGGACCGCGCTGAGCCAACACAGAAAGTATATCAACATACATTTCAAGTTTGGATCGTCTCAAACTCAACACCCTCTGTTACTCCAGCCAAACACTGCATACTAACGCTTGCTCTGCTTAACACGGTCAATCGATTCTCAAAGGCAGTGACGACATCGTCGAGCAGCACTTCCTGCAAATCAGGTGAAAGCATCTGAATCTTCTCGTTGAATACCTTCGCCATCTTCAGCTTCAGGTTTTTCCTTTTCTTTGCATTTGTTTGATAGGTCATATTTCTCCTCTGAAGACAAGCTAAACACTCTATATACTTAACTAACTTATGACCCAATAATCTGAATTCATAATTCACATTCTTTCAGGAAAGCAGCATCGCTTGAGACGAGACTAAATGTATTGACCCATTTACAACATATGGAGGAGCATGAATTCCACAATCAAGAATCCCTCCGCACCAAGAGCAGAGGAACTCCAACTAGCGGAATTGACAAAAGCCAAAGGTCTAAATTGTGTCCTAGAAACCACGCAAACCAATCACTCCAAGGCGTGTCAAAAAGAATCCAAGATAAGTAATTCCATAGGAAATACAGTCCTAAAGCCACGATAATGGCGCCTGCTACTCTATGGTTGAGCTTTGCCAAGCTGTCTGCACCAGCTGACTTCTTCACAAAACTAGCTGCGAACATCAGCAGCACAAACAAGCCAATTGTAGTCAAAAAGAAACTAATTAAGTTCTCAGGGAAAGAGAAAAGGTAGCCAGTGCCCTTCTGAAGCAAAGTGAAGATCCACATTCCCATGTTGTTGAGCCACAAAACCAATATGTAGAGTGTGCCAGCAATCAGTCCCCACTTTATCGCGCCAGTGGCTGACGCCCTATTCCGCAATTCAAGCACTATTTTGATCAAAGCAAAAGGCATAACTATAGCTTCCACAAGGCAAGGGATACCTGTTGCTACTAGTGACCCTATGGCAAATCTTCCAAAAAACCCAGACGCCACAGGCAAAATACCCATAACTCCTGAAACGACCAGTGGCATCCAATAGACTGCTTCAGCAAGAAGAACTAACTGCAGAATCCTCAGCTTTGTTGAGTCAGAAAGCCCCCTTCTGACGAAGTAGAACAACACTGCTCCAAAAGCCAGCAGACTAGCAAAGACTCTGAAACCAAGACCCACAGTCGCAGTGATATCGCTAATAAAGACCCAAAATGCACCTGAACCATCAAAAAACTCCCATTCCCCCCACCAAGCAAGCGTGAACATTGCATGAAAAGTAAACAGAAAATAAGACAGGGTGACAATGAACATCCCTATTTTGAAGGGCGAATAGAAATTCGGCGAAGCCACAGTAACCACCAGTCCGTTTGAAAAACATTCATAACCAGTTTCATATTATGCTTGTGGTTCAGCAAATCAAGCTCCATCCAGAACCCTGAAGGAGGGGAAAGTCTTCGAAAATCACGAAAAACGATCAACCTTAAATATGAAAACCAAGAAAGTTGACTCAACAAAAGGTGTAAATGAATACAATCGAGAACCATTGACAAGAAGACAGAAAAGCTCTTGTTTACTCTGCAAGGAGTAGGCGCTGTCTTCATGAGCGTCTTTCTAGCAGCATATTTGGCAGGGCTGCCGAGCACCAATGTACTACATTCAGAAGCCCCTTTCAGAGCCCCACTTGCGATATTTGGCGGCGCGTTTTTGTTTTTAACCCTCACAACTGTTGCTCTTGCAGCACTTGGAAAAAAGCGGAGTTTTCAAAAAAAACGCCGAGAACACCAACGCAATGGCATAAACTAAACCAAAAATAATAAATCGAATCCGGCATTATCGATCAGGCAGACTACATGAGCGCCCAACATCATTCCGAACCGCTACTTCCTAAGCGCATAGAGAGACTTCAGGAGCTGTCACAGAATCTGTGGTGGAGCTGGAACGAAGAAGGAAGGCAATTATTCCGTTCACTTGACTACGAAGTGTGGCGAAACAGCGGTCAAAACCCAGTGAAACAGCTTCGTGAAATTAGACAAGAAAGAATCGAAACAGCAGCCACAGACCAAGCATTCCTAGAACTCTACGACGCTACAATGCAGAAATTCGACAGCTACATGACGAATGAAAGCGCCTGGTGCAACCAGAAACTCCCCCATACCTTCAACGGACAAATTGCCTATTTCTCACCTGAATATGCGATACATAATTCTCTCCCAATATACGCCGGCGGACTAGGCATTCTAGCTGGAGACATCTGTAAAGAAGCATCTGACCTAGGATTACCGCTATCCGGAGTGGGCTTCATGTATCCCCAAGGCTATTTTCAACAGCGAATGTCTGCGGAAGGAGATCAACAAGAAGTCTACACCCAACTGGATTTTGGGGAGATCCCAATATCGCCTTGCGCATGGCCACAAGCATGTGGTCCTCTGATCCCTGTTCAGCTTGCTGATCGTCAACTGCACGTCCAAGTTTGGCAAGTTAACGTAGGGCGAACAAGGCTATATCTGCTAGACACCAATGTCAAGGAAAACGACCATAAAGATCGAACTCTTTCGGCGCGTCTATACACGGCCGACCAAGAAGAACGCATTTGCCAGCTGATCACACTTGGGATAGGGGGAGTTCGAACACTCCGTGAGCTTCGAATCAACCCGATCGTGTGGCACGCAAACGAAGACCACACGGCTTTCATGATGCTGGAGCGTCTTCGAGAAGAATGCGGCAAAGGACTATCTCTGCAATCGGCGATAGAAAGGGTCCGCCGAAGCACAATTTTCACAACGCACACACCAGTACAAGCTGGACACCACATATTCCCTCATCAACTCATTGATCAATACTTGCAGAGCTTCTGTGAATCCATTGGAATCGACAGAGAAAGCTTTCTGAGACTCGGCCACTATGAAGGGCTTGAACCCGGCAAGTTCAGTCTGACAGCCTTTGCCCTGCGGCTTTCCGGTCAGTCAAATGCTGTGAGCAAACTGCACGGAGGGGTCGCCAGAAAAATATGGCGAAAAATATGGCAGACACAAGAAGAAAACCACATCACATATGTGACCAACGGTGTGCATCTGCCCAGTTGGCAAGCGCCGGAAATCGCGGAGCTCTGCGAAAGGCAGCTTGGAAAGGATTGGAGGGAAAGGCAAACCGATAGAGAGCTTTGGAATTGTGTGGTTGCAATTCCAGACGAACAGTTCTGGCAGCTGCGTCAAAAAATGAAAAACAGATTACTCACAGCAATACAAGAAAGAGCACAGAAGCGCTGGACTGAGGGGACGGCAACAACCCAACAAGTAATAGCAATGGGCTCTCTGCTTGATCCTTATGCCCTAACTATTGTCTTCAGCCGCCGATTCGCCGAATACAAAAGACCGTACCTGATTTTTTCCGACCCTGAACGCCTCGAGAAGATAGTCACAAACCCCCTTCGGCCAGTGCAAATAGTGTTCGCTGGAAAATCCCACCCGGCAGATTTTCGATCAAAGCAACTCCTGAAACGTACATATCAGCTAGTAATGGATCGGCGCTTCCAAGGCAGGATTGCCTTTCTAGAGGACTACGATATGATGCTAGCTCGTGAACTCGTTCGTGGAGCCGATGTCTGGCTTAATAATCCACGTAGGCTTCAGGAGGCATGTGGTACCAGCGGCATGAAAGCTTCAATGAACGGTGTAATAAACCTCAGTGTCCGAGACGGATGGTGGGATGAAGCATACAACGGTTTCAATGGTTGGGCAATCGATAATTTCCAAGGAGGGAGCCCAGCGGACGAAGATAGAAATGACTTTGAAGCGCTGTACCATCTACTTGAAAACAGAATTGTCCCGCTCTACTACGAACGCGACCGCAAAGGCATACCACATCAATGGATTAAAATCGCAAAAGATGCCATCAGAACGATAAGCCCCACCTACAATGCCTGTAGAATGATGAAAGAATACACTGAGCGTATGTATTTGCCCGCGACAGAAAACTCGAGCAATACCCATTGAGTTGCCCACTTTCTAGAAAAAAGAAGCCTTTCGCAAGATCTTCAATGAAACATAACTCATCATAACCAAACATGCCAAGAAGACCAACGTCTTGACTTTCAACGACACAAAACTACCCAAATGGAGAAAATCCAGAATTGGTCAAATCCCAAGATAGGCACTGAGCAGATGTTTTCCACATTTCCTCAAAAAGAACAAAAAGACAAGAAACCGGTTTCTACAATGCGATAGAAGAAAACAAACCTCAAACGTAACGTAAAAACCCAATACCCCCAGAAGAAAGCCCAAAACCAGCAATAGCATGTCTGATTGTTCTCCCAAAGTCCAACGAAGGCAAGTGGTACACAGCTTCATCAAGAAGGAGCGGACAACTATTTGCCAAAGCACCGCTCAATACCCACCAAAAACAATCGGAACAAGACTGACCTAAGAATACACAGATCAGCGAGACTAGAGAACCTTCTCAGCTAGTTAATCTAAACATTAGCAAGTCGAAGCCCATACGCTTTGCATCTTGAAAAACTCTGACCTTTGACTTGCTGCTTCCGCGTCTTTCTACCCATTCAATTCCGACTTCCACGACTTGGAAACCTTGTCTCCTGCAACGCAGAATCATTTCAGTGTCGAAGAAGAACCCGTTAGACTTGACATCCAAGACCGATTTAGCTGCTTTCCGGCTCATTGCTTTGAACCCGCACTGATGATCATGAATGCCATCAAGGAAAAGCAACCGCACAAAAAGGTTGTATATTAAACTGGAAAATGTCCTGGAGGCGTGCCTTTTTACGATTGAGCTTTTGACATGTCTTGAGCCGATGGCTAGACCGCCGTGTTTTTGAACCTCCTCAAGCAATCTGGGCAGGTACTCTAAACTCGCAGCCAAATCAGCATCCATAAAAAAAATTATCTCGCCACTAGCTTGCTCAATTCCTTTCTTTATGGCTTTACCTTTACCTAAGCGGATCTCAGAGTGCATGACACGAAGGTGGGGATCACTCAACGCCAACTCTGAAAGAACCACATCCGTGCCATCGGTGCTCCCGTCTTCTGAAACTATTATCTCGTATGAATCCGAGAAACAGCCAGTAGCAGCCCCAACCTCTTGAATGCACCTCTTGATTTGCAATACTTCATTATGAACGGGCAAAAGCACTGAAATCTTCGGCTTCTGC
This sequence comes from uncultured Candidatus Bathyarchaeia archaeon, assembly GCA_964591705.1. GTDB lineage: Archaea > Thermoproteota > Bathyarchaeia > Bathyarchaeales > Bathycorpusculaceae > UBA11855. The sequence goes on along the minus strand of CAZQCX010000010.1, from coordinate 31,472 downwards.
CTTGAAGTGCTCAACGTAACGGACCTTTCCCTCTGTGAAGAAGAAGACTACTTTGATAAATCGTTTTTGCAGAATTCGCCCAGACAACAATCTAACCAGTTTTGACAAAACTTTTTTAGAAGTAACAATCAAAGCTTGTTCCGCACGAAAAGAGGGAAAAGCCATAAAATCACCAGACATTTTCAACGCTACTGCAAGCATATTGACGGATACACACCGCAAAAGCTTCCTATCAAGACTGACAACCGGATTTGGAAGATGGCGACTCGCACTTCTCTTTTTCATTATTGTTTATGCCTCTGTTCTTTTGCTTAACCTTGGCTACATGTGGATCCAATGGGATGAAATGCCTCACCTGTACGGAGGACTGCTTCTCGCACGAGGACAAACACAAGAATACCTCACAACCTATGGATATTACCCTCCGCTCTATGACATAACAACCACAGCGTTCTACAAACTGCTAGGAATATCCGTTTTTTCTGGGCGTTTGACAGCCGTGACCTTCCTACTGCTATCGGTCTGGGTTTTGTTCGAGTTGGCCAACAGATTCTATGGACCAAGAACTGCCCTACTCTCAAGCATAACATTGGGAACAATGCCAGGCTTGGTTTGGGTCTCGAGGGTAGCCATGTTGGAAACAGCGCTTGTTTTCTTCTTTTCTCTTTCCATGTTCTTCTTCCTCACATGGATCAAGACTCAAAAAGACAAAGCCCTGATTTTGGGTTGCCTATCTCTCGGAATAGGATTCATAGCAAAGTATCAGATTGTGGTGGCAGGAATCGTACTGGCTATTTGCATCCCACTGTTTTACAGAAACAGGCTACGGGCGAAGTTTGCAAAGTTCCTACTCGTGCCAATCATTGCCTTTTCTATGATCGCCCCATGGCTGCTGGTCCTCTATCAAACAAGCGGCACCGCAGGTATCGGAGAATTGATCTATGCAATGCAGGTCGGCGGTGAAGATCGAGCAGACTACAGCAAAAGGTTTCCTGCGCCCATTTTCTATCTGATTGAAATCACTTGGCCTTTCAGCGATATCCCAGTCCACCCGGTCTCCTTGCCAATCTACATCACTGGCTTGTTTGGGCTTGGCTTGTTTGCCTATAGAAGGAAAACAGAAGACAAAATTCTTCTCATATGGTTCGCTGTGGTCTACGCTTTTTTCACGTTTATTCCTAACAAACAGTGGCGCTATGTCACACCGCTTTTTCCCGTCTTAGCTGTCAGCGCAGCAAATGCTGTTTTTTTTGCTTACGGGAAAATTGCTGAAACATGGAACAGAGAAGACACAAACTTGAACAAGAAACGTTTTCTCAAAATTGCCGGCATATCACTTGTGCTTCTCGTGATATCTTCACTCAGCTACAGCAGCTACAATGCGTACCAGATGGTCGCAAGAGACCAAGTGCACATACCGATCGAAGAAGCAACAAACTATGCAACTCGAAATATGAAGGAGAATGAATCGATAGTAGTTTTGGCTGCATTCAACCTCTTCAACAGGGACATGGTGAAGTTCTATCTCCAAGCGAGCAAGCCAAGACCGAACCAAGTGTTTCAATACCCTGAGCTACCAGTTGACTCGTTCACACCAGACTTCAATGTGACTGCTCTGATAGAACTCTGCAAAGAACAGAATGTTAAGTATCTGTTCCTCTATGAATATGGTGGCGACACTCCCTATTTCAAATCTAACTTGACTGCAATGGAGATCTACCTAAAACTCGATGAGGCAGAATTGTTTGCGAATGAGCACAGAGTCGGCAAATTCCCAAGAACCATAACAATATTCGCTTTCTCCTAGGAAAACGACTCACCTGACTTCAAGAAACTCGAATCCCGTCACGCTATCCTTCAGCCTTATAGCGTTCGCTCCAATCAACTCAACAAGCACCACTTCACCTATACGCCACACATCAACACCCCTGCGCACACAACCTGTCACAGTGTTGTCGTTCCTACCAAAACTGGCATGCATGTGAAGCTTAGGCATACCCTCTGCATCAACAAATACTGTTCCCACACCACAGGCTTCATGAACCCCACGAAGAAGTGTAATCATAGCTTCAGGTTTCTCAACATCGCCTCTGTCTGGACCAACCACAACGCAACTATCTTCCTTTGCACCGCCAACAAGAAAACAAAGCGCACCAGTGATTTTCTGTTGAGCAGCAAAGGATTCAATAACGCCCGGAAGGCGGTCGCCATCACGCAATCGCAACACAAAAACTCTTCCCACTTTGGCTTCCGTGAACTGCATGGTCTGACCTCACGCTCCAAGTTTCAAATAACCCTAGCGCAGAATAAAAACAATTTTTGTTGACAATTAATCTTTGAATTGAACTACTGGCAGAATAATAAGCAGACGACAAACTGCGCAGTGCCCTCTGACCTATAGAGGATCGAAGTTTCCACAAACTCATGTTTGACCGTTAAGCTTTGACACGGTCGTTTTCTCCCAAGCTTCAATTTTGAGCCGAGCGGTGGTCTCACGCTGCCTGCCTGGTTTCAACAGACCAATTCAATTCCGCCTTCTTTCGCAACTCTGCATTATTGAGCTAGACTCACCTTACATTTTTATGAGAAATAGTGCAAATGTGAAAAAGACCAAGACGGATTACACTGAACTCGCACTCGAGTTTTTTCGAGTCTACCGCAAGAAGCAATCGTTCTTCCGCACATTGAGGATACCGCTGTAACGATGGCATTCCCAACAACCCAACTCTTTCTTTTGTGAAACGAACGCGAGCAACCAAGAGGCGCTTTTAGAAAATACTTGTTTGGAACAACCAGTCTCAGGGAAAACCCAAACCTTCTTCCAATCTTTGACCAATTAGCTTGTAACGCTATAAGGACACCGTGCTCTCGAACGTCCGTGGGAAACAGCAAAGCAGTGTAGTTCTCAGCACATTCAACGGTCACCGCCGTTGCGATTTGCTTAGGTTTCAGTAACTTCTCGATTTCTCTGAATTGAACACTTTCCCAGCTGCAACGAGAACGATCCAACCTTCAGAACCGTGGAAATCGCTAATCATCACTATTGCTGGAAGCTGCAGAACCTGGCTCCAGTTTAGTCTAACGGAAATCCCCGCTCCCACTCGTTGTTCAAGACTTAGGTGGCAAGATCAATGTGCGGATTTTCAGATGCTATTCCTTGATGATCTAACCCCACCGCAAGATGCGCTTGGTCTGTTTTGACCTGGAGGCAGTATCTTCTCTCGTTAGCTTCTAGAAAACATTACTCAGACCAGTCGGTACTTCGCAGAGAGAAATAGATTCCTCCAACAAGAGAATTAGCGTTAAATAACACGGAAGACGGAAACAATTGCTTAACGCCTATCTATCTGCAACACAAAAGAATCAAGAAGTTATTGATTTGTAAAGAAGCTTGTTAGTTGCTTCTGGGCGAGCTCCTCTTTTTCAAAAGCTGACACTCTCACGCCCACTCTGCGCACACCAAGATCAGATTCGGCAAGGAACTTCTCGAACAGTTCACGAACAGCTCGACAAATGGTTTCTATGTCTCTTGATGGCTGATCAAACGTTTTCGAACGACTTCGAATCGCCAAATCAGACAAGACTGCTGTTATGCCAACCTGCCTAAAACGCAATTTCTTTTTCACGAGTTCCTTGTGAATCTCATGAATCAATTCAGTGCATCTGTCAAGGACAAGAGCAAGGTTACGAGTGTTTGCTTTCAACGTAGCAATTCGACTTATTGACTCTGCTTCACCACTTTCTTCAACAGGTTCATCATCAACACCGTTGGCGGCATTGTGAAAGTAAATACTTAACTTTCTCCCAAAAACCTCAGTCAGCCTCTGTGCATCGAATCCAGCTAGGTCTCCGACCGTCCTCACACCCAAGTTTTCCAATCTCGCGGCGGTCTTGCGTCCAACTCCCAAGATTCGATCAACAGGCAAGGGGTGAAGGAAAGATATCACTTCAGAAGGCGTAACAACGGTCAAGCCATTAGGTTTCCCGATTTCGCATGCAATTTTAGCTACAAGCTTGTTAGGTCCAATGCCAGCAGAAGAACTGATCTGAGTCTGAATCATCACTTCAGACCTAACTTGTTGAGCCAATTCCCTTGCTGCATCATAATCGTCGCTAGCCCTTCTGGTGACATCCAAGTAAGCTTCGTCAATACCAACTTGCTCGAATATGTCAGCATAAGACTTGAGCATTCTCATTATTCTTTCGGAGATTCCCTCATAATACTCAAAATCTACAGGCAAAAAAACCGATTCAACCCCTTCCAAACGTTTCTTAGCTAAGAACAAAGGAATTCCAGATTTTACTCCATGATACCTCGCAACATAGTTAGCAGTGCTAACAGCGCCGCTCTCTGCTGTCCGTCCAGAATACATGGCGATCACGACGGCTTTATTCTTCAAAGTGGGGTCTCTCAACTCCTCGCACTGAGCAAAGAAGTAGTCCAGATCAACCAACATAACAATTCTTGCGTGCATCTTTCAACCCTACTCTTGCAGAAGCCACGAACCATCGCAGGGTGCAGTGTTAAGATGCGCAAGGTTCTCACGACAGACCCCAAATTTCAAGCCATTGATGATGGCTGCGCTTCGAATCTGAATCATAAGTTTCAACCTCAAATCAGTGGGCAACAGAATTGAGCCACTGACTTTTTCACCTTTCACAAAATACAATGACTTCAATGTCTCTGCAACTGAAGGCAGGGCTTCAGTGAGACGCTGCCAGTTATCGCGTTTCACCTTGTAAGTTGAGGAAGTTACATGCTTGACGCCAATACTAGCAAGAATGGCAATCAACCTCTTTGGGTTTTCGTTTATGAAAGGGATTACTGGGTCTATGCGCACCGAGACCGGAATATCTTTGCCGACAAGAATCTCTATTGTGTTCAAGCGTTCTGACGGTGAAGGAGCATTCGGCTCAATCAGCCGTGCGGTTTGCTCATCTTCTGTTGTTATTGTCAGAGCAACTGCACAGTGCGTTTCAGCCAGTATGTCCGTGTCTCGTGTGACAAGATTGGATTTGGTCACTATTTGGATCTTGCAATCGCATCTTGAAAGTATCTGGAGGCATTTTCGCGTTAAGTTCAATCCAGCTTCACAAGGGGGATACGGATCGGAAGAATTCGCCATTGATATCGTTTCACCGCTTAGTTTTTTTGCTTCATATTCGATGCGTTTCAACAGATCTTTCTTTGGTCGGCATTTCATGAAGTTAGGCGTATAACTGCTCGCATAGCAGTAGATGCAGTTGTGGCTACAGCCAGTGTAAGGATTAAGTGTAAGTTTTGGCGGACATGTGCATAAGGTGCTCTGCCAAGGATCAAAGCGTGTTATCAAAGGCACTAATGTCACTTGACCTATCTATGCTGTTGGAAAAACAAAAACGATTTGCTATATGAATCTGACGCTGCACCAGCAACTTGAAAAGCCACAGCGTTGGCTTATGTCATAGGCAAGGACTAGCGGGCTGCGACTCATTAGCCTGGCACACAAAGTTGAGCTTGAAATGGAATGAGATAATTTGCAGCAAACTATTCACCCTAGCTCTGAAGAACGAAAGGACTGAAAAAGCATTGAGGATCTCGAGAGGCATGACTTGTGAAGAAAAACCTAGGACGGTCTACTGGCTTGGTGACAAACTCTACTTAAACATAACCAACAAATGCTCCAATAACTGTATCTTCTGCCTCAAGAAATTCAAACGAGGCCTTAACACTTTCACGCTCAAGTTAGAAGAGGAACCGAGTGTCGAGCAGATAATTACGGACCTAGAGGAAGCACTGCAAAAGCGCGTGTGGAAAGAAGTTGTATTTTGCGGCTTCGGTGAGCCCACAGAAAGACTCGACGTACTGCTTGAGGTTTCAAAATGGATCAAACAACGCGCTGGAAAATCCACCCAAATCCGAATTAACACAAACGGGCATGGGTACATTCTTAACGTTGGCAGAGATGTTGCAAGAGAATTGAGCGAAGCAGGAATTGAGAAAGTGAGTGTGAGCTTAAACGCGGCAGACGAAGAAACATACAATGAAGTCTGCAAGCCCTCCTCCTCTGAAGCATTTGTCACGGTCTTGGAGTTCATAAGGCGAGCCAAGGATAAACTAAATGTTGAGGTTACAGCAGTCACGACACCTGAGATTGACATTAAGAAAACCGAAAAGTTGGCAAGAGAGTTGGGAGTTGATTTCAGGATACGACCATACATTCCTTGTTTCTGGTAGCAACCCCAAGTCTTCTGCTTTCCGCTCAGTAAAACTCCGCTGCCCATTCCCAAAACGAAGAAGGCAAATTCATGAAGGATAACAATGCTACACACTCAAACCCGTCATGAAACCACGCACAGGCAACTGCACACGCACAGAAACACGCGAAGTTACACTCAAATATCGCTCAGACACCACCGAAGTCCAACACCTTAGGCGGTTGGAAGCTGCAGGCTGAGCCGGTCGACCGAAGTCTTCCGGTGTACACCCCAGCTCCATCAAACCCATCTTTTATGGGAGCCTTCGTCCCGTAAACGGGATTGGCTGCCTATTTTCAGGAGAGGCTTCGGGCTTAGATGCTTTCAGCCCTTATCCTCAGCGGCGTGGCTGCCCGGCAACTGCCCTGTCGGACAACCGGTTAACTAGAGGCCACAGCGTCCCGTTCCTCTCGTACTAGGGACCCTTTCCCCTCAGGCAGCCAGCACTCCCAGCAGATAAAGTCCGACCTGTCTCACGACGGTCTAAACCCAGCTCACGTTCCCTTTTAATAGGCGAGCAGCCTCACCCTTGGCCCCTTATGCAGGGCCAGGATAGGAAGAGCCGACATCGAGGTACCAAGCCGCGGGGTCGATAGGGACTCTCGCCCGCGACGAGCCTGTTATCCCTAGGGTAATTTTTCTGACACATCCAGCCCCCACCAAGGGGGAGCATGGATGATCGCTAAGCCCGGCTTTCGCCTCTGGATCCCTTACTGTTAAGGATCCAGTCAGGCTGGCTTTTGCCCTTGCACTCTACGGCGGGTTTCTGTCCCGCCTGAGCCAACCTTAGGGCGCCCTTGATATCTTTTCAAGGGCGTGCCGCCCCAGCCGAACTGCCCACCTACCGTTGTTCCAGCCCGAAGGCCGGTAAGAAACACGGTTGCAGAAAGTCGGTGTTCCATTGTTGCCTTCCCCCGTTCCCGGAGAAACAGGGATCGACGGCTCCCGACTACGCTCTGCATCCACAACCGTATTCCAGCAGCAGGCTGCAGTAAAACTCCACAGGGACTTCTTTTCCCGCTGGGAGATCGTGGACTGTTCGTCCACGTTATGTGGTTTCACCGGGTACTACGCGGGGACAGTGGGGCCCTCGTTGATCCATTCATGCACGTCGGAACTTACCCGACAAGGCATTTGGCTACCTTGAGAGAGTCAGAGTTACTCCCGGCGTTTGCAGGCCCTTAGCCCAGTTGGACCCAGGTTTCAGGTACCTGTACTGGCCAGGATTCAGAAGCCGTTCACAAGCTTTCGCGCTTGCGGCTTCCTGTGTTTTTATTAAACAGTCGAGACCCCTTTGTCACTGCGACCTGCCCTCACAACACGAGGTCGAAAGAGCAGGCACCCCTTATACCAAAGGTACGGGGCTAATTTGCCGAGTTCCCTCGCATTAGTGTATACCCGATACGCCTTAGGTTCCTCGCCTAGGGACACCTGTGTCGGTTCTTGGTACGGTCACAAAGGATCCTTCCCAGCGCGTTTTTCAGTGGCTCCAGAGATCAGCTAAACCTCCCTAAAACGGGTGGCTATTCCCGCTTTCGCCTGGTTCTCGCCATTACGGCACTCCCCAGGCTTATACGGTTAAACAAGGCGACAGCCCTGCTCAACCTACCCCGAAACGTCAGGTGCGAGGCTTGCGTTGCCGCATGTACCTCTGTGGTTCCGGAATTTTAGCCGGATTCCCTTGTTCGGCATAATCGGTTAAGTTATGCCTTAGGACCGACTTACCCCCGGCTGACGATCGTTGCCGGGGAACCCTTGCCCCTTCGGCGGAGAAGATTCTCACTTCTCTTTGCTGTTACTACCACCGGGATCCGCAATCCTAACCGGTCCACAGGATCTCACGACCCCGCTTCTGTCCAGCTAGGACGCCCTCCTACCAACACCGCTTTCGCGGTGCTCTGAGGTATCGGTGGCTGGCTTAGCCCCGTCAATTTTCGGGGCCGTCAGCCTCGGCGGGTGAGCTGTTACGCTTTCTTTGAAGGGTGGCTGCTTCTAAGCCTACCTCCCCGCTGTCTGAGGCTGACGACGCCCTTTGGTTTGACATTTAGCCAGCACTTGGGGACCTTAACCTCAGTCTGGGTTGTCCCCCTCTCGGTCCAGGAGCTTACCCCCTGTAACCCGTTTCCCGAGGTCTACGGCGCGGGTGGATTCGTAGTTTGAAAGAAAAGTAGAGCCTTTCGGCTCCTTGCTTTCCAATCAGTGCTCTACCCCACCAGCTACCTCGCTCGGGACTGGGCTCAGGCCCACTTCGGAGGGAACTAGCTATCACCAGACTAGATTGGTCTTTAGCCCCTATCCCCAGGTCTGGGGAACGAATTGCACGTCAGAACCCTTTCGAGCCTCCACTAGGCTTTCGCCTAGCTTCGCCCTGCCCAGGGATAGATCGTCTGGTTTCTAGTTTCAAGATTGTGACTACAGGCCCTTTCAGACCCTGCACCTTGCCGCCTTACGACGGCTGCGCGCTTATCGGTTTCCCTTCGCTTACAGGTTTTTGCCTTTAGGCTCGCCGCAATCTTGAACTCCCCGGCCCGTGTTTCTAGACGGAACGTGCAACCCTGGTCCTCCCTCCTCGTAACGCCGTTTCACAACGGTTTCCTTTGGAAGGACTCTACCCTTCTGGGCTGCACACGTCTGTAACCGTCTGGTTTCAGGCACTTTTCACCCCCATTCCGGGGTACTTTTCAGTTTTCCGTCACCGTACTAGTGCACTATCGGTCTTGAGGAGTATTTAGTCTTGGAAGTTGGTGACTCCCAACTTTCCGCACCCAAACCAGGGTGCGGTAGTCTGGGACTCCGGCTCAGCTCTTTCTGGCTTGTACTTAAGGGGCTATCACCCTCTATGGCGGGTCATTTCAGGCCACTTCAGCTTTGCCAGTGAAGAGGAAACCAGGCCCGTAACCCTACATTTCCCGCGCTTTTCAGCGGGGGATTCGGTTTGGACTTTTCCCATTTCGCTCGCTGCTACTAAGAGAATCCCGTATTGGTTTCTTTTCCGCCCCCTACTAAGATGCTTCCGTTCGGGGGGTTACCGCTCCTTCAAGGAGCAAAGCGACTCCGAAGAATCGCAATGAGAAGTCTCATTTGGGCATCCCCGGTTCTAAGGCTGCATGCGCCTACCCGGGGCATATCGTAGCTTGCCGCGCCCTTCTTCAGCTCTCAAGCCGAGCCATCCTCCAGACGGCGTAACATGTCGGACCATATGGTGGTATCTGTTTGGCGTTTGGTGAAAACCTCACGTATATGCGTGTATTTTGTTGCCTGTGCATGGTGTCATTTTGAGCGCTGCTGTACAGGAGCTCAGTTCACCTCTTCGCTCCGCATCACAGCGGGTGCGGAGTTGCATCCTGTCGATGATGTATCCTACTTGCAGGATTGTCTTAGAAGCGGTTTCGGCAAATATAAGGCTTACGTACAGCGTAATAAGGGTTTTCAGTGACAGTTCTAAGCGTGAAAGTTTTTATTTATTGACTGATTATGTCGTTGGACGATGCCTCGATAGCTCAGCCCGGTAGAGCGGCTGCCTTGTAAGCAGCAGGCCGCGGGATCAAGGCCCGCTCGAGGCTCCACGCACTGTTTTGTAGATGTGTTGTTCTCGTAGACGGAAAGGTTTATTAAATATTAACATTAGCGATTTGAGTACAGCACAGAGAGGAAGCTACAGATGCAATTGTTCCATTTCCACGACGGGGATGAAAAGCTGAAATGCCCCTACAAAGGCTGTGGAAAGGGGTTTGACAAACCCACAGTTCTCACCGATGCCTCGACTGTGCCACGCAGCTCGCATTACGCCTGCCCACACTGCATGTCAAAGCTAGACATCACAATGGAGGGCATGAAAATAAAAAGCATAAGGGCAACAGACTATCCAACGGTCCTTGATTCCCCCGCTAAGTGTGCGCACTTTTTTGGATTTCTGAACGCTTTTCCTGAAGGCTCTCCTTTGCCTGACGAGTGTCTTATATGCCCGAAAGTTCTCCAGTGCAATCAAAGGAAGAGATAGCCTGCTCAGATAACCTTCTATTGGATGTTCTCTGACACGTTGTTTGTTTGCCAGTTTTGTTTCCTTTTTCGGAACAGAGCAGCCTAACTGAAAACGTTTAAATTTGCTCAAAAATAGCAATACTAAACGATGCAGCGTGCGGGCCCGTAGCTCAGCCAGGTTAGAGCGCCAGGCTCATAACCTGTTGGTCGCCGGTCCGAATCCGGCCGGGCCCATCTGTTTTGCCTAACTTCTGTCATAGACTACTACTCATGGAAGAGCTTGATGACGTTTTGAGGTCTTTCTGGTGTAGATCTGGATCCATTATCGTCACATGGTTCTCGAGAGTAGTGGTGATTGTATCACCTCGTGATTATTAGAGCTTAGCTTCGACCAGTTTCTTGCCTAGCATTTCTGTATTCTTACTTGAATCTTCACAGTACTAGAATACGCTTCTCTCTTGCAGAGTTTGAAATTGAAGCCCAAAAACGTCCTTCGTCAGACTGATTCCTAAACCATAATACATTGAATTAGCATAGTTCGGAGTATCCTCAGCTCGATAGTCTTCAGCTAATCGATCCACTGCTCAAGCTCGGATATCTCTTAACTCTTTGGAAAGCTAACTCAACGCAAACTCCCTAACTATTTCGTCGACAGATGCTATCTTTGCATTGTAGGAATGCTCCAAATACTTCAAACCTTGCTGATGGTCTTCCCTAGTGAAGGCTTCGACACCGTCAGAGGCAACGACTACTTTGTACCCTCTGAAGAAGGCATCAGCCGCGGTGTGTCTGACGCACATGTGAGTGTGCAGTCCGCACAGAATAAGAGCCTTTACTCCTTCGCCGTTGTATAGAACTCTCAATATTGAATCAAGTCCAGTCTCATAGAAACCACTGTAGGTTCTTTTTTCTACCTGATAGTCTTTTTGGGCTGGTTTAAGCTCTGGAATGACTTCTGCTCCCGTGGTGCCTTTGATTGCGTGGTTACCCCATTTTTGGGTTACCTCTACATCTTGCGGGTAATGTGCATCGTTGCTATAGATCACTGGAACGCCTTTCTTGCGGGCAGCCTCGACTAGCTTCCTAATGTTTGGAATTATATACATTGTTCTCTTGACTTGCAGTTTTCCAGTAACAAAGTCGTTGAGCATATCAATTACTATTACTGCTGGTCTTTCCAAAAACTCACCTTCATTAATGCAGAAGCATATGCTAACTATTTAATCTTCACTGGATCACTCCAACCCGAGAGCAAAGGATCCTTTTGTAAGCCGTTCAGCACCATCTCGCACAACAAGTACGGTGTCCTCAATGCGGACTCCTCCGTACCCTGGCAGGTAAATGGCGGGTTCGTTTGTCACGACATTGCCAACAGCAAGCTTTTCCTTGCTGCTAACGCTCAGAGTAGGGGACTCGTGGATGTCCAATCCAACGCCGTGGCCCAGTCCATGTACGAAGAGGAGACCATAGCCTGCATCTTCAATCAATCTCCTCGCGGCAGCGTCAATATCCTTTGTTTTGGCGTTCGGTTTCATGGTTTTGAAAGCTTCTTCTTGGGCATGCCTAACCAAAGCGTGAAGCTTTAGCTGTTTCTGAGAAGGTTTGCCTGCGACCAAGGTTCGGGTCATGTCAGAACGATAGAATTTGTAAACCGCGCCAAAATCAATTACAACTAGGTCACCTTGGTGAATTGTTCTTTCAGAGCAGCCTCCGTGTGGGAAAGCCGAGCGTGGACCTGAAGTGACCGCCGTCTCAAAAGCAGTCCCGTTTGAACCCTGTCTTCGCATCGCATACTCTATTTCTGCCGCAACCTCATACTCCTTCATGCCTGGAGTAAACACTTCGTATGCAGTTTTCATTCCCTCGCTTGTTATTTCTGCAGCTCTGCGTACAAGTTGAATCTCCTCTTCATCTTTCTTTGCTCTAAGCCGAGATACCAATTCCCCCTTGAGCTTTGCCTTCATTCTTCCCCGGGCAAGCCTAGCTAAGCTGCGCCAGCTTTCAATGCTCATAGCGTCAAATGCAAGATTTTTGATTTTGTGTTCTTGGGCGTTTTCGAAGATTTTCTTCATCAGGTTATCTTCACGTTTAATCAGTTCAACCGTGAACCCTTTTGCTTCCGCTTTCACTTGTTCATAGTTAACGCCGTAAGAATATACCGTATTTTCATTGTCCTTACAGACAAGCAGAGACGCTGCACCCTGGATACCTATGAAATAGAGGAGATTTGTGGGGTTGAAAACAGCGAAGCCATCAAAGTGAGCTTTGTCAAAAGCTCCCCGCTTGAGTGCAGCTATTCTATGCACCATTGACACCAAGCTGAGATTACACAGCTTCTCTGTTTAATGCTTCTGCCAATGGTTTATCCACCAGTTACCACAGGCATCAAGACAATGTGGTCACTGTCTCTCAGAGTGGTCTCTAAACCCTTAAGCTGGTTCAGTAGCACGCCGTTCACTGAAAGAATGTAGTGTGGCTTCAAGTCCGGACTCCCCGGTTCATAGACCACCTTTTGGAAGGCTTCGCCATGTTTCTTGGCAAGGCAGGATAGCAAGTCACGAAGTGAAGCTTGATCTTCAAGTTTAACTGTTTCAGCTTTGCGCAGTGCTAATGTCTGCTTAACATGGCCCAAGTAGTCTACTGTGACTTCCATGTGTGAATCGCCTACTGTTAGCAAGCACGTGGCATGTTATATTCGTTTCCCGACTCCCGCCTTGGCTAACCGCTGAAAATGGCTGAACCACACACTTGATCTTCTATTAGTTTCTGAGACAAATGAAAAGCCTGAACATGAATTTTCAGAAAGAGAATCCATTAGCTTAATATACTTTTTAATCTGCCATACATTAGTTTAAAAACACATGTGGAGAGAAAGAGCATGTTTTCTTATGCAGGTAATATTCTCCGTGTTGACTTGACAACAGGAAAAGTTTCTACTGACCCTCTAACTGAGCAAATGGCAAAAAGCTACATTGGAGGCATAGGTCTAGGCATTCGCCTCTTGATGGATAATTCGAAGGCAGGAACAGATCCTTTTAGCCCGGATAACCCATTGATTTTCGCCGCTGGTCCTCTCAGCGGCACGATGGGACCTACGGCTGGTAACGGTTACGCTGTAGTCTCAAAATCGCCTGCAACAGGAGGAGTTGGCGAGGCAAAAGCTCACGGATTTTTCGGCCCTGACCTTAAACGGGCAGGATATGATGCGGTCATCATCACTGGAAAAGCAGAGAAACTTTCGTATTTGTGGATTGATGACGATAACGTCAAGATAATGGACGCGGCGCACATGAGGGGGAAATCTCCCTATGAAACTGATGTCCAGATCAGAAATGACCTTGGTGATTACTATATCCGAGTCTCAGCAATCGGAGAAGCTGGAGAAAAACTCTGTCGCTTCGCTGCAATAATAAATGATGAGTTCAGAGCCATAGGAAGAACAGGCATGGGAGCCGTCATGGGTTCGAAGAATCTTAAGGCTGTAGCCGTCAGAGGAACTCATGATGTCAACGTGGCTGATATGGAAGGGTTCAAAGAATTCGTCAAGATGATTCATGAACGAATGAAGGGCCCAGCGACAAAGAAGTACAAAACTCTGGGCACACCAGAAAACGTTCTAGTTTTGAACTCGTTGGCTGCTTTGGCCACTAGAAACTGGACTAGCGCCACATTTGAAGGAGCACAAAGGGTCAGCGGCGAATACCTTAACGAGCATTACGTCAAGAAAATCGTAGGGTGCGCGACATGTGGAATGCGCTGTGACCACATTGCAGTGGTTCCAGAAGGCCCCTACCAGGGATCCACTTCGCGATTAGAGTTCGAATGCCTATGGTCCATGGGACCGTTGTGCGGAATAGACAGGCTGGACGCAATAATTGAAGCCATGCGAACAGTGAACGAATACGGAATGGACGGGATATCCATAGGAGTAGTTGTTGCTTTCGCAATGGATTGCTACGACCACGGCGTGATAACAAAGGAGCAAACGGACGGCATTGATCTTCGCTTTGGAAACGCTGAAGCCTTGATAGCAATAATTCACAAAATAGGGAAACGCGAAGGTTGGCTGGGCAACGCCCTCGCAGAAGGGGTAGCGCGAGCCGCTGAAATTATTGGCAACGGAGCAGAGAAATATGCTTGCCACATCAAAGGCTTGGAGCTGCCAGGTTATGATTTGAGAACCCTCAAAACTGCAGCTTTGGGATTCAGTGTTTCCTTCCGAGGTGCTTGCCATCTTAGAAATGGAGCCTACTCTCCTGACGTGAAGGGAAAAGTAAACCGATTCAAGATTGAGAGAGGAAGAGGCAAGATAATCGCTGATGAAGGCAATGTGTACAACATAATAGACTCGCTCATTGTTTGCAAGTTTTCCAGAGGAACTTACTATGACGGAATGAAAGATCTTGCAAACTACTATACATTGGCTACAGGCATACCCATCACTCCAGAGGAAATGACAAAGGCTGGTGAGAGAATCGAAAACCTTGCTAGAGTTTTCAATTTACGCGAAGGCAAAGGAACTAGGAAATTTGATACGCTGCCTTGGAAGATTAAAAATGTTCCAGTCCCTGACGAGGGACCTGCTAAAGGCGCAGTTGTAAATGAGGAAGAATTTCAGATCGGACTCGATGACTACTATGCAGTGAGAGGTTGGACGCCAGATGGCATTCCAACTCCGGAGAAGCTCGCAGAGTTAGGTCTGGGGGACCTGTCTAACATGGTTCAAAATGCTCAAGGAGGAGCATAAACGTGGTGCGGCCACAAGACAGAAAATTCGTTACAGCAGATCCAGAGAAATGCATTGGCTGTGTGGTCTGTGAGTATGCCTGTTCAATGACGAAAGAAAAAACTTACAATCCTTCCAAATCCAGAATTAGAGCCCTCAGAATTGGTCCACTAACCAACCTAGCTGTTACCTGCAGAAAGTGCGAAGACCCGGCATGTGTGGCTGCTTGTCCTAAAGATGCTCTGAGCCAAGATGAAAACACAGGAATGATTAAAGTCAATGAAGAAGCGTGCAATGGTTGCGCATGGTGCATCAGCGCATGCCAATTCGGCGCAATGATGATTCATCCTGAAAAGAAAGTGGTTTTTACTTGTAACAGCTGTGAAGAACTTGGCGAACCCCAATGCGTCAAATGGTGCCCCGAAGAAGCCTTGACGTTTGTGACAGCGCAGACGCTAGCGCAAAAATCCAGAATATCTGCCGTCAAAAACCTATTCCAAGAAGCCAAGGAAAAAACGGCAGAGAAGTAAGAAACGCAAGATTGCAACAACAAGCTAGCTTTATCGGATACATTTCCTTTTTAGGCTTTTCTACTATTTTTTGTTTTTAACTGGAACTTTGCAGTTTTACGCCATAGGTCATGTTTCGGGGCGTTTTTCGGAATCCTTTTAAGATTTTAAGCGCAAATCTTGAAAGACAGTCGTGCCATAGTCATGCCATATGAAGCAAGCACCTCAACCCGTCCAAGCGACATTCCAAAGACTCAAAACCGCCCAGAAAGCCTACCTCGAACTCAGAACAAGAAAAGGCTACTTCCACGTCTACCAAGCAACCAGCAAATGGGACAAACAACGCAAAAAACCCATAAAAACAGCCCAGTTCATAGGCGCCATAGCACCAAACGGAACCTACACACCAAAACACCAAAAAAGCCCCTTCTCAACCACCAAAATATACGAGTACGGCAACGCCGCACTCTGCCAAACACTAAGCTCAGACGTAGCAGACCCCCTCAAACAACTCTACTACCAAGAAGAACTAATCGCTCTTTCAATAATTCGCGCACTAGACCCCGTCCCCATACGCCTCGCACAGTCAAGATGGGACAAAACCTACCTCTCCACAAAAGCCCCAACAGACCTCTCACCCAGGCACGTGTCCAACGTATTAGCCCACGTAGGAAACATGGTGGCGGAAACCTACGAACTATACAGCAAACTATCCTCAGAAGGCGGAATGCTCTTCTACGACTTGACCTCCGTTTTAAGCTATTCCAAGAAGCTTAAACTTGCCGAGCGAGGCTACAACCCAGAATGGGAACAAGTAGGCCAGGTTAAAGTAGCCATGGCCTTCTCCGCCAACACCTGGCTCCCCATAGCCATGGATGTTTTCTACGGCTCCATGAAGGAAACAAAAATATTCAAGTACTTCCTTGACCGGTTCCCCAACCGAAACATAGGCTTCATCATGGACAGGGGCTTTAACGATTACGGCATGCTGCTTAACTTCAAAGGGCAAGGCGTCCACTACATCGCCGCACTAAAGAAGAACTCAACGCTTCTTCCCTCCAGGGTGAAGATGACTGGAGCGTTTGCTTATCGAAAAAGGAATGTGGCGTTTTCTAAGCATGGCAAGAAGCCTTATGGTTTTTTGTATTTGTTTGAGGATCCTCAGCTTAGGGGTGAAGAGGAGAACCTTTTGCTTTGCAAGGTGGCGGAAGGCTTGATCTCTATGGATGATTACCGAAGGATGCGATGTTTGGCGGGTGTGATCGGTGTATTGTCTGATTTGGATGTTGAGCCGCAGAGCGTGTATGAGCAGTACAAGAGCCGAGAAGAGATTGAGCAGGCCTTTGATGCCATGAAGAACGATTTAGAGGCTGACAAGACATATTTGGGTGGTGAGGATGCGGTGAGGGGTTATTTCTTTGTGGTTCTTTTGGGTTTGAGGATTCACTTCAAGATACTTAGGAGGTTGCGTGAGAGGGACCTTGTTGGGAAGGTTTCTGTTAAAGAAGTCTTGCTTGAGCTCTCAAAAATGGAGATGATAGTTGAGACGACAGGCAGAGAGTACTTGTGTGCAATCCCAAAGAAGACCGAAAGCATCCTTCAAGCCTTTTCAGACTTCATACCTATGGCACGACAATGAAGAGTTACGGTTATAAAAAAAAGAAGTGCATGTGCAGCTGTAGTCGAATCATTCACCATTGCCGTCAAAGCCCATTAAGTTAATATAGTTTTCACCGGACTAAGTAACTTCACATTTGGAGGACTAACCTTTGTTTGGCTACGCTGGCAGAGTTCTTCATATAAGATTAGACACGGGAAAAGCCTGCGTTGTTGATCTTGACATGGACTATGCCAAGAAATACATAGGCGGTATAGGACTCGGCATGAGATTGTGGTTGGACAATTCCAAACAGGGAGTGGCCCCTTTCAGCCCTGAGAATCCGCTCGTACTCGCACTTGGTCCCATTTCGGGAACAATTTTTCCAACAGCTGGCAACGGCCATGCTTTCGTAGCCAAATCCCCAGCCACGTTTGGTATTGGTGAAGCAGTAGCTCACGGTACATTTGGTTCAGAGATGAAGAGAGCTGGCTATGACGCCGCTGTGATCATGGGCAAATCGGAGAAACCTGTCTATTTGTGGATAGATGATGATTCGGTGCAGCTCTTGGATGCCTTGCATCTTTTGGGGAAGTCTCCCTCAGAAACGGAGGATGTAATAAAGGATGAATTGGGAGACTTCTATGTCCGTGTGGCCTCTATAGGGCTGGCAGGAGAGAAGCTTTCACGAATAGCTTGTATTATTAACGAGAAAACAAGAGCGGCAGGCAGGACAGGCTTAGGCGCCGTAATGGGATCAAAGAATTTGAAGGCTATCGCCGTTAGAGGAACGCGTGATATTAC
Source organism: uncultured Candidatus Bathyarchaeia archaeon (assembly GCA_964591705.1). GTDB lineage: Archaea > Thermoproteota > Bathyarchaeia > Bathyarchaeales > Bathycorpusculaceae > UBA11855. Next base: position 13,618 of record CAZQCX010000010.1, on the reverse strand, counting down.
TGTGGCAAAGCCAGATGAATTCATGGATCTCGTTAAGGAATTCCATGAGAGGATGAAAGGACCGGCAACGCAGAAATACCGGACTTTGGGTACGCCCGAAAACGTGCTCGTTCATAACGCGTTGTTTTGCATGCCAACTAGGAACTATAGACAGGCTCATTTCGAGAAGGCTGATAGAGTTAGTGGAGAAGTTCTGAACGAGAGATATGTGCCCAAAATAATCGGTTGTTCTTCTTGTGCAATGCGTTGTGAGCATGTCGTTGTGGTACCGGAAGGACCTTTCAGGGGAACCCTTACAAGGATGGAGTATGAGACCTTGTGGTCCCTTGGACCTTACTGTGGAGTAGATAGGCTCGATGCTATTATCAAGGGTATGGAACTCTGCAATTATTACGGCATCGATGCAATAAGTGCAGGTGTGGTGGTGGCTTTTGCGATGGACTGCCACGAAAATAGTATTCTGACGCGTAGTGAACTTGGGGGAATAGATGCTCGTTTCGGTAATTCTGAGGCATTGCTTCAGCTTCTTGATAGGATAGGCAAACGTGAGGCTATAGGAGACGTGTTGGCTGAGGGCGTACGAATTGCCGGGCAGAAAATCGGTAAAGGAGCAGAGAAACTTGCCCAGCATATAAAAGGTTTAGAGGTAACTGGCTATGATTTACGCTGCTTGAAGACTGCAGCTTTGGGTTTTGCAGTTTCTTTTCGCGGGGCTGATCACAACAGACACGGTGCATATGTTTTCGACGTGAAGGGGAAAGTTAATCGTTTGAAGGCGGAGAAGGGCAGAGGAAGGCTTGTTAGAGACATGGAGGATGTTTATTCGCTAATTGACTCATTCATTGTCTGTAAGTTCTCCAGAGGTACGTATTACAATGAGCTTACGGACATGGCTAGGCTGTACAGTTTTGTTACTGGATTCGACATCACACCCGAAGAACTCAAGAAGTGTGGCGAACGAATCAACACGCTCGGAAGGCTTATCAATATTAGGGAAGGATTGGGCAGAAAAGATGATACGCTGCCGTGGAAAGTCATGAATGAACCGATACCGGACGAAGGACCTGTAAAAGGAGCGATCGTTACCCAAGAAGAACTAAACCTGTTGCTGGACGACTATTACGAGTCCAGGGGATGGACACTCGAGGGAGTACCCAGAGCAGAGAAGCTAAAAGAAATAGGTATGGACGAACTCGGAAACATTGCCGGTGCAAAGCAGGAGGAGTAACCAGATGGCGAGAATTCATGAACGGAAATTTGTTTCAGTTGACCCTGACAAATGTGTGGGTTGCCAAACATGTGAATATGCCTGTTCATGGACCAAAGAAAAAGTCTTCAATCCCATTAAGTCACGAATACGGGTAATTCGTGTGAACCAAGTCGCTAACATGGCTGTAACCTGCAGGTTGTGCGAGGATCCAGCGTGTGTTGCCGCTTGCCCCAGAGATGCAATCAAACAACATCCCGATACGGGTGTGATAGAAGTGGATAAAGACAAATGCAATGGTTGTGGTTGGTGCATCGAGGCCTGTGATTACGGCGCCATAATGCTGCACCCCGAAACCAAGATCGTTTACGTTTGCGACCTCTGCAAAGACAAGGGTGAACCTCAATGTATCAAATGGTGCCCCGAAGAGGCACTCACGCTTGTTACGAGCGATGTTCTAGCCCAGAAGGCTAGGATAGGCGCGGTGAAGAAGCTTTTCCAAGAAGCAAAGAAGAGGTAGAGGTTCCGAGAGAAAGCAAAGATGCCCTTTTTTCATGAATTTGATTAGTGTTCAGGAGTGAGCGGAAAACCCTGAAGGAACGCTTCTGCATAATCCATAGTGGAAAAGAGGGTAATGCATTTCAGTCGCAGCTTCTGAAAAAGCTTAAAACTCTCCGCGGACAAACAACAAAGCGAGGGTGGAGAGTAAGGCAACGGAAATGCAGCTTTTCTACTCCATGGAAAAGCGCATTTGTCCCACGTCTTATCCCCCATTCCCCCTTGCTTTCCACCCGCCGTTACTTTGCGAAGCATATGTTGAGGCTAAGGTTCTGATCTAAGGCATTCCAGTAGCGAATTGGCGATTCTCTCTGCAGCGAGAGCTACTTCCGGCGTCAAGCCTTCTCCGAACTCTGTGTTCAAAGGTTGAATTAGGAGCAAGCCGATTTTTGCTACGGTGGTTTTGGTTATGTATTCGCAAAAGAGACGCAAGGGCAATACGTGAGTTGTTATTGTCGGAAAATCCGCAATCCGTTCTGGGATAGTTAGTCTTGTTTCTCCGGGTTCAAGTCCGAGGATTGCTGCGTCGATTATTAGCAAGTGGGAGGGTCTAGTTTCGATGATTTCTTGGATGAAGCTTTCTGGAACAGTCTCGCATTCCATCAGAACTATATTATTTGAAACTTTGCCTTGCAGGTTCCTAACTACTTTAACTCCGACGAAATCATCCGTGCGTATGGGGTTGCCGATCCCTGCAATGACGATTCTTTCTGATCCGCTCAGCCAAGTATTCAATTCTTTCTGCAAATCTTTCTTTCTCGGCAAAGAAACCCCCATGAGGGAAGGGAAGTGGAGTAGATGAGCTACCTTTGGAGCTTCTGGACAGTTTGCTTCTGGCTGTTGAAGACTTCTATGGAAAGTGGCATCTGTCCGACTGCATGGTGAGTTGCGCAGCCAAAACACGGATCATACGCTCTGAAGGCCATTTCAACTTTGTTCAATATGCCTTCGTCGATTTTTCCGTTGAGGATCAAGCCTTTCGCTGCATCTCTGATTGACATGCAGATCGCAGGATAATTGTTGGTTGTTGCTACAATCATATTTACGTCTTTTACCAAGGCGTCTTTGTCCAGTTTGTAGTGATGAATCAGTGTGCCTCTGGCTGCTTCGACTACGCCGACGCCTTCGCCGGGCTTGCCTGGCTTGTTTCTGATGTTTGTGCTAGTAATTTCTGGATCTTTAACAAGTTCCATGGCGCGTTCTGTCGCGTAAAGCAGCTCAATCAGTCGAGCCCAGTGAAATGCCAAAGTTCCGTGGACTGGTTTGCCGCCAAGGGTCTTGTACATTAGCTCATATTCTGCTTGTGCGAGAGGCGTTGTCATGCCGTCTGAAGCATTGAGTCTTCCGAGTGGCCCCACGCGGTATATTCCGCTTTCAGGACCTGCGATTTGTCCTTTCCAGCCAACATGCTTAAGGTAGGGGAATTTGGCATAGGTCCATTCTTCCACGTGTTCACCTATGTATTTCAGGAAGTCCTGCGAGTCAAAACTGAGACTCTCTCTGCCCTCCGGTGTGACAACGCGGATTTTGCCGTCATAGAAGTTGACTTTGTTTTGCTCGTCAACCATTCCCATGTAGTAGGTGTTCATTGTGTAAGCGTCGCTCTTAATCATTTCCACATAGTTGGGATTGCCAAGCACGATGTCATGGAAGATCTTCAGTGTAAGCTTCGCGAATTCCAAGCTCGAGGAAGCCATGCGCTCCATTTCTTGTCTGTTCTCCTGGCTCAGAGGTTTGCTAATTCCGCCGGGCAGTCCACAGACGGGGTGAGTGGCTTTGCCACCCAAGATGGCTGTCATTTGCTGTCCATAAGCTCTATGTTTGATAACTTCTTTGGTTATATCCAGTCCTGCTTTCTCAATGACGCCGAGAATGTTGCGTTTTTCCCGAGGGGCATCTGGGCCAACGATGAAGTCTGGACCGCCCAAGAAGTAGAAGTGCAGGGTGTGATCGTAGATAAGGTATCCCATATACATGAGTTCTCTGAGTTTCTTCGCAGTTGGTGGAGGCTCAACACTGAATGCAACATCCAACGCCTTCGCTGAGGCAAAATGGTGTGCAACAGGGCAGACCCCGCAGATCCTTGTGGTTAGAATTGGCATTAGTTCAGCTCTTCTGCCTACACAAAACTGTTCGAAACCTCTGAGTTCAGGGACCTTCAGATAAGCGTTTTCTACTTCTCCTTTGTCATTTAGGAAGATAGAAACGTTTCCATGTCCTTCAAGTCGAGTGATTGGGTCTATGATAATTTCTTTCATTTTTCGAACACTTTCCTTCTGAGAATTGATGCTGGAAGAGAATACATGTAAAATGTTCCGACAGGATCAACAACTTGCTGCATCAGGTCCTCAATTTCTCTCTCAGCGTATGTTTCTTTGCCCTGTTTAGTTTCGTAGCCAAGAATCGAAGCTAATGCGCTAATCATGGGGGCCCCTTGTTCAGGCACATTAGGGGCGGCGCCCCCGCAACCAGTGCATGGCATGTCAACCTGCAAACATTGGGCACTGCATCCGCTTCGCGTTGCCATTCCCATGCAGAGGATTCCTTGTTCCATCAGGCACTTTTCCGGTTCGGCCACCTTCTCGTAAACGCGGTACAACGCACTGATTTTCTTGTTCTCGCGTTTTCTGGGACACTCATCGCAGACTGCTTTGAGTGGAGCGAGAACTGCCCCCTTTTGAGGGAGCTCGTTATGCGCAATCGCGTCTACAGCGTTTGCTATGAGTTTTACAGGCGGGGGACAGCCTGGCAGGAAATAGTCGACATCGACAGTCTGCGCAAGAGTTCTTACTGTGTCATAGAACTCAGGTATCTTCAAAAAGCCTTCCTTAACTTCAGTTTTGGTTTTTGGAGTGACTCTTCGAGGGTTAACAACAGATTCCTCGTTCTTGTAGACTCGTTCAAAAATCTCTTCTTTGTTCGACAAGTTTGCCAGTCCGGGCACACATCCTTCGTGAGCACAGGAACCGAAGGCAACAAGTGTCTTGGATTTTGCTCTGAGCAGTTTCGCCATGTGTTCTTGTTCTGAATTGCGGATCGAGCCGTTGAAGAATGTTATATCTATGTGCTTATCAGGCGTTGCTTCGATGTCTTTGTATTTGATGTCCATGGCTACTGGCCAGAACAATATGTCTGCAATTTGAACTACATCTAGGATTTTTTCGTTTAGATCTAGGACAGCTATTTCACAGCCGCCACAGCTTGCAGCCCAGTAGAAGGCTATTTTTAACTTGTTCACTTTTATTTTGCACCTTCTCCAACTTGTTTCACTATTCGTGAAGTGTCAACCCTTAGTTCTTTAAAGGCTAGTTCGTCTGGGGATATTCCCATCGCTAACCCCAACAATTGCGGGTAATGCAAAACAGGAATGCCAAAGGTCTCATTAAACATTTTCTCTATTCGCAGCTCATTTGTGTCGTACATTATGTGGCAAAAGGCGCATATGGTGATCAGTGCTTGCGCTTCGACCATTTTGAGGTGACAGAACTTGTCTCTTGCCAAAGACAGGGCTACCCTGTCGTTCACTCCTACGCTTGGAGCCCCACAACATTCTGTTTCATCGATGTAGTCCAAACAGGTGGCGCCTGTGGCTTCTATGAGCTTCTTGAGAGTTGTTGGATCTTCTGGATCGTCGAATCCAATGTACTCTTTGGGTCTCAGGAGATGGCAACCTACGTGTTCCGCAACATTTAGCATCGTAAGCGGCTTGGCAACTGTTTCTTTAATCTTGTCCAAGCCTACGTCCTCAATCAGAACTTGGAGTATGTGTTTGGCATTCGCTTTTCCTTTGAACTCGAGGTTTGAGTCTCTCAGACGACTGTTTATATGTTCTCGCAAGGCTTTGTCGACCTTCAGGGTTCTGTTGACTTTCTTGAATGTTCCTGCGCATCCTGGACAGAGAGTCAATATGTCCAGCCCATGTTGTTCAGCCAAGGCTAGGTTTCTAGCTGCGAGGATAAGCATGGTTTCATGGCTGACTGGATCCAAAGGTAACCCACAGCAATTGAACTCAGGCATTTCAATGAGTTCGATGCCCAACTTTCTAAGAACGACGCGTGCTGAAATTTCGTATGACGCAACCCGATAAGGCACGGCGCAACCGAGGAAGATCAGGTATTTATTGGGCACACTGCTCACCTTTGTTTTTCAATGTCCTGAAGAATTCCACTTCTTGCAGTGCTTTGCTTATCTTCTCAGGGTTTCCCTTGGGCAGTGGAGGCAATCCTTGAGTCTCCCTTTTCTGCAGACGAAGTTCTGGGATCTTGTAGGCGTAACCAGATTCCAGTATGCTGCAAGCTTGATCTTTGAAGACTTGAGGAACAATACCTTTTTCGGCAGCTAAGTTACGGAGCACGCGAATTACGCTGGCAACTTCGACGCCTTGCGGGCAACGGTCGCTACAGGTGTAGCAGGCAGCACAAAGCCAGAGAGTGTCGCTTTTTAGTATGCGGTCTCTCAAACCGAGCTGTGCCATGCGGATAATTGCACGAGGTCTGTAGGTGTCGCTGAACCGGGCTATAGGGCAATCAGAAGTGCAAGTGCCGCACTGAAAACACTTCAGCAGTTTTTCGCCCCCATGCGTCTTGGAAATCTCGTACTTGAACTTGGGGTCAATTTCCGAGGTTCTTATCGGTTCTTTGCCGGTTGTGGTCTCAACCATTTCTTCAGCCTCACATTGCCAGTGAGAACACTGCGTGAAGTTGTATGGCACCAGTGCATGAACTTTCAGAAAACCCGTAACAACTACATAAAGTTTCGGTAAGGGACATAGCTTTTTAAACATCTCGCAACGATCCTCAGAGGGAATGGTTTAGTCATTTCATAAGTGGTTAGGAATACCAAAGACGCTGTTATGCGCTTCTTCTTGGAAAGGATTATAAGTATTCACTTGCCATTAATGCCAGCAAATCCACAGGTCCGTAACGGCAGGGTTGGAAAAATGAGGATCATTTTAAAAGAGGACTTTAACGCTTTTGTTAACTCTCTCATTGCCGATGGTTCCTTCCAAGTGATAGGTGTCAAAGCGAAGAGAGACAAATTCGCTTTTGGACCCCTTGAATCTGCAAACGAACTGGCACTTGATTACGACGTGACGATTCTTCCGCCGAAAAAGTACTTTTTCCCTCAACGCGAGACGCTTTTCACCTACGACTTGGCAGGTGGCTTTTCCGCGAAAGGATTGACAGCTGAGGCCAGACCCACGGTCATAATTGGGGTTCACCCGTACGATATTGTTGCTTTGTTGCATATGGATGAGATATTCAGGGAGACAAAGTCTGATCCATACTACTTCGAAAAGAGGAACTCGTCCATAATCATAGGTATGAATATGATGAGGATGTCCAAGTGGTGTTTTGCTCCTTACATGGGCAGCGCCACAACTGACTATGGTTACGATCTCATGCTGACAGACCTCGGTAACAGGTACGGAATAAATATAGGTTCTGAGAAAGGTGAGGAACTTCTTGAGAAATATGCGAAGAACGTCACTACTGCTCTGGCTCGAGATATTCAGCTTACGGGGCAGAAGAAAAGGGAAATTATGAGCATGTCAAAAGAGAAGTTTGATTTCCCAACGGAATTGATCCCAGAATTGCTCAGCAAGAATTACGAGGAAAGCAGTTTCTGGGAGAAGCACTCGGAAAACTGCTTAGCGTGTGGTTCCTGTGTGCTCGTTTGTCCTACGTGCTATTGCTTTGATGTCAAAGACAACCCTGACTTAACACTTGCTAGCGGTGAGAGAATTAGAACTTGGGATGGGTGTCTCCTTGAAGATTTTGCAAAAATTGCGTCAGGGGAAAACTTCCGGCCGACAAGACCGAGTAGGTACAGGCATAGATATTTCAAGAAAGGAAAATACCTCTATGACCGATTTGGATTTATTTCCTGCGTTGGTTGTGGAAGATGCTCGTCTAGCTGTCTGCCCAATATTGCTAATCCAGTTGATTTGTTCAATGACATGTATCACAAAACCATCGGTCTTGGGATGCAGGTGGGAGTTGCAGAAATGCCTGATGTGAGAATTCATACAGCTGGTGATATAGATTATGTTCCGAAGCTTGCGACAATTGTGAAGAAAACAGTTTTGACTCACATGGAAACGTTGTTCGAGATTAAGCTGGACGATGGGTCTCAGCTTGATCATAAGCCGGGTCAATTTGTTGAGCTTTCGGTGTTCGGAGTTGGCGAGGCGCCTATTTCAGTTTCATCTTCACCTACAAGGAAAGACTCCTTTGAGCTTTGTGTTCGAAAGGTTGGAAGCCTAACTAACAAGCTGCACGGTCTCAAGGAGGGCGATAAAGTAGGCGTTCGGGGACCCTTTGGGAATGGGTTTGATCCCGAATCACTAATGGGGAAAGATTTGTTGTTTATTGCGGGGGGTTTGGGAATCGCTCCACTAAGATCTCTGTTCAATTATGTTTTAGACAACAGAAAGGACTATGGACGCGTAATTCTGCTCTATGGATGCAAGGAGCCTAGAGAGGTGCTGTTCGCTGATGAGATGATGGCACTTGTCAAGAGGGATGATGTGGAATTCAAACCCACGGTCAATTGTTGCCCTGAAAATGAGGAGTGGTCAGGCAACATTGGCGTTATCACTACGTTGATTCCCCAGGTTGATTTCGATCCAGAGAAAACGTATAGCGTGGTCTGTGGTCCGCCGATAATGTACAAGTTCGTCATCGCAGACTTGAGAGCTAAAAAAATGCCTGATGATCATATAATCGTATCACTAGAACGGCGAATGAAATGTGGAGTAGGGAAATGCGGACATTGCCAAATCAACCAAATCTATGTATGCAAGGATGGTCCTGTGTTCAACTATTCGAAAATCAAGGGTGTTCCGGAGGCGTTGTAAGTGAAGCCAAGAGTTGCTTTCTTCGACTTCGCAGGCTGCGAAGGAGATCAATTGCAGGTTGCGAACTTGGAGGAGGAAATCCTCACGCTGCTTGGACGAGTGGAAATTGTCAGCTTCAGAGAAGTTATGAAAGAGCATAGCGACGACTATGATATAGCGTTCGTGGAAGGGTCTTGCACTCGGCTCCAGGATGAAGATAGGCTGAAGCAAATTAGGAAGAATGCAAAGTTAGTCGTGGCCATTGGTTCGTGTGCCACGATTGGGGGCATTAACAGTCTCAAGAACTACAAAGACTTGGATGAGGTTAGGAAAACAGTCTATAGTGGAAGCGCTAGACTTTTCGACACGTATGCTGCACGACCTATTGATGCAGTGATTCCTGTTGATGCTTACGTTCATGGCTGTCCCATCAACAAGGAGGAGTTTCTCCATGTTGTTAAATCGCTTTTGCTTGGAAAGAAGCCTGACATTCCCAACTACCCTGTTTGCGTTGAATGTAAAAAGAATGAGAACATCTGCGCTTTCGAAAGAGAACAATACTGTGTTGGAACAGTCACTCGCGCAGGTTGTAATTCTTGCTGTGTCAACGAAGGAACGATCTGCTGGGGATGCCGAGGATTGGTCGATAATCCTAATGAGAATAGTCACAAAGAAGTCTTGATCAAACACGGTCAAACGGTAGACGATGCAATATCTAGGTTTAGGTTGTATTTCGGGTGGCAGGAGGCAAAAAGATGAAAAACCAAAATCTGGACATAGAAATTCACCATGTTACCAGAGTCGAAGGTCATGGCAACATATTTGTTAACGTTAAGAAAGGGATTATTGAAAGATGCGAGTGGCATGTTCCCGAAGCCCCGAGATTTTTTGAAGCTATGGTAGTTGGACGATCATGGAATGAACTCCACCACATTACATCACGCATCTGCGGCATATGTTCAATCGGACACACGCTTGCATCGTTGAAAGCCACAGAAGCTGCCATGGGAATACCCATAAACGAACAAGACCTCAAGCTGAGAAAACTAGCGCTTCATGCGGAGAATTTGCAGAGTCACATTCTGCATTTAGGATTTCTGGTTTTGCCCGATCTATTGGGTGTTGGCTCAGTCATACCCTTGGCTTCGTCGCACCCTGAAGAAGTAAAAATCGTACTCAGGCTTCATAGAATGGCAAATGAAATGTCCAACTTGTTATGTGGCAGAACTACGCACCCACAGCGGTTGATTCCAGGCGGATTTGCCAAGATACCAACAATGAGGGAGTTGGCTCAGACCAGAGAGAAGTTGAAAAACTCGATTCCAGACATTAAGACTGTTGCTGGATTAATCAAGAGTTTGGCGCATAAACTGCCAGATTTTTCGAGGGAAACAGAATTCATAGCGTTGACTAGCCCTGATGAATATGCCCTCTATGATGGGGAGATTAGCTCAACTGACACGGGCAAAGCCCCAGTGGCGGAGTATCTATCCTTCACCAACGAGTACGTTGTGCATACCTCAACTGCGAAGAGGGCAAAGCATGCCCGTGACGCGTTCATGGTGGGTGCACTCGCACGATTCAACATTAACTCTGAGAGGTTGTCGCCACTTGCCAAGGAAACGGCGGCTTTGTTCGGTTTGAAGCCTTTATGTCACAATCCTTTCATGAATAACATAGCTCAGCTAGTTGAAATCGTACACAGCGTGGAGGATTCGATTAGGCTTATTAACGAAATCGAAACTACTGGTTTGAAGGATCAACCTGACTATCACAAGCCTGATATCAAGACTAAGGTTGGTCGAGGCATCGGTGCCGTTGAGGTTCCGCGAGGAATTCTGTTCCATGACTACACCTACAACCAGAAGGGTTATTGCACAAAAGCCAATTGCATCATACCAACAAACCAGAATCATGCGAACATAGAGCTAGATTTGAAAGCAATGCTGCCAATGATCCTTGAAAAGACTCCCAAAGAAATAGAATTGAATTTGGAGATGCTTGTTCGCGCATACGATCCTTGCATTTCATGTTCTACCCACTATGTGATAGTTCACTTTGTCTAGTCGCTCTCGGGCGATCCAGTCTTCTATGCTGGATTTGCTCCAACGCCTTCTTCTTTCCAGTTCTCTTTTTGCTGAAATAGCTCTTCTGCTAACGGATTCACAGTCCGAAGGGGAGTTTCGGAATCGGAGTTGGGCACTTCAATCTCTTCTTTCAGGTTCAGCGAACCTTTTACTGTTCCGTCCTTTAGATATTCCAGTGTGAAGCCCATTTTCTTTGTGAGATTTACAGCCCTGTAGTTGTCTGATAGCATTATAGCGTGGATTTTCTCTACGCGCATTTCTTTGGCTATTTCTAAGACGTAGTCTACCATTTTTGTTCCTAGACCATAGTTTTGCCATTTGTCGCCCACAATGAACGCCATCTCGCCTCTTCTTCCGTCGGGTTCAATGCTGAGCCTCGTCACACCTATGAATTTTCTTCTTTCGTCTTCTGTGGTTTCTGCAACTATGGCGATCTCTCGGTCGTAGTCTATGTTGCAGTAGCGGACTCGCATTTCATGGGGTGTATCGTTGAGCATCTGGAAAAATCGATATCTTATGGATTCTTCTGAGAAGTTCTGAAACATTTCAAGCCACATAGATTCGTCTTCGGGCTTTATTGGTCGCAACAGGACCTCTTGTTTGTTTCTAAGAACCCAAAGTTTTTCGTATTTCTTTGGGTAGGGGCTGATGACAAGGTGCTGGTGGGGTTCCATCTTCTTGAAAACACGTTCTTTGTTGACGACAATTCGAGCGTCGAGGATTCGGACTTCTTTTTCGCTAACTAGCAGCGGGTTTATGTCGATTTCTTTTATTTGCGGGAAGTCTATGAGGAGCTGTGAGAATAGAAGCATTGTTTCCTCAAGCAGTTTTAGGTTTGCTGGAGGTGCGTTTCTATAGCCTTTAAGGAGTTGGTATATTTTGGTTTCTTCCATCATTCGCCGTATGAGGGTTGTGTTCAATGGTGGAAGACCGACGGAGTAGTCTTTGAAGAGCTCTACGCCCACTCCACCCATGCCGAATAGGAGCACTGGACCGAAGAGGGGGTCGGTTTTTCCGCCTAGTATAACTTCGTGACCTTTCGTCTCTACCATGGGCTGGACGGTTACCCCGATAATCTGGGCGTTTGGGTCATAGACGATCGCTCTTTGGATCAGTGTTTCGAACGCCTCATGGACCTCTTTGTCTGAACGGACATTTAGGATGACTCCGCCGGCGTCGCTTTTGTGGATTATTTGTGGTGAGAGAATTTTCATAACCACCGGGTAGCCCATTTGTCTTGCATGGGCAATTGCTTCTGTTGTGTTGTTAGCGACTTCAGTTTTGACGACTGGGAAGGCGTAGTATTTGAGGATCTTCTTGGCTTCGTCCTCGGTCAGGACTTCGCGGTTATCGAGTGCGGCGCTTCTCAATATAGCGGTCACTGGTCGTTTGGGAAGAGAATCGTCGACTGGAAGCTCTTCGGGAGTCTCGTAGAGCAGTTCGATATTACGTTGGTAACTGTTCATGTACATGTACGTCTTAACTGCTTGCTCAGGTGTGGAGTATGTGGGGATGTTGTTTGCGTTTAGAAGTGTGTTTGCTTCATGAACAGCCCCGTTTCCAATGAATGAAGTCAGGATCGTTTTGGTCGGATATGCCTTGCTCTGGACAAGCTCCACTATTCCTTTTGCGACATCAATGGATCCTGATACTGCTTGCTCTGTGAAGATTATGAGTATGCCATCTATGTTGCCATCGTTCAGGCAGGCTTCGATTGCGAGCTTGTAGCGGTCAGCTTTCGCATCTCCAAGTACGTCAATGGGGTTGTCTTTACTCCAGAATGGGGGTAGAGCTGAGTTGAGAATGTCCATAGTCTTCTGGCTTAGTTTGGCTAGTTTGCCGCCCCGTGAGATCAGATCGTCTGTTGCCATTACGCCCGGTCCACCAGCGTTTGTAACTACTGCTAGTCTAGGTCCATGTGGGATGGGCTGAGTTTCTAAGACTTCTGCGGCATTGAACAAGTCTGCTATTTCGTTGACACGAACCACTCCTGCACGTTTAAATGCAGCGTCGTAAACGTCATCCTCGCCTGAAAGCGAGCCGGTGTGTGATGCAGCCGCCTTTGCGCTTTCGGTAAATTTGCCTGACTTGACTACGACTATTGGTTTGGTGGTTGAAAAGTGTCTGGCAGCACTCATGAACTTGCGGGCTTCTGTGACGCCTTCAATATACATTAGAATGCTCCTTGTTTTTGGGTCTGTGCCAAAATAGTCTATGAGGTCTCCGAAGTCGACGTCGATCATTGAACCTACGGAAACGAAGTTGCTGAAGCCGATGTTTTCATGAATTGCCCAGTCCAAGATTGCTGAACCAAGGGCTCCGCTTTGCGAGAGAAAGGCGATTTTTCCTGGTTTTGGAACTTTGTTGATGAATGAAGCGTTTAGGTTTATGACGGGTCGGATTATGCCGACGCAGTTTGGTCCGATGATTCTTATGCCGTATTTTTTTACGTTTTCGAGGATCTTTTCTTCTAACGCCTTGCCTTCGGGTCCTGTTTCCTTGAAGCCTGCTGAGATTATGATAGCGCCTTTTACGCCGGTTTTGCCGCATTCCTCGATTACATCTGGGACGGTTTTTGCGGGCGTGGCGATCATGGCTAGGTCTACTGTCTCTGGAATTTCAACTACCGTCGGGTAAGTTTTTACTCCGAGAATCTCGGATTTTCGAATATTGACAAAGTAGACATTTCCAGCGTAGCCTAGTTGAGTGAAATTCTTCACTATAGAGTAACCTACTGAGCCTTCAACGTCGCTGGCACCTATGATTGCAACGCTTTTCGGGTCGAAGATCTTGTCGAGGTTTAGAGTCCCCATTTTCGGGTCAACCTTCTTCGGCTCCGGTCAAAGAAGGGGGAGATTAAAAGGTTATGCATCTGTCATGTCAAGTTTCGAACGTTACACTCGTAGAGCGTTGCTGGGAACGATTTTA
>CAZQCX010000009.1:0-55686 GCA_964591705.1 uncultured Candidatus Bathyarchaeia archaeon | reverse complement strand
ACGATGCGGTAGAGGCTTAAGGGGTCTCTGCCCCCTATAACTTTTTCTAGCCATGGGAAGGTTAAAAGGCAAGGCTAAACAGATTACGGTCAGTGAGAGCCATGGGTAAAGACGGCATCACAATAACGTACGAACCATTCAGAGAAATCGTGATAATGGAAAAAACTCAGTTTTCAAATCCTGAAGAGATGGCGCGTTTCACTTCAGTCATTGCTGGTGGCAAACTCGCAGGACTCTACTGGATAGATGGCGTAGTGTTTCTGTACTTCCCACTTCCTGCCACAAACCAAGCTGTTGCGAAAGCACTGCTGGATTCCGGGAAAGTCTACTGGACATTCGTGGGGTATGCGCTCATGCCCAACTATCTCCCGACTATCGAAACAAAAGAAAAAATCATAGTCCCAGTGGTTAACATGTCGGCCGATCCTGTGCTGAAAGAAGTTGCACACTGGTTAAGAGAACAGAAATAAGCACAAATTCTCTTTGGTGTATTTGCGGCAACTGTTTCCCATTTGGTTTCCGAAACAGGGGCAAACTGAGGCAGATTTATTGAAGGTTGAACTGGTTGGCATGGTTTTTGCTGGAAAAGGCGAAGGAACGAAATTTCTTGAGTTGCCTTGGGTCAGCGCTCAGATTAGGCAGAAGATGGGGTTTGAGCCTTACCCTGGAACGTTGAACCTCAGACTCTCACAATACAGTGTAAAGCTCAGAAGGTTCCTTGTTGAGAATAAGACACTAGAGATCTGTCCTGCTGTCGGATATTGCGGAGGATTGCTTTTCAAAGCTCGGATGGCAGATTTGGAATGTGGTGTTGTAATCCCGCAAGTTAAGAACTACGCAGATGACATACTCGAGGTGATTTCGCCGCTGAACCTCAGGAAAAAGCTTGGGCTCTGCAATGGAGATCAAGTCACGGTGATTGTTAAGTTATAGGTTTGTTCTTTTCTCACAATCACTATTGGTTTGTGTTTGAGAGTCTCGAGCATTTCCCAACTAACGCCTGAATGGGTCACTTTGAAACGTGCAGCCATATCCCAGACGGTGGATCCAGAACCAAGACCGCGTGCTCTGTCAGCTATGTTAGCGATTACTAAGGCTTCCTCAGCCTGCAATTTTCGTCCAGAAACCGCCAAGGGAGTTGGTCTTTTCTTCAGCCTGAGAATTCTTCCAAGCAAGTAAACGAAGACGCCTCCATGGGAACGGATACCCTTCAGAGGGTTAGGTCGGGGAGTGAAATGGAAGTTCCTAAAAGAGTAGGTTTTGTCAGTGTCAACGATTAAGACAACAACTCGTTTTCCTAATCTTTCCATTATCTGCTTTCTAACCTCAATTGCCACTTCGTCAGGTTTGTTCAAAGGCAAGCTAACTAGAGAGTAGGGAAGGTTTGAGCCGTCGATCCCCCCCTCTGAGCCGAACATCAGTGCCTGTAGCAGACCAGCTCGTTCGAGAGAAAGCTGCTTGTGGCGACTGCCATGTTCAATTGGGTATTCCTGCAGTCTCCATATCAATTTTTTTCCGAAGCCGCATAGGGTGCCAGAGAAATGCCCCCACCATAGTCGCATACAGAATCTAGCTATGAACCTAGCGTTTCGGCTCGGGCAAATCTTGCTTTCATCAACGATGTTCCCTGTTGCGATCGACAGGGCTTTTTCGGAGACAACAATGAAGTCTCCATTATTCACCTTATTCGAAATGGCTTTAGTTATCTGCGGAATATGATCCTCTCCAGGTTTCCAGTATTTGGTTGTCAAAGCAAGAGCACGATATGTTGCCATGGATGTTGCACTTATCTGAAGCCTATTTTTGTCTGCCTCGGCTAAAAGATTTGCTTAGATTGTCAGGTTATGAAGTTGCAAAGTCCTGCGTTGTTGGAGAGAGAGATCGCTTTCCTAATTTCTTCTCGGGTAAGCCTTCGGCGCAACTCTGGGATTTTGTGTGCATTCCACTCTGGACGGTATTGAAACATCAGGTTGACGCGGGTTTCCGTTCCAAGGTTTTGGCTTATCCAGTTCAAGATCGGTCCGGTACAACAGTCTAGATGTTCAGGTAAAACCAGTACTCGTATTATTAGTTCGCCATGCTTCTTGGCTTCCAAATGGTTGCGGGTACATGCCGCCCAATAGCCTGGGGCGTTGGATATTCGTGCTGCACAGTCGTCTCTTCCGTATTTGAAATCTAAAAGATAAACGTCCGCGAATCCTGCAAGAAGTTTGGCAGTTTCTAAGCTGTAATAAGAGTTGCTGTTCCACACGACTGGAACGTTCACCGCAACGTGTTTGAAAGTTTCAAGCCATTGCGCGAGCCACGGTGTAGGTTCCCCTCCTACTAGGTTAATGTTCCTGCAGCCCACCAAGCGTAGCTGCTCGATTTCCTTTGCTAATTCTTCAGGTAGAAACGCAGTCCCTTCCTCCTCCCACTGGGAGATTCCCCAGTTCTGGCAATGGCAGCAGCGAATCGTGCATCCCATCGTGAATATCGTCCCTGAAGGGACAAGTTCAGGTTCTTCGCCCATATGCGCAAAGAAGCTCGAAACTACCAGTGCATTGCCACATCGGCAGTAGCCCAAGCCATCTTTTAGCCTATTTAACTCACATCTGCGAGTGCATAAGTGGCAGTCTTTGAGTATCTCATTTGCTAATCTGATCTTGAGGTCGAAGTAGGATTTCTCGGGGGAAGGGATCTTGTTAATTGGTTTACCTCCATCGATCTCACCTTCAAGAGTTGGAAACTCGCCAGAACATCTGGCGTGTTCAGTCCAGAGCTCTGCAACTGAATCACCGTCATTCCATTGTGCCGAAAGTTTCTTGGCGATCATTGATTTGGAGAGTTTTTCATTGTTCAAGACAAAGAAGTATCTGTTCAAACTCCTTTTTGCGGCATCGTCTTCGAGAACCGTGAGGGCATCTGGTCTGGCAACCCGCCACATATACATCCCCACATTGAACGTGCTAGAACAGGGCGTACGGAAACGCTGAGCCAGATGGGTGAAGCCGCCCCCTAATTGGAATGAGTGTTTCGCAAACAGGACAACGCATATCCTTACTAAGATTCCACCTAGCGATCTCGAAGCTGTACCGTTTGATCAGAAGTTCGTTGCAGTTTGGGCAGTACGTGCTCTCGGCTGGGTGACCTGGTGCGTTCCCGATGTATGCGTAGCGCAAGCCCGCTTCTTTAGAGATCATGTAAGCCTTTTCCATAGTTTCCATCGGTGTGGCTTGGATTGTTGTCATTTTGTAGTCTGGATGGAAACGCAACAGATGAAACGGAGTGTCTTTCCCCAGATAATCCTTGATCCAAGCCGCCATTGCCTTTATTCGCTCCATGGAATCTCCGGTCTTAGGAACAACCAAGTTTGTGATTTCTAAGTGGACTCCGCTGACCCTGAGTTCCTTCAATGTCTCGTAGATTGGTTCAACGCTAGGCACAGCCATCACAGATTTATAGAAGTCAGGATCGCCTCCGCCTTTGAAGTCGACGGTTGCAGCGTCTAAGTAAGGGGCGATAGTATTCACAGCTTCAGGCGTCATATATCCGTTGGTCACGAAGGTGTTGAATAACCCGACTTTGTGAGCAATCTTGGCTGTATCGTAAGCGTACTCCATGTAAATTGTTGGTTCGGTGTAAGTGTAACTTATGCCTTGGCAATTTTTTTCCCTCGCAGCCTTCACGATTTCGGCTGGTGGGAAGCCCCGACCAGTCACTTCTTTCTCTTGGCTTATCATCCAGTTATCACAGAATTGACAGCGAAAGTTGCAGCCAGCCGCAGCAACAGACATCACTTGTGCGCCTGGGTTGAAGTGAGAAAGCGGTTTCTTGCTAATTGGGTCGACGGCTGCGGACACAGCCTTGCCATAGTTTAAGGAGTAAAGTGTTCCATCATCGTTCTTTCGAACAAGGCAGAACCCGGTAGTGCCTTCATTAATTTGGCAACGGCGCGCGCACAAATGGCATTTGACTTTCTTATCACTCTGTTTTGAATACAACATAGCCTCACGCAAAGACTACCCACCCTTCCCTTAGATTTGATAAACTGAGCTTGTGCATGAATGTTACGCTTGTTTCCTAAAAATCGTTAGCTATAGCTCAAATTCATTATGGAAGCAAGAAGTTTCTCCCGTGTGGCAAGCTGGTCCTGTCTGCTCAACCACATAGAGCAGCGCGTCATAATCGCAGTCTGTTGCAATGCGCTTTATCAGTTGTGTATGCCCTGAGGTTTCACCCTTCATCCAGAGTTTATTGCGTGACCTGCTCCAGTAATGAGCGTAGCCAGTGCTGAGCGTTTTCTTCAGCGCTTCGTAGTTCACGTATGCTAGCATAAGCAGCGCATTAGATTTTGCGTCCTGTACAACAACAGGGATGAGCCCATCACCCTTCGCCCAATCCAATCTCTTTAAAAGAGCCTCATTGGTCATAACCTGACTGTCACCCCCATTCTGCGCAGATGATCCTTAAGCACAGGAATTGGATACTTGTTGTAGTGAAAAACGGATGCTGCCAATGCAGCGTCTGCTTTCCCCACGTCAAAGACCTGAACAAAGTGTTCTGGTTTTCCAGCGCCCCCCGAAGCAACTACTGGCACCCTGACTCTTTCCGAGATTGTGCATGTCAACTCTAGGTCATACCCGTTTTCCATGCCATCTCTGTCCATTGAAGTTACGAGAAACTCGCCTGCACCAAGTTCCTGAGCTTTCAATGCCCACTGAATCGCGTCTATTCCGGTTGGTTTTCTTCCGCCATAAGTATGGACCTCAAACCAAACTGGACCGCCCTCTGTATTGACAGATGTTGTTCCCGGCGTTGATGTGCGATTTCGTTTGGCGTCAATGGCAACCACAACGCATTGCGTTCCGAAGGCGCATGCAAGTTTGGTGATTACTGTTGGGTTCTCCACTGCTGCAGTGTTGACAGAAACCTTGTCTGCGCCACTGCAAAGAATGAGTCTAGCGTCTGCGACAGTGCGGATTCCTCCTCCCACGGTGAAAGGGATGTTTATGGCACGTGCTACGCCTTCCACTACACTACGGATTATTTCTCGGTTGTCAGATGAAGCAGTTATGTCCAAAAACACAAGTTCATCAGCTCCATCGTCTGAATACCTTTTTGCAAGTTCGACAGGGTCTCCCGCATGCTTCAGCTTTAAGAAGTTGATCCCTTTTACAACCTTGCCATCTGCAACATCCAAGCATGGGATTATTCGCTTAGCAAGAGGCACTCTCCTTACTCAGCCTCCACAGTTTCAAGCGCTTCTTTCAGCGTGAATCGCCTTTCATAAAGTGCCTTGCCGATAACCACAGCGTCTACTCCGATTTGTCTGAGGGTAACCAAATCCGGTAGTCGGCTTATTCCCCCAGCTGCGATAACTTTGGCTCCAGGTCGGCTGCAAACCTCTTTGAGAGTTTTAATGTCTGGACCCGAAAGCATTCCGTCTCTTGCTATCGAAGTGACAAGAAAGTGCTTGACTCCTATCTTGGCGAATTCTTCTAGTGCTGCTGAAATTGTCAAAGTTGTAGCGGTTTTCCAACCTTCCACCATCACTTTGCCATTTTTGTTGTCTATAGCTATGATGACTACGTCAGAGCCAAACCGTTCTTGAAGTTTCTGAATCAGGTTAGGGTTAGCAAATGCAAGCGAACTGAGAATGACGTGGCTTATTCCGGTCTTCAATAGTTCTTCGACAGTGTTAATCGTTCGAATGCCACCGCCGACTTGGATTGGCAGACTCGCTGTTCTCGCGATTTCTGCGATCACCGCCTTGTTATTACCTCTGCAAAAAGCCGCGTCTAGGTCGATTATGTGCAGTCGTTCGGCTCCCTGGGATTTCCAAAACATCGCCGTTTGAAGAGGTGATCCCCACTGGTCATATGCCTTTGCTGTGGTTGGATCGCCTTGGCTCAATCGAACAACTTTTCCATTCATCAAGTCGATAGCCGGAATCACTTTCATGGCAGGTCACCTTGACACGATTTTGGCGAAATTCTTCAGTATTTGGTGTCCAATTTCTCCTGACTTTTCTGGGTGGAATTGAGTGCCGAAGATGTTTCTGTTTGCGATTGTTGAAGCGAATGCGGTGCCGTAGTATGTCTCTGTGCAGACAAGTTCTTTTTTGATTGTCACTGGATAAAGTGAGTGCACAAAATAGACATATGAATCATTGTTGATGTCTTCCAAGATTTCTTTTTCTTTGATGATACTTAGTGTGTTCCAGCCCATGTGTGGAACTTTTACGGAATCCGGCAGTTTGACTGTTCTTCCTTCAAGCAACTCTAATCCATTTCCAGGACCTTCTTCGCTTTCCTTGAAAAACAATTGCAGACCCAAGCATATTCCCAAAAGAGGGACCCCTCTTCTGACAGCTTCCAGGATATCCTCTCTGGCGGTGTTTAGCTTATCCAGTGCGGCTGAGAAGTTGCCTACCCCCGGTAGGACGATTGCATCTGCATTCCTCAGCTGCTGAGGCGTGGATCTAACCCTTGCGGGTAATCCAGCTTTCTCCAAAGCAACTTTCAAACTCAGGAGATTACCGGCGCCGTAGTCAAATACCGCTGCCTCAGGCATTATATTACACCTTTTGAGCTAGGTACGCCTCTCCTTCGAGGATCATTTGCTATAGCTTGCTTCAATGAGAGAGCTAGGGCTTTGACGGCTGCTTCAGTTTTATGGTGATCGTTGCTGCCGTATTGAACAAGTACATGGATGTTGGCAAGTAGTGAAGTTGCGAAGCTCTCGAAGCAGTGGTTGATGTCTTCGGTAGCCATATCTTCAACCTTTTTTCCTCGTAGTTTCAGATCGATTTTGAAATATGGTCTCTTTATGAGGTCCACTGCAGCAAAGGCTAGGGAGCAGTCCATAGGAGCTGCGGCATACCCGAACCGGGTCAGCCCTTCCCTAGTTCCTAAGGCTTGGTTCATTGCTTCCCCGAGGCAAATTGCTAGGTCTTCCACGGCATGGTGCTTCATGTCACCCTTCACCGACGCATCTATGTCTATGAGACTGTGGGTCGCCAAGGACGTGAGAATATGATTAAGGAATGATACCCCAGTGTTTATGTATGCTTTCCCTGTTCCATCGAGGTTAACTTTCAATTGGACCTCTGTCTCACGAGTTTTTCTGTTGACTTCACCTACCCTCATGTCATCCCACCAGAGAATTCTTGCAAAGCAGTCACGAGTTTGCTATTCATATTTGGAGTTCCAACTGTGGTTCTGAGGCAATTTTCGTGGTGCAGCACTTTGCCCAATTCCTTGAGTATTATCCCTTTCTGAAGTAGGTTGTTGTAGATGTTTTTGGAGGACTGATTGGCCTTGAACAGGACGAAATTGGTTTTTGAGCTGAAGGCTTTGAATCCATTTGACTCATTCAGGTTGGATATTAAATTGGTCCGTTCAGCTTTCAGTTCGTCTATAGATTTGGCAACGATGCCCATGTTTTCCAGAATCTTTTTGCCCATACGCAAAGAGATGACATTAACTGTATAAGGGGTTGGAAGTTTGTCGAGAGCCGCCGCCAGTCTGGAGTCTGCCACGGCGTAGCCCAGCCTGAGCCCCGCCAGTCCAAAAGCTTTGGAGAACGTTCTTAGAACGATGAGGTTTTCATACTTTTTTGTTAGCGATACCACAGAAAAGTCAGCGTACTCAGCATATGCTTCGTCCACTAGAACTATGCCGGGAAACGTCTCGATAAGAGAAACAGTTTCCTCCAGTTTAAGCTGATTGGCTGTGGGGTTGTTTGGAGAGCACAAATATAGTAGCTTGGTTTGAGGGCTGAAAGTTGATTGCATAGCTTCCATGTCGATAGCGAAGTCTTCCTTCAATGAAACACTGACTGTGCCAGCGCCGTGGTACTTGGTGCAGTGCACGAAGATGGAGAAAGTAGGTGTGAATGTTACCGCGGTATTGTTTTTCTCCATGAAAACACGAATCGTCCGGTCCATCATTTCATCGCTGGAATTCCCGATGGCGATGTTTTCCTCTGAAACCCCTAAATAACCAGTTATCGCCTCTTTGAGCGCGTGTTCCTCTTCTTGGGGATAAATTCTGAGATCGCATTCATCTGCCACTTCCTTCAGAAGTGAGACTGACTTTTCTTTTGGGAGAAAGAGATTTTCGTTGTAGTTGAGCTTCAAGATCTCGGCAGGCTGCAAACCGTATTTCCTAGCTATGACTTCGTTTGTCTGTTCGGTTTTGTAGCTTTCTAACGATTGAACACGAGCAAGTTTCTTATCCAGCCATGTCTTACAGCTATCGTTCATCTTCAAACCTCGCTTCAATGGCTCGATAGTGATTCGGCAGGTTTTCCACTTGGGTAAGGACCTTGATGTGATTTCTGAACTCAAGCAACCCTTCCTTTGAGCATTCTATCACACTGGTTCTTCGGGTGAAATCAAGTGCGGACAGCCCTGAAAAAACGCGGGCGAACCCGCCAGTTGGAAGAACGTGATTGGCTCCACTGCTGTAGTCGCTCAGAGAAACTGGACTATAGGGACCTGTTAGAATGAGGCCTGCAGTCTTGATTCTGTCGGCTATCTCCATTGGATGCCGCGCGAGGATCTCTACGTGCTCAGGGGCATAAGTGTTTGCAAACGCCACCATTTCATCGATGGTTTCGCAGCATATTACGAAGCCATACTGAGACAGAGCGCTGATGACTGTTGTTGCGCGATCCGTTTCAGCAGCAAGTTTTCCAAGCCAATCGACAACCTCACTTACGATTCTTTTTGAGGTTGTTATCAAACCAGCGACGCTGTCTTCGCTGTGTTCTGCTTGAGATATCATATCTGCTGCGATAAACTTTGGATTTGCAGTCTCGTCTGCCAGAATCAGTACCTCGCTTGGTCCAGCAGGCATGTCTGTTGCCACGTCTTTTGAAACGAGCATCTTCGCAACCGTCACGTATTTGCTTCCAGGGCCTACTATCTTCAGGACTGATTTCAAGGATTCTGTTCCGTAAGCCAGGGCGGCTATTGCTTGTGCCCCTCCAACTCTATATATTTCATCTACACCACAAATGTCTGCGGCAACTAGGACCAAAGGATTAAGTTCTCCTTCTTTGTTTGGGGGGGAACAAACTACAACTCGTGGAACGCCGGCGACTTTTGCTGGAGTCGCTGTCATAACGACAGTGGTGGGGTAGGCTGCTTTGCCTCCTGGAATGTAGCAACCAATGCTGGCGATGGGGTGTAACATGTTTTGAATTGTGATTCCTTCTTCGGGAAATGCAATTTCCATTTGCTTGAGCATCGCTTTTTCGAAACATTCCACCTTTGCTTTCAACGTCTTGATGGCATAGACCTGTTCTTTTGTAACTCTGAGATAAGCTCTGTCTATCTCTTCTTTCTTCACGCGGAGGTTTTCAGCTGAGACCTCAGCTTTGTCAAATTCTGCTGTAAATCTGGATATGGCGGGGTCACCCTCATTTTTCACTGTGGTTACGATGGTCGCAACCGTATCTTCGAGTTTTTTGGCATTGTCATTTGGCGGAGGGGTTCTGTTGGACCAATCTACCGGAAGGGCGTTACCTTCCCAGATTCTGAGGTCTATTCGGTTTTGCATCCGGCTTCTTTCCTTCTGCTGATTTCCTCAAGGGCGAGAACCTGGCGCGGTTCGTAGATGACTATTCCTTGAGCGAGTTTGCGTATCTTTGGAAGTAGCTCGATTAGACAATCTTTCTCTACGACTGTGTTCACTGAACACCAGCCCTTGCTTGCAAGTGGAGCTATTGTCGGATTCTTAAGGGCAGGCAGTGATCTCAGAAGCTTTTGTAGATTAGCTTTTTCCACGTTTACGAAAATATGAATCCTCTTCGACCCATCAACGACTCCCTTCAGTAAGGTCATTATGTCGTAGATCTTCTCTTGTTTCTCAGATGATTCCAGAGCAGTCTTGTTCGCGATGAGTACAGCCGAAGAGTGTAGCAGTGTTTCAATAATTCTGAGGTTGTTCGCTTCAATTGTAGATCCGGTTTCTGTCACGTCAATTATGCAGTCGCTGTCTTCTGGTGGTTTTGCTTCTGTTGCGCCAAAAGACAGGAATATTTTGGCTCGCGGGTTCTCGCCTTTCCTCCACCAAGGAGTTACAATTAATGGGTCGGAGTTGCCAAAGCGTTTTTCGTAAGCTGGATTGTTCTTGATGTATTCGGATGCTATGTTCAGATACTCGGTGGAGACGCGGAAGTTTTTGCCTTTACTCCATATTGATTCCATTATCTCAGATACACTTCTTGCGCCGCTCAATTCTTTAGGAACTGCGACGACGAGTCGTATTTTTCCGTACTCCAGGTTTTCAAGAACCTCTACATCAGCTCCAGTTTCCTTAATCCAATCTTTTCCGGTTATACCCACATCTTGTAGACCTTCGCTTACAAAGACTGGGATTTCTTGTGGACGTAGGATTTTGAGTTCTATCTTCGGATCATTTATGGTTGGTCTGTAGGTTCTTTCTTGCCCGGCGACTTTGTACCCTGAACGCTGGAGAATCTCGAAAGTTGCTTTTGCCAATGAGCCTGCGGGGATTGCAAATTTTACTTTTTCCATTTTTTCTCACCTATATTTTTAGGACTAATGGCAGTATTTCTAAATTGGGTTTGCTTAACCTCAGGAAAATTGGGGTTCGCTTTCGAAGGTTTTGTTTTGGTTTCAGAATAACCGTTGTCTTTCAGACGCGATCTATCGCGAATGAACGTAATCGCCTTTCGTGAATTCGATCCCTCAAAGCTAACCACTGAAACGCACTTTACTGCTTTTGCCCCTAATAAATATACCTTTTTAATCAATCTCGTACACTGTCAGGTGAGTCTGCTAAGATTGTTGGGAGGTCCGTTTTGTTTTAATCTCAAAGACTAGGGGAGGCATGCTTGTCTTTGTGTCTAGGTTGAGATCAAGAAGGCCTTCCAAGACACCTTTCCACAAATCGGCGTCATTGATGAATGGTGTTTTTATCAAAATATATTTGTCTCTGAGGTAAAAATCGCCGAGACCCTGAATCTTGAGTCTGTTGAATACATTAGTCCAATTTTTCTCCTCAGCTGTTAGAAGCCTGAAGGTTGTTTCCATCGATACTTTCAGTGCTTCACTAATTTTTTTTCCGCTTTCATATCTTTTTTCGGCTGAAAGCTGTTGAATGAGTATGTTCAGGATTTCGACGTTAACAAGTGCTATTCGGCTTATTCCGCAGTAGTATTCTCCGGGAAAACGCCATTCGTGCACCATCATTTCTCGGTATATTTTGAGCATCTTGGAAATGAGTGGCTTGATTCCTGGCTCTTTGCCCTCTCGGATTAGTGAGTCAACGAATTCTCTCTCGTTCTTTTCTAGAATTATTGTTGTCCTCATTGGTTGTTCGTCAGACACGTTAGTGATTCCTTCAAAGCGTCTGCTGTCTTCTGATTGCATAGCTGATATATTTGTGCGCATATTTTATATGCTTTTTCGCTGGTCTGAAGGAAGTTTTAATAGAAGCAAGGCAGGTTCTTAGAATATCGCCGATGAAGAATCCAAGATGCTGAAACCGATGATGCGCCCTGGGGTATCTGAGGCAAACTCCCTAGACTATGGCTTTCTTCCGAATAAGGTAGAATAAGATTACTAGGCCAACTGCTAGCAAGGCAATCCCCACGACTACAGCCAACGAGTATGCAATGTTTAGAGCGTTGAGAGCGTATGTAACGTATGTAGGACCCGCAAAAATGAGAACAACCGCGACTATTGTTAGAAAGGTTCTCCAGAATTTTGAGCTCAAATTGAACATGCCTGAATCGCCACTTTCCTCGTTTTCATCTTTCATGAAATAACGCGCTCCTGAATCAGGGTTTGAGTGTCTTTTCTTGTGCCCCTTCTTTTATCTCTTTTCCTAAGGTCTTCATGAGAAACTTGAAAACTTGGTAGCCAGCTCCTTTGTCAGCCTTGAAACCTGTTGTGGCACCTAGAAGACAAACGCCTTCAAGACCGCGTTCTTTGGCAAGTGCCAAGGTCAGACCTGCCCCGCCCACTATTCTCCCTTTGCTGTAGATGACTGCTCCTTTTTCCATGAACTCTGTTGCAAGTCTTGGCGATGTTGCAGCAACGTATACTTGGGTTTTGTCCTCAGCTATAGGTACCCCGCCCATTGTGGCTATAAAGCGGCAATTTTGCTTTTCCACGAAATCAAGAATTTCGCCACAGACCTCATAGTGAGCTAGAACGTCATCAAATGAAGGCTGTGTTTC
Organism: uncultured Candidatus Bathyarchaeia archaeon; assembly: GCA_964591705.1. Lineage (GTDB taxonomy): Archaea > Thermoproteota > Bathyarchaeia > Bathyarchaeales > Bathycorpusculaceae > UBA11855. The sequence goes on along the minus strand of CAZQCX010000009.1, from coordinate 43,488 downwards.
CCCAGTCATGATTATGAGATTGTTCTTTTCCATCGTTGCATAACAGAACTCATAACGGGGCAGATGACAAATACCCTTTGAGCTAATCGAAACGTAATCGGGAAAAGATGGCGAATAGAGCTCTGCAAAGGGCTTTGCTTCTGAAAATCTTGTAAGCAAGTGCGCTGCGATCCGTCCTACATTCCCGAATCCGGGAAGACCTTGGACGAAAATTGGACTCTCAAGCGAGGGCTTGGAGAGTTCACGTAGATACGGTTTATCCATATTGGTTTGGCTCCAAGCCTTACTGATTGGGCAACAAGCCTAAAATGCTTTTGTGGATGTGAAAAAGAAACTATTAATATTCGACTAAGACTAACAGAAAACGCTATTCGGAAATCATAGCGGGGTGGGGTAGCCAGGATTAACCCGCTGGGCTCATAACCCAGAGATCAGTAGTTCAAATCTACTCCCCGCTACCAAACCAAAGCGAACTTCAGTCCGCTGCCACTCGAACGAGACGCTCGATTTTGTAATCGGTGATAACAACAAATTTGCGCTTTCGGAAAGCTTCATCCAGTCCATCATCGCCAGTGTCGACCCTTAAGTTTCGTAAGTTTCGTAGCTTGCTCTCGGAAGCAACCACCAATATGTTGTCTATACCTACTTTGCGAATGACTTCAGGGCTGATCTGTTGATTTCCCCTACCGAACACGAACCCTTGGCCACCGATCGGTGTGACGATTATCTGAGAAGGCTTTCCTTTGATGGTTTGGAGGATCTGTTCCTCATTTGCATCGCGGGTGATCATTTTTTTGTCGAGGAAAAGGTCGACTCCTAGAAGTGTTTTTGTGGCATCTAACAGATCCGCTATCGTTCTAGTTGTTGTTCCTGGGCCAATTATGTAAACGGTGCCTGGCGTCATCTTTTCGATAAGGTATACCGCGATGGCAGCTTGGTTGCGAAGCTCGCTTTCATTCATTGGGGTAGCCGTTTTTGCATCCTGAATGAGGTAGGGTTCGTACGGAACTAGCAGGTAGCCATGAAGTTCGGCTGAAACTCTACCCTTCCTGAAAGACTCTTCATCAACATCCATGACCTCGGCTTCTCGGAGCGGAAGATCACCACGCAGGTAACCGGAGGTAATCTGCCCTGCAGCTCTTGGGTCAACTGCGAAAACTGCGCTGTGCATCTTCACGCCAGTCGGGACACCTAACACTGGAATACTCTTTTCTACGGCTTGTAATATATCACGAGCTGTTCCGTCGCCACCACAAAATACAAGAAGGTCGACTTTTGCTTCTGCAATTATCTCAGCAATCATCTTGGTGTCTTCTGCAGTCGTCACCAGCCTTTTCTCACCCACTACTGTGAACTGAAAACTGTAGTTTTGAATTTGGCGCTCACCCATTTCTCCTGCACCAACAATGAAACGAACGTTCTGACCCTCGGAGGCTGTCTTAGAAAGGAAAGTGCATGCACGGATTGACGCAACCGGTCTGGCGCCTAAACCTAAGGCTTTTTCAAGAATTGCTTCGCCGTCTGTTCCTTTCAGACCAACCGCTCCGCCCATTCCGGCAATGGGATTGACAAGTAGCCCCACGGTTTTGACAGGGGCATCATTCCCTGTTCTCCGTGTAGAAACTTGGTCAGTCATTTCTTGTCGCTAACAGACTATTTTGAGGTTCTGTCTAAAAAAGGAAAGGTAGGCTAGGAGAAATGTGATTTCCAAGAATTGGAACCTGAGTTATATGAATTTCTTCCTAGCCTCGTCCAGCCAAGGATAAAGTTGCCTCAGTTTCTGCATTGACCTTTCAACTTTCTCCGTTGGGTACTCATAGGGCAAAATCTTGCCGTTCAAATAGTCGTCGTAGGCTTGCATATCGAAGTACCCATGACCACACAGCAGGAACAGTATTGTCTTCTTTTCTCCCGTTTTCTTGCATCTAAGGGCTTCGTCGATGGCGCCTCTGATTGCATGGGATGGCTCGGGCGCAGGTATTATCCCTTCGGTCTGCATGAAGAGTTTTGCTGCATCGAAGACGTCAACCTGGTTGTACGCGACCGTTTCAATCTTCTTCTCTTGATATAGCCTGCTTATCGTTGGAGCTATACCGTGGTAACGTAAACCACCTGCGTGTATTGGCGCGGGAATAAAGTCATGACCTATTGTGTGCATCGGCACCAACGGTGTCAGTTTCGCTGTATCTCCATGATCATAAGTGTATTCACCTTTGGTGACTTTTGGCGCTGCTGTGGCTTCAACTGCGACAAAGTGACAGTCTTTGGGCGCTTTTCCAGTAATTTTGTCATAGTAGAATGGCCAGAACATTCCGGAGAAACTGCTGCCTCCGCCTATGCAACCGTAGATTATGTCGGGGTAATCTTCGGTAATTGCGACTTGTTCCTTCGCTTCTAAGCCAATGACGGTTTGATGTGTGAGAACGTGGTTGAAAACGCTACCGATGCCATATTTTGTATCACTATGAGTAAGGGTGTCATCTATGGCTTCGCTAATGGCTATGCCAAGGCTTCCAGAATTGTTCGGGTCCTCTTTCAAGATTCTTCGTCCAGCCTCTGTTTGATTGCTTGGGCTAGAATGACATTTGGCGCCGTATGACTCCATCATGATTCTTCGATATGGTTTTTGCAGGTAGCTGGCTTTGACCATGTAGATCGTGCAACCTACATCAAATAGCATGCAGCCTAAAGCGAGGGAACTCCCCCATTGGCCTGCGCCTGTTTCTGTTGCCAGACGTTTCGTGCCTTCCTTCATGTTGTAGTAGGCTTGTGGAATTGCTGTGTTGGGTTTGTGGCTGCCTGGAGGGCTGACGCCTTCATATTTGTAGTAGATCTTGGCAGGAGTCTTGAGTGCCTTCTCCAATCCAAGAGCCCTGTATAGCGGTGTGGGGCGCCAGAGTCTGTAAATGTCTCTGACCTCTTCTGGAATGTTTATCCATCTGTCGGTTGTCATTTCCTGAGCCAGTATTTCTTTGGGGAAGATTCGTGGAACGATTCCCGGTCCAGGTTGTTTTGTTTCTGGGTCCAGGGGTGGAGGGAGAGGTTTTGGCAGGTCTGGAAGTATGGAGTACCACTGTTTTGGTATTCTTTCTTCGTCTAAGAGTATTTTCCTTGTCGGCATGCTTGACGCACCTGTTGTGTTGCAAACGGTACTCCAGAGGTTTATTTAAGTCTTTTGTGTACATTTTTGTTCATGAAAGGTTTGGCGATTTTTGCCCGTGCCACCACTAAACCGACAGATTTATACAACGCTGAACATAAGTGTACGTGATGAAGACGCCATGTGGAGCAGAATAAAGAAGCACTTCGAAAACTACCCTGAACGACTGAAAGTGGCAAAGGTCTTGGTCGAAAACGGGCTAAGCGCGCGGAACCGAAAAATCATTCTTAACCAAATAGAAATCCCTCCCGTGCGTATCGCACGAGTGGCTGGAGTGGATAGGAGAACGGTATCTGAGACATTGACTATGATCGGAGCTGATCAGGAACTTGCAATTGTGTTCGGAGGAATTCGTTCTGCAGGACATTCACTCAAGGAAATTGCAAAGCATCTCCACCTCGGAGTTGTTGAGATAACACCTGTGGATGCGAGAACGCCTGGCATCTTAGCGCACTCGGCAATGGCGCTAACGAGAGCCGGTTTGAGCATCAGACAGGCAATCGTAGATGATCCGGAACTTTCACCAGAGCCAAAGCTGACCATAATTGTTGACGGAGAAATCCCGGGAGAACTAATCCTGGAACTTTTGAAGATCAACGGAATAGCAAAAGTTTCAGTTTGCTGACTTGTATGCAAAACCATGAGTGTCTCCTACAGTAGTGAATAAAGCTTCTCGAAATGCTTATATTTCGAATGTTATCTTTTTTGTTCGCACTCAAAGGAGGAGTTGAATTTGTCATCTAATGTACAAGCAGGCGGAGTCCCCGTTCTAATACTAAAAGAGGGGTCAAATCGCTCGCGTGGGAGAGAAGCCCAGCATGCTAACATAGCTGCTGCGAAGATTGTAGCAGAAAGCGTTAGGAGTTCACTGGGTCCGAAAGGCATGGATAAGATGCTCGTAGACAACTTTGGAGACGTAACGATAACAAGCGATGGGCGAACGATCTTGGATGAAATGGACATTCAACATCCCGCCGCGAAAATGCTTGTGGAGGTTTCCAAAACCCAAGACAACGAAGCAGGAGACGGAACTACATCCGCCGTGGTAGTTGCGGGGGAACTACTAAACAAAGCCGAGGAACTGATAGAAAAGAAGGTTCACCCAACCACAATAATTGACGGTTACAGGAAAGCTGCTGGAAAAGCACTGGTGGTTCTCGACAAGATCGCAATGAATGTTGATCTTGAGAACCCCGATTTGCTAAAGAATGTTGCTATGACTGCGATGGCAGGCAAATTGGTTGCGGATTCGAGAGAGTTCCTTGCAGATCTTGTGGTTAAAGCAATGCGTGAAGTCGCAGAGAAAGATGGAAAGACTTGGAGAGTCGATGTTGAAGATGTCAAGGTTGAAAAAAAGACTGGGGAATCTCTTAGCGAAACCAAGCTGATCAACGGGATAGTTCTCGACAAGGAAATTGTGCATTCAGGAATGCTGAAACGGGTGGAAAACGCCAAGATTGCGCTTCTTGACGCTTCGCTGGAGATTGAGAAGACGGAGTTTGATTCCAAGATAAACATCGAAACCCCGGATCAGATTGAGGCGTTTCTCAGTGAAGAGGAAGACATGTTGGAAGATATGGCAAACAGGATTGCCAAATCAGGCGCAACGGTTGTGGTGTGCCAGAAAGGCATTGATGATATGGCCCAGCATTTTCTTGCCAAGAAAGGAATAGTTGCGATTCGCAGAGCAAAGAAGTCAGACATGGAGAAGCTGGCTAAGGCCACTGGTGGAAAGATAATTACAAAATTGGATAGTATCACTTCAGCAGACCTTGGGTTTGCTGCTCTTGTGGAGGAACGCAAGATTGGCGATGACAAAATGACGTTCATCGAAGGATGCAAGAATCCACTGGCAGTAACCTTATTGATAAGAGGGGCAACAGAGCGACTAACGGCTGAAACAGAGCGTTCGATCCACGATGCTCTTTGCGTGGTCAAAGATGTTATCGAAGAGCCAAAAATTGTCGCTGGAGGAGCTGCCCCCGAAGTTGAAATGGCAAGTTCAATCAGAAAGCACGCTGAAACCCTAGCAGGCAAAGAACAGCTCGCAGTTTTGGCCTTCGCGGAAGCTCTCGAGTCTATTGCGGTTGCGCTCACTCAAAATGCGGGTTTAGAACCGATCGACGTGATATCAGAGTTAAGATTAAAACACGAACAAGGCGAAATCTGGTACGGAATTGAAGCCAGAGAGGGAAAGACCCAAGACATGTCAAAGATCGGTGTCTTCGAACCTATCAAGGTCAAGAAGCAAATAATCAAGTCCGCCAGTGAAGCTGCTACCATGATTCTGAAAATAGATGATGTGATAGCAGCAGGCAAAATGAAAACCCCACCCACGCCTCCGGGAGGCGCAGCCGGGGGAGAATACCCAGGAGTGGGGGAGTACTAGAAACGCCAGAAATAGAAAAGATCACAGTTGGTCCCCCGAAAACAACACGCTTTGAGAAAGCAAGGATAGTTGGAGCAAGGGCTCTGCAGATTTCTATGGGAGCCCCCATACTCATAGAAGCTGACGAGAAGTACTCGAGCCCAATTGACATTGGAATGAAGGAATTTGAGTCAGGGATCCTGCCCATGACAATAAGGCGGACGTTACCTGATGGGACTTATCAAGACATACCGCTCAAATGGCTTCTTGGCAAGACTTGAGTTCATCTGCTGCCCTTAGCGTGGCATGTATTCGATCCCAGTGAGCGCCTTGCCAATATATCTGACCGCAGCTTGAGCAGCACCAGAATTCATTGTAGTTTTCAAATGTTTGTTTTTCCACTTTGCCAACAACTTCCTCATTTCGCATTGATTGCAGCGAGGCATTACATTTAGGGCAACGCGATGTTCTGAAATCGACTTCTAATGGGAAAGCAAAGATTCTGGAAAGAAATGCCAGCCGGTCACTTTCCTTCTCGGCATCGATGTATGATGCTTCTAAGCCGCCGGCTTTAGCGCGCTGATAGAGCCCCCAGTCTCTTGTCAAGAGAACCCGATTTTCACTCGCAGCTAGCTCAACCAGATCTTCATCACATAGTCTGGCAGAATACTTAACGTCTTGCCCTAATAGGCGAAGCCAACGTGTTAGTTTTCCTAGCATGCCATCTGCGATGAACTTCATGCATGTTGGCTCCGTATGATGCTGCCGCTTCCTGGCTTAGCAATGATTTCTTGGTTGTCCATGACAAGCCGTCCACTGACAAAAGTTTTAACAGGTTTTCCCTGAAGTTCTCTTCCATCAAAAGGCGAGAATTTGGCTTTTGAATGGAATGTTGACGCACTAACCCTGAACTTTTGTTTGAAGTCTACGACGATGATGTCTGCTTTCCATCCTTGTTTGAGTTTGCCCCTATTCTTAAGGTTGAAGATTTCCGCAGGCTTCTCAGCCAGCAATTTCACAAGTTGGTCAATTGAAAGTGTGCGTTTTGCCACCATCGTCATTATGAGCGGAAGCAGGGTCTCAAGTCCTGGAAAACCGACTTTGACGTTCCAGATACTGGGGGCTGATTTTTCGCTCATTGTATGCGGAGCATGGTCTGAACCTATGATGTCAATTCTACCGCTTGAAATTCCTCTCTGAAGCGCCTCAACGTGACGACCACTGCGGAGTGGGGGCATGACGGTGGCCATTGTCCCTATTCTTTCGAAGTCCATTTGGGAGAGTAGCAGATGATGGGGGGTTGCCTCACAAGTCACCTTCTGTCCAGATTGCTTCGCTTCAGTTATTCTGTCTAGACAGTCCTCTGTTGTGACGTGACATATGTGCAAACGTGTTTCTGCTTGTGCTGCAATCTTAAGTATGCGCTCGACAGCCTTGAGCTCAGCCTTTTCCGAATGAGCTTGGATAAAAGCTTTCAGCCCGTCACACTTGCCGCGTTTAAGTGCGCGGGTAGAAGCATCAATTGAAGCTTTGTCCTCAGCGTGGACTGCAACTGGAAGGCCTACCGCAGCTGCTTTTCTGAAAGCCTCCAGCAGGGATTGGTCATCATCCACAGTGAGTCCGCCTATTTGGCTGGTCATGAAGAGCTTAAATGCAATAGCACCCTGATCTGCGATGCTCTCGATTTCATCTAAGCTCGTTGGAAATTCAGAGAAGAATCCGAGATTGACCGTTGTTTTCTTTTCAGCAATGGACATGCGATTGCGCAGGGAGTTTGCGCTCATAGTGACAGGCTCGTTGTTGGGCATGTCTAGGACAGTTGTTATTCCCCCGGCGGCTGCGGCGGCGGTTCCTGAGTAGAAATCTTCTTTGTAGGCTTTTCCTTCGTCGCGCAGGTGCACGTGTGCATCTATCATCCCAGGTAATAGCAGGAGGTGCTTCAGATCTATTCTCTCGTCTGCTTCAGGCATCTGGGTTTCTTTGCCTATCTTGAAGATGTGACCGTTTTCGATCGCTACGGCGCAATCTGTGATTTGCTGCTCGTAGTATGCTTTGGAGTTGGCTAGAACCAAGTCTACTATCAAATCTTGTGCACCCGCAAGATGAGGAATAGAAATCTTGGATTAATTAAGGTTAACCGATGAGGTAAGAAATGAAAACTTGTTTTCTGAGGTCCACATTAACGCCGTCCAGCTACTTCTATGTTTCCATCTCTACGCGGCAATCTTCACACAGGTTCTGACCGTTGAATTCTCTCAAGTTCTCAGAGTAGGCACCGCATCGATCGCAGTACCCATACAAAAGTGATTCTTCCGCGGTTTCGGTTGTATCCGGACTGGCAGTGCCTTCAATTCTTGTTCTTTCTTGAATGATTTCTAGCAGTTCTGGCATCACGTCGAGGATGTCTTTGCTGGACACTATGCCTACTAGATTATTTTTGTAGATGACAGCTAGCCGCCTGATGTCTTTCTTGCGCATTCGCTTGGCTGCTTCGGTAACTGAAGCATCTGGTTCTATTGTTACCAGTGGAGAAGACATGAATTCCAAGGCGGTTGTTTTTTCGGGTGCAACGTTTTTGGCGAGGACTCTTGTGATGAGGTCTCGCTCAGTTACTATTCCGAGGGGGGTTTCCTCTTTGTTTGTGACTATGACGCAGCCTACTTTGTTGTCAAGCATCAACTTTGCGACTTTATTTGCGGAGGCATTTTCCTCTGTGACAACAACTGGACTTGACATCACATCTTTGACCAGCATTCTTGTTCTCAACCCGATTTCGGACATGTTGTTCGTCACTTCACAAGTTTTGTTGGAGATTAGATTTTCAACAGTGACAAGTAATAATCGCACATTTAAGAGTTGCTTAGCTTTAGGGAGGCTTCAAGTGTGGCAGTCTTACAAGTTTTATTAGCCCCTGAAGACAAATAGTAAGTTTTGTGACGCCTAGTGATGAGGACAAACGCAGAGAAACTTGTGAAGATTTCAGTAATTGGTGAAGTTGCCAGCCCAGTTGTGGGAAGGGCAGTCTACAATATTTCGGCTTTAGGAGTACCTTCGATTCTTCCTGGAGTGGGAGGGATCACCTATAATGTTCGGGTTGGGGACTTGGCTTGCGGTTGGGAAGCTGATCATGTGGAGCCGGGAGTCAGCGTGGAGAACAGGGAGAATGACCCCCGACATGGACAGGGGGCCAATGCTGCGTTCAATTTGCTTTCGTGCGTTGGGAATGAGGCAGTTGTGGTCAGTGGTGACGCCAAGGGGGAGAAGGGGGTTGTCACAGGAAAGCATGGAGGGATTGAACATGTCTTGATTGATTTCCAACCAGCAGTTTTGGAGAGATTGACTTTGGGTGATAAGATACTTGTCAAAGCTTTTGGGGTTGGATTGAAACTTTTAGATTTTCCTGAAGTTAAAGTGGTGAATATGGATCCCTCGTTTCTAGAGATGTTAGCGCCAAAGCCTCTGGGCGAGAAGCTTTTGGTTCCTGTGACTCATTTTGTGCCTGCAGCAATAATGGGTTCAGGACTTGGCGCGAATCAGACATTTTCAGGAGACAATGACATCCAGCTTTTCGATGAGAAAGTGAGCGGGCAGTATGGCTTGGAGGATCTAAGGCTGGGCGATTTGGTCGCTATTATCGATGCGGATCATTGTTTTGGACGGGTTTACCGTCAAGGCGCGATTACTATTGGCATTGTTGTTCACACCAATGGTGTGAGCGCTGGTCACGGACCCGGCGTTACGACTTTGATGACGTCGACGTCTGGGAAGATTGTGCCTCAAATTGCTTCACAAGCAAACTTGGCTAGGTTGCTGGGCTTGAGGGCAGATATATAAGCCAGAAGACTGAAGTATTGATGTCAAATACAGAGGGGGCTGGAAAAGTTGCCTTTCAAACGCAAGAGTCGCGGCAGGTCAAAAGGAGGCAAAGGCAGTAGTAGTCTTGTTCAATGCGCCAACTGTGGGTCCATGGTGCCTAGGGACAAGGCTAAGAAATCTACTCGTCGAGTGTCTTTCGTTGAACCGCAGCTTGCCAAAGAGCTTAGGCAGAAAGGGACTTACCTGACCTCGTGGTTTGACACGAAGTATTATTGTATTTCGTGCGCTGTGCATCGCGGAATCGTGAAGGTTCGAGCAGAAAGTGAGCGGCACACGAGGTATAGAAGGAGACGCTAATTCTAGTCCTGCGTTTTGTTTTTCTCTAGCGTTTTATGGGCGTGTATTATTCTTTGGGCTACTGTAAGGTTCGAGATGATGGCAAGCAGTGCAATTCCGATATTCAAGGAGGGTAGCCAGAAAAACGCCGCGAGGCTTGCAGCAGTAAGTATCAGTAATCTTTCAGCTCTTTCGGCTATGCCAATGGATTCCATTTTCACTCCTGCCGCTTCTGCTCTTGCACGGGAGTAGCTGACCAGCATGGAGCCGAAGATTGCGGCAAGGCCCCAGTGCACATCACATAGACCGCCTATTATTATACCTGAGAGTACAACGGCATCGGCATATCTGTCTAAGATGGAATCAAGAAAACCTCCGAAGATTGTTGCTTGATTGTGGTTTCGCGCTATTATGCCATCGAGAGCATCACAGAAGCCTGAAGACAGCAATAGTATGACTGCTAGTATGAGCAGCCATGCCCACCTCACCGCCAACGCATACGCCACACCTGAAGAAACAGAAAGTAGCAAACCGATTACGCTTATGATGTTTGGAGTGAGCCCCAAGTTATGGGCAACCTTGGCTTGGGAACTCAGCCGCTGTTGGACTTGTTTCTTCAGTTTGGTGAGCATTGCTTGGCTCGGCTATTCCGTATGACAATATCTGTATTTAAACGGTACTTATTGATCATTTCAGAAAGCGCCATTGCCTCACTCAAGGTGGGAACAATTAGTAGTTGTTCGCTCGAGGTTTTTGTTCCAAATTTGGTTTTCCATCGAAGCTTATTAGGGAGACCGCTGTCTAATACTGAGCGGTAACGTTCTGCGCTCAATCGATGCTAAAAGCAGTAACGTTACACAAAGGCAAAAGGAGTGAGCGAAATGACAGAGAATGCAGATGTGATATTCGTCGGTAACAAACCTCCAATGAGCTATGTGCTGGCAATAATAACAAGCCTATCTTCCGGGAAGACCAACGCCATAACGTTGAAAGCTAGAGGCCAGGCGATTACAACAGCTGTTGACGTGGCCGAGATAGCCCGGAACCGCTTCGTAAAGGACCTCAAAGTGTCCAGCATATCGATAGGGACTGCTGAGATGCCGCCCCGAGAGGGAGAGAACAAGAGCAGAATGGTTTCGACGATGGAAATCACGCTGTCCAAGTGAAGCTGAGAAACCAACCGATGTAAATCGTTGAGATATCCCAAAATTTCCTCTAATTTTTTGCGCATTCTTCTAAATTCGAAATGCATCTTAAGTGATGGAAAAAGTTGGCGAGAAGACAAATCGCAAGACTAAATAGTGATTTGGGTGTTAAGCTAATCAGCCAGTTTCCAAGGTAGACATAATGTTAGATGTTAAACTAGTTCGTGAATATCCTGAACTCGTCCGAGCTAATTTGGCCAAGAGGGGCAATCCTGAAAACATAAAGATGCTTGATGCGCTTCTTGAAGTGGACAAAAAGTGGAGACAAACCCTGACGAAGCTGAACGACCTCAGACACGAGCGAAAGCTCGTAACAGTCGAGATTGCCAAGCTTAAGAAAGCGAAGCAAGACGCCTGTGTTCAGGTTGGTCACGCAAAGAAAATAGATGTTGAAATCTCAGAGTTGGAAAAGGAGCTAGCGGTTGCTGAGGAAATAGAGAGAGACTTCCTCATGCGCCTTCCAAATCTTCTTCATGACTCGGTTCCGTTTGGCAAGGATGAAAGCGATAATGTTGAAGTGAGAATGTGGGGCAGTCCGCCAGATTTCAGTTTCCCAATCAGGAACCACATTGATCTGAGTCTCGATCTAGGCATAGTCGATACGGAGAGAGCTGGAAGAGTTAGCGGGTCAAGGTTCTATTACTTGCAACGCGAGGGGGTGCTGTTGGATATGGCTTTGATATGTTTTGCTATGGAAGAAATGGTGGAGAAAGGTTACAGTCCTGTTCAACCTCCATATTTGATGCGCAGGGAGGCTTACGAGGGCGTAACGGCGCTTGGGGATTTTGAGGAGGTGCTTTACAAGATTGAAAATGAAGATCTGTATTTGATTGCGACGAGCGAGCACCCAATGGCGGCTATGTTCCAAAGCGAGGTATTATTAGAGCAAGACTTGCCGATCAAACTTGCTGGAACCAGCACGTGTTTCAGAAAAGAAGCAGGAGCCCACGGCAAAGACACACGAGGCATTTTCCGTACACATCAGTTCAACAAGGTGGAACAATTCATCTTTTGCACGCCTGAACAATCATGGCGACTCCATGATGAACTTGTTCAAAATGCTGAGGATCTTGTCCGCAAACTGGGTTTGCCCTATCGGGTCGTCAATGTGTGCACTGGGGACATCGGAACTGTTGCAGCTAAGAAATACGACATTGAAGCGTGGATGCCGGCTCAAAATGGCTATAGAGAAATTGTGTCCTGCAGTAACTGCACAGATTATCAAGCTAGACGCCTGAACATACGGTACAGAGAGAAAGAGGGCGCGCCTACCAAGGGTTTCGCGCATACGTTGAACTCGACAGCTATCGCCACAGGCAGGACGATGGTAGCGATTATTGAAAACAATCAGCGAGAAGACGGCACAATAACCATTCCAGAAGTTTTGCGGAAGTACATGGGCGGCATCGACGAAATAAGAGCAAACCGATAAACATTTTAATACCCCTCTGAGAATCTTTGCAAACGCTTGGAGGAACGGCTTGTCAGTAAAAACCAAACATGTTCGCGATAAGTGGCGCGGAAAAGCATGGTATACTATAGTGGCGCCATCATTCTTTGGCAACGTGGAATTAGGTTCAGTCCCAGCCGAAGAACAAGACCAACTAATCGGCAGAGTCGTGGAAGCAACGCTTTATGACATAACGCAGGATTTCTCGCACATGTACCTGAAAATGTTCTTTCAGGTTAATGAGCTCGATGGGAAGACTGCTAAGACAATCTTCAAGGGTCACGAGTACTCTCGAGACTACCTACGCAGCTTGGTTAGGAGAAGAACAACGAAAGTGGACGCACTCTTGAATCTGACTACAAAAGACGGAACAAAGCTCCGCATCGCCATCTCAGCACTGACCTTATCGAGAATCAGGACATCTCAGGAGAAAGTTATCCGCGGCATAATGCAGAAAACCGTTAAACAGAAATCGGCAGCGTTGATTCTTGACCAATTCGTTCAAGAAATGGTTCTTGGCAAGATAGCTTCGGACATTTACAACGAAGCCAAGAAGGTTGCTCCGCTTAGGCACGTGGGAATTAGAAAGTCAAAACTAGTTGCTCCGCCGGCACAGACTGTTGTCAAGGAGTCTAGGCAAACATAGCAGCCGGTTAGGCCTTTTCGGCCCTTCTCCAGTTGCTTTGATTTGAGTTCGGAAGGAAATCTTTGTTAGCGAGAACTGGACTATAGGGGAAGTTGAGAGGAGATCTCTTTGGCCGGGGCCTCGAGTATTCACGAGAAAGGCATTTACACATTTTCAGAAATCTTGTCTGGAATGAGGAATAAAGCTGGTTTCGAGAAAGTGGGCGCAATTGCGATGTTCATTGGTGTCGTGCGTGGAGAGACTTTGGACGGTAGGAGAGTTGAGAAGATATCCATAGAAGCGTATGAAGAAAAAGCAAACGAAGTGCTCGAGAAAATAAGCGCGGACTTGGCGGCGAAGCCGGGAATAGTTGATGTTCAAATTCATCATCTTGTCGGCGACTTTGAAGTCGGTGAAGACCTTGTCTATGTTTCTGTCGCTGGAAGTCATCGAAAAGAGGTTTTTGCAGTTCTTCAGGAAGCGGTGGAACGATACAAAAGCGAAGTGCCAATATTCAAGAAAGAACGAATCGTTGACGTTGAAGGTAAACCTGTCGAGTATTGGGTTTCGGAAAAGCAAAAGCCATAATCGAGCTCAGGTTCACTAAAGCTTGAATATGATTTAACACATACTTCTTTCTTGAGTGGCGAGTGATGATTACGGCATTAGCAGGTGGAGTTGGTGCAGCCAGATTTCTCACTGGACTCGTTAAGCAGGTTCCTGAAGAAGAATTGACTGTCGTGGTGAATACTGGTGACAATATGACGCTGCACGGGCTGTATATTTCGCCTGACACGGACATTGTCACATACACGCTTGCGGGAATTGTTGATGAGAATGAGGGCTGGGGAATTAGAGGAGATACTGTCAACTGCCTCGATGCGCTGGGGAGGCTTGGTGGACAGACGTGGTTTAGGCTCGGCGACAAGGACTTGGCAACGCATTTGTTTAGAACCGCTCTTCTCAGGGAAGGGATTAAGCTTTCCGAGGTCACTGCTCAAATTGCCCGTGCCTTTGGGCTGAAATTAGCGATCTTGCCGATGACTGACGACTTTTTTGAGACACAAATCAGGACACGGGCAGGAGTGATTCACTTTGAAGAGTACCTTGTCAGGAGGAAGGCGCAAGATGAGGTTCTAGGCATTGATTATGCGGGTGCGGGCGATGCAGAGCCTGCTCCATACGTCTTGGAGGCTATAGCAGATTCAGAGACGATCATTGTTTGCCCAAGCAATCCGATAGTGAGCATTGGAACGATTCTGGCTGTCAAGGGAGTCAGAGATGCGCTCAGAAGAGCGCGTGCAACGAAAATTGCCATAAGCCCAATTGTTGCTGGTTTGCCAATCAAGGGTCCTGCAGACAAGTTGCTGAAGGGGTTGGGGCATGAAGTGTCTGCCTTCGGCGTGGCTAAGCTCTACAGGGATTTCTTAGATACTTACATTATTGACATTGCTGATTCACAGGAGAAGCCCAGGATAGAAGGGCTTGGCGTCAGGGTGAAGGTTATGAATACAATTATGCGGACGTTGGAAGACAAAGTGAAGCTGGCGAAGGCAGCTCTTGAAGGATGATGGGTGAGCCGAACCAGTTTCTGAACTATGCGTCTGGTGGCAATTGCCTTCCGTTGTCGACATTGAAATTGGGAAATATTTTGAATTGGCTCAGTTGCCGTAGCCGATTTTTCGAGACAATGTGATTCGATGTAGCTTGACTGCTGTTGCCTTTTTCTGAAAGGAAGGGTTATATTTTGATCTGTCTCAAATAGAGATCAAGTGGAGATGCGTTATCGTGGAGCGAAGAAGCTACGATTGGTTTGAGAAACGGAGGAGAACAAAAGGACTTGAGCTTGCTCATGAACAGATAACAAAGGCCTTTGACACGGTGATTTTGCTGCACAAGGCGACGAAAAGCTTCGCAGAAGGCAACATGAAGGAAGCCAAGAAACACATCGAGAATCTTTTTACAGCAGAGGAAGAGGTTGATAAGCTGCGGACCAATGTTTTCACTGAACTATCTAAGGGGGCGGCGCTTGTTGCTGATTACCGTGAGGATTTGCTACATCTCGTCAAGAGGCTGGACACGCTGGCGGATCATACAAAGGACGCTGCAAGATGCCTCCAGATGCTTGAAGAAGCTAGAATTCCTGAAGAGCTGAACGGAAAGACCGTTCTTATGACGGCCAAGCTTGTTGAAACCGCTCAGACGCTGCGAACAAGCATTGAGAAGATCTCCGCTAGTCCGACTGAGGCGATTGCCGAGGCTAAGAAAGTTGAGGATATTGAGCATCAGCTTGACCAAGAATATTTGAAGACGAAGGGCTTGTTTGTGAAGTATGGCAGCGTGGTCAACTGCGGTGCCATGGTGATTTTTGACGATTTAATCGAGTTCATTGAACAGGCTGCAGACATGTGCGCGGACACGGCTGACTACATAGTGGTTCTTTCAAGCAGAGAATAGACGCTGTCCTTCGATTTCTTCCGCTTCCGTTTTACCCTGAGCTTTCCAATATGGGGTCAGATTTTGAAGTATTTCCCATAAAGGATTATGCCAAATGCTAGAATAACAACGGAGAACGCAGAAACTATTGTTGTATCCAAGAGCACTATTTGGCTGGTTATGGCAGCTCCCCTTAGGAAGAGCGAGGTCAAGGCATCAGTAACGTAATAGCTTGGAACGAGCTTGCCTACTATTTGGGCGCCTGAGCTGAGGGAGGCGCCAACGAACGTGCCTAGGAACAGCTGTGGCAACAAGAAGAGGAAGCTTAAGCCTGTGGCTGCGCCTGAGGATTTTGCCAGTGTCGCTGTAATCAAGCCAAAGCCAATGTTTGAGAGCGAAAACAGCATTACCAGTACAAACGTGAATATGTAGGTTGATGCGTCAATTGCGGGTCTGAAGCCTATGGCATACATCATGGCGAAAACTAGGGCTGCTTGAATGAGCGCTATAATCATGTAGGAGATTGCTTGGCTTGCCATGAACTCGGTGGGTGTTGTTGGCGTGATACGGATTCGTTTCATCATGCCGGTCTCGCGGTCTGTGGTGAATGATTGGGCTACCATCATTATGAGGAAAATGGATGCGAAGGTGAACATGCCTGGAGCGATGAAGTCGAGCGCTGAGGGAGCTTTCACTTCGACCAGAGAAGCTATCTGTAGTTGAAACGGGATTGATGGAGCCTGTTGGCTTTGATCGGAGATTGCTATGAGGGTTTGTTGGATTATTGGTGGAATTGCCTGGGTTGCCACGAGTGATCCTTTGTCGAGGTACAGGTCAATCGTGGAGTTTGCCCACGTGTTTGGATTGGTTGGTGATGACTGGTATGAAGTGTAGCTGCGGCTGAAGCTTTCGGGAATAATAATTATTGCTTGAATAGCGCCTTGGGAGAGGTCGTTTTGAGCTGTTTGGTTGTCGATGTAAGTTTGCAGGTTGAGGATTTTTGTTTCTGTTAGCGCGGTGAGGAAGATTTGTGATGCGTTGACCGAGCTGCCTTCGTCCATGTTTACGAGTCCGATGTTGTAGGTGGGTTGTCCGCCTCCGCCGAAGGCGCTACCGAAGGCGAAGACGAAGACCACGGGGAAGAGGAAGATCATGAATAGGACTGCAGGCTCGCGGAATGTTTTCTTCATTTCTTTCTTTGTGAGAGCCATGACGCGTTGGAGTTTCATTTAGACTTCCTCCCGTATTCTTCTGCCTGTTAGTTTGATGAAGAGGTCTTCAAGGTTGGTGACCTTTCCCCTTGAAATCAATTCTTTTGGTGGACCGAGCGCTATGAGTTTTCCATGGTCGATTATGCCGACGCGGTCACAGAGAGCCTCGGCTTCCTCCATGTGGTGCGTGGTGAGGATGATTGTTTTTCCTTCTTTCTTGAGTTCTCTTATGAAGCCCCAGACGGCGTGGCGTGACTGTGGGTCCATTGCCACTGTCGGCTCGTCTAGAAACGCGATTTGTGGGCTGTGGATGAGAGCGAGTATGAGGCTTAGTCTGCGTTTCATGCCGCCGCTGTATTTTTCCGTTTTTCGTTTGGCGTCTTGCGTCAACCCCATCTTCTCTAAAAGCGTTTGTCGTCGGGTATTGAGCGTTTCTTTGTTCATGCTGTGCAGATTTCCGAAAAGCTCAATGTTTTCAGCGCCAGTCAGATGAGAGTAAATCGCTGTCTCCTGGGGGCAGACGCCTATCAGCTCCTTGACTCGCCAAGTTTCCTTTTGAACATCATATCCACCGACTTTCGCAGTGCCGCTCGTTGGCTTCACCAAACCGCAGAGCATATTGATGATTGTGGTCTTGCCTGCGCCGTTTGGTCCAAGCAGTCCAAAGAGTTCTCCAGTGCCTATTTCGAGGCTCACGCCGTCTACTGCGGTAACATCTTCGAATTTCTTCGCGAGGTTTTCCAGCACGACTGATTGTTGCGCCATTATCTTGTTCGCTCACTGAGCCTTTTGCTTTCTTCCCAAATAAGTCCTCGCTCGCTTAATCACGAAACCTGCAATACTAAGGATGAACAAAGAGGTGAATATAGCGGCTACCCATTGGTTTTGAAAGTCATCCCCTATTAGGAAAGCATGGACAATCCCGAAAAGCAAAACCACGTACATCAATGCATGAAATAGACGCCAGTATCTGGGCGTTCGGGTCCGCAGAAAGGCAGCGAAAACAGCAACATATAGAATTATCAAAGCAGGGCGGCCTGCAAGTGCCCAGAAAGCGTTCCATGAGCTGAAGTTGGGAATGAAGACCGCGATTGAGAGCCTCTCGATGGCGTTGAAGACTGGGTGCAGTGTTATGAAGACTGCCCCAAGAGCGGCGAAAATATGGTGGATTCTTAGAAAAGATTTTCCAAAGGCCATTGTGACTTCTTTCAGGAATGGAGTCGTCAGTGTTGTGATGCTCAGAAAAACGTATCCGAAAAGTCCGAACAGGCGCACCAGAATATGGATGGGCTCTTCCTCGACAGCTTCTGGAAGCACCAAGAAAACGATGAAAGCCAACAAGGCAAATATCAGCAGTAAGGTAAGTACGCCTGCTTTTTTGAGAGCCATATAGTAGATTACGAACACTCAAATATAAGGCATAATCGCTGCTGGCTTTCCACTCTTTTCGCTTATGTTCATGGTCCTCAGAAGACTCAAATAATGAAGTGGCAGGCTGCTGGAATACGCTACTCTGGAGGCGAATTTGCCCTGCTTTTGTCTATCCTTTTTCATTTTTGGATTCTTCTTAGCTGTTTATCTTTAGCCTATTTCATCAAAAAGCCGAAAAGAGTCTACAGACAATTGATTGAGTAGAAAGAATTTTGTGAGAACGCGGCAGATAGACGCGGTTGGCATTGGCGCTTGCCAGTTTTGCGATGGATGCTTGGGCGGACCAAAAAAAGAAGCTGACTAGACCTCTTAGGATTTTGGGGGTCTTGCTTTACTTCTCGCCGTTTGCCAAATGCCTATGGGCTTGTGCCATAAGACCATAATACCTAGAATTTTGGGTTCAGGGGCAGTTTGGTGACTGTGAGAAAGTTGCCAGAGCGTTTTTCTGTTGTTTTGTTATTTGATGCCGTCTAGTGCTGAAACTTTCATTGCAGGCGCCACTTTCTTGATTAAGCGTGAATCCTCGGTTACCAGCTGTAGCTCTTTTACCTTGGCGAAATAAGCATATGAGGCATCATAAAATGTGATTTCCAGTTTCACCGCAGTCTCCAATATTTCTTCTTCGCTGCCTTCTATTCCTAGTGTAACCATTATGGCTAGAGTACGCTTGATTGCTTTCATCATCATTTTCAAGTCTTGCTCCGAAATCTTTGCTTGCAGGGCGTAATCTTTCCAGACGATGTTCCCCAGTTCGTACCGTGCTAATTCTAATGTACAGTTTCCGTTTAAGACGCCGATGTTGTTTTCTTTGATAGCTCTGAATATGGCTGAGGAATCGAAGAGGTACTTCATCGACTGCCCCTGTCTTCTCTTATGCTTTTCACTATGTCTTCTATGCTTACTTTCTCAAGTATAGGCTTTAGCTTGTTTATTTCTTGTTTTAGCTCCTCAACTTCTCTTCTCTTTACTTCGTCTTCAAGGGCTTCTCGCAGGATTTTAGACGGTTTAATCTTGAAGCGCTGAATTTTTTCCTTGAGTTGTTTGGGAATTTTCGTGGAAACTGTTACGCACTGCGTCAAATTCTCACCATAAAGTAGTTCAGCAAAGTAAGATAAAAAAGTTTTCCAGATCATTAGTATTTTCGGGAGCGAAAAACCACTAACTAGTAATCTCAGCAATCGCTGCAAACGCTGATTCAACCGGCGACAACAACTATAAACCAAGTTGAATGCGCCACTGAAGTGGCGGGCCCGCTGGGATTTGAACCCAGGACCTCCGGCTCCGCAGGCCGGTGTCATAATCCGTCAGCATGGCGAAGATCCTGTGACACCTGTAAAGATCTCAGACTTCACCATAGTACTAGACGACGAGCCCTGTTCATTGACTACGAGTCAGTACTGACTTCCTAAATAAGAAGTTTTTAGTCTTCAGAACAGCCTATTTGCTCGCTGCGCCTTTGACTCTATTGGCGAGCTCTGGATACTTATCCTTCAACTCCGTCAGTTCTCGCTCGATCTTCCTGTAGTTCACATACTCGGCAAACCTTCTTTGATTAGATCCCGCTTGTTTGAACGAGACATCGAAGTCGCAGGATCTCCGTCTTGCTCAGTCCAGGCGTTTCTATGGCTTTCATGGCAGCTGCGACCTTCAGGAGCGCCTCCTCTACGCTTGGCGCGTCTTCAGGCAGAATCAGCTCGGAAGAAGAAGCGGCCCCTGATTTTTCGTCGGTAACTACAATCAGCTTCAGTCCGAGGCGTGTCAGCCTCTGTTTTATTGCGCCGTCGCTCTTTTTCATCCTTGCAGCAATCTCAGCCCTAGTTTGCCATCCGCACGAAGATCTCTTAGCTGCCGTTCCTCTTCCACACGCCACCGCTTCCCCTTCACGGAGTAACCCCATGCTGGTGAAGAGTCTGTTTTGCCCTCCCATTTGAGGGCCTTGTCGAAACTGTCAACATGACCCATAGAGAGCGGGGCTAAAGTGAAAACAAGCGGAATCGTGTTTGCCCCATGCCAAGTCACGTGTTACGTCATGGGGACAAACATGCGAATGGTTCGGCTCCTATTTGCTAAAGCCTCTTCTAATCAGAACTAATCAGAAAAACAAGTTTCGTTACGTACACGAAAAGTGGAAAGACAAAAAAGGGGAAAGGATGCCGCTCAGCGACTCACTACTCTATGACCTCTTCCTAACTGCTAACAAGGTCAGCACGCCAAAGATTGCGATTGCAGCTATAATAGCGATGGCAGCATAAACGACGTAGGTGTCAGTCATGTTTGGCGGTGCAGGCTCAGGTTGGGCAGGCGCAGGCGGAGCAGGATCAACCATGAAAGCAGCCAACGCACGCGACGGATAATAAGACTTCGAACCAGCAAAGCCCGCAACAACCGTATACTTACCCTCAATGTCAGGAGTCCACGCAAAACTGAAAAAGCCATCAGCATCACTAACCGCCGTCCCTATGTTACGGTAGTTACCGTTCGCGTCCAGCACATCAATCGTGACAGGCACACCCTGAACGTTCTTGGGACGCTCAAACTGCATGTAAACGTATTTCATCCACTCGCCCATGTATTCGTCAGCAACAGCAGGAACACCATTCGGGAAACGCATTTTCAAAGCAAGGTCATTTGTTCCTGGCGAAATATCAGTCACCATTCCGCTTATTACCACTGATGCACCTAACTGAACACCTGTGTTTGGCGCTGAAACTGTTGTAGCGCTTGGACCCTTGCCAATGGCATAAATACGCTGGTCATAGCTGTTCATCGTTGCTATTATACTGTCTCCGATGATTGCTCGCCCGCCCCAGCTAGTTTGACGGAAAGCACCATCTATCCGCCAGACCACCTTACCCGTTTCTATATCTATACAGAAAGTCGGTGCACCTCTAGGTTTAGGATCAACAGGAGAGTGCTCATCATGACCCATGTAGATTTTCCCATCAGTAACAAACAGTATCCGCATAGCCCAGTTGTTGGCCCAAAGGATTTCATTATAGGGATCTTTTGCGTCATATATCCATAGAAGTTTGCCTGTTTTGACATCATAGCAGTACAATGTTCCGCCGTAGCCCCACGAGAAGAATTTGCCATAAGCGATGAGACTGCTCATGCCAAAAACGCCTAACTGGTCTTGAGCCTCTGTTGGACCCCAGACGGGTTCTCCTGTGTCAAGACTGAAGCCCCACCATTTCCGAGTGTCTTTTGCACGTATAGTAAAAATGCCGCTTTCTATGTCCGCAGAACCCCAAGTCACAGTTAGATCTCCGCGCGGTGGTTGCCACGTCTTATTGTACAGTAGCTGTCCTTCTTGGCCCGGTTTCACGCTGATGCACCATATTGCAACTGGCAAATCACCCATAGTCATCCAACCTGCGGCGTCAGAACCGACTATTCGATTCTCGAAGAAGGCATGGCGAACTGTTCCCGGCAAACCTCGAGGTATCGTCCTATTCCAGTCATATCCTCGCGTCGCGTTGAACACGGTGCCTGTGTTGGCTCTGATCCAGCTACCATCGGCTTGGGTGTTTGTAGTCTGCGGCTGAACTGTTCTGCTCGAGTTCCACAAAGTCATCCAGCCAGCTGCTGAGTTAATTGTATAGATGTAGATTTCGCCTTTTGGACCGTATACAGTAGTGCCTGAAGGCACATTCGTTATGTTATACAGCCAGCGTCCAGTTTGGGCGTCGAATGCGCTCCAGACTGTGTAAGCAGCAGCACCAGTACCCATTGTAGAAGTTACCCACAAGTAGGGAAAGACACCGTGATAATTCCAAGAATCCCAATAGAAAGCTTGACCAAAGGCCAGCCGGCTATTGTTGAGCAGAGTTCTGCGCCAAAGCTCTTCTCCAGTGTGGAGATTTACAGCAACAACTTCCTGTTCAACGCGAGTTGCGCCATCAGGCTTGTACCGGTTGTAGTACAGGTTTCCGCCGAGAATCACTGAAGCCGAAAAGAACCCTTCATATGCATCTCCACATTCGAAAGCGTTGTCACCACGCTCTCCTCCCGCAAGACCTCCCATATGACCATAAGGCTTCGCCCACAATATGTGAGGGGTCTCTGGTGCATCGTCATTGTAAGGAGCGTACCAGTTGGGAGGAGTTGTCACCCAATTCGCTGAAATCTTTGACCATTCTCTGTGTTGTGCGTCTATCGGGCGAGTCCAATATTCAGATGGAAGTGGCGACCCCGGATACGGCTTCACTTGTTCCTGCTGCACTATCAGCGGGTACTTTTCGCTGCTGCTGGCTTCATACCAAATGCTACCGAACACGTTTGTTGAGAAAGCGGGAGCCGTAGTCCAGTTATACCATTGCGCAGGGAAATGGGTCTGCAGATAGTAAGTTCCGACCATGTTGGGAGTGTATTCGGTACCAGTTGACCCTGTCGAATCTGTTCTGAAAGGACCAAGCGTCTGAGTAGTGTTGTCAGGCCTTGTAACAGTCACTGTTAGACCATCCCAACCGTGATGATAGAGTGCCAAGTAGTCTGTGATGCCAATCCAAATCAACACACTTTGTCCAACGCCGACTGGATTCGGCATGGCGCCAACGACGGCATAGGTTTTTTTCGTCCTGAAGGTTGTTTGCGCATTTGCTGTGGGCAAGGCAATGATGGAAATCGTGAAAGTCAACGCTAGAAGCATAGCAATCGCTGCAGCTGTTTTCCTATTCGACATCATCTTTTCTCCTCAAAGTATAATGCACATTCCTGTGCATGGTATGGTACTCCGCAGGCAAGCAATATAAGCTCTTGTAAGAGCACAGCCCACTTACAGGCAAAACTTAAGAGAAGCCCTACCCCACAATACAGTCAGGCAAACAGTATGGAAGACGCTGATAGAAGCACAAAAATACTCATCAATCTTGGACTAACCGCAACCCAGGCAAAAATCTACCTCGCGCTCTCAAAAATGGGAAAGACAACAGCAGAAACAATCTCCAAAAACGCAGGGATAACCAGACCAGATGCCTACCGCGTCCTCAATGAACTTCAAGAAAAAGGCCTAATCACCACCGAAATAGCAGCCCCGCGCCAGTACCAAGCCGTAGCAGTCACCCAGGTCACAACAATTCTGCTGAACCAAAAATTGGAAGAATATAAGCAAGCAGTACAAGAAACAGAAGAACTCATACAAAACATAAAAGACACAGACCCGCAACCCCAAAACGAAAAGCACAGAATCCTCATTATCAACGGCACGAAAAGCCTAATGCAGCTCATAAGAAAAGAACACGGCAAAGCACGACACAGCATATACATAATCGCACCCTACCAAAGATGGACCCAAATCGCTGGAGAAATTCACGAACACTACGAGCAAGCCCTCGAAAGAGGAGTACAATACCGCATAATACTCGAGAAAACAGAACCCCCAACCCAATTGCCGGAGACCCTGAACGTTCTTTTTACAAAACCCAACTTCCAAATCAGAATCAGCAGCAAGCCGCTGGAAGTCAATGCCGCAGTATTCGACGACGAAACAGCTGCCTTCAACTCCTGCCCAACAATGCCGCTCGGCAAGTCCCCCATGATATGGACAAACCATCCCAGCTTCCTCAAAATGTGCAAAGACCACTTTGAAACACAATGGAAAACAGCAAAACCAATCGGCTACAAGACTATGAAAGCCTTAAGAAAGAAGAGCTGAACCATACGCCATTGCTTTGGAATACACAAAACTACATAACACAAAAAGATGGGCGAACTCCATTTGAAACTGCGACACTGCAGGACCACTCACGAAACGTGACATTGCGCCCAGACTAAGGGTTCACATTGGCTCGGGACGGCACAAACCGAGAGAAGAAATGGAACGCCCTCCACAAGCGGAAAACAGTCACCCAAACGCAATTACCCCTACTTGCTCATTCACTGCGCTCTATTGTGCAGGAATAAAAAAAAGGGAATAGTTTGATTTGCCAGCTGACTTATGACCGTTTCTTGAATAGCAACAATACGAGCAGGATGACAATGACCACAAGCACAGCAACTATGCCAACAACAGCAGGAACAAAATATGCATCAGCCACAGATAGAGGTGTAGGCTCAGGCTCAGCCGGAGCAGGAGGAGCTTCTTCAACATACATGCCTGTACTGGCATACGAGCTACCGTAGGAGTCTGATCCAGCGAACGTTGCAATAATCTTGTATTCGCCAGGAATATCGGGTTCCCAAACAAAGCTGAACACGCCTCTAGCATCTGTTGTTGCCTTACCTATGTTTCGATAGTTTCCATTTGCATCGAAAACGTCCAGCGCCACTTCAACGCCTTTGAAGTTACTCGGAAAAGGCTTTTGCATATGCAGGTATTCCATCCACTGGCTCATGCTCGCTTCGGAAACACAGGCGGTGCCTTCTTGCGCAGGAGACATATCTAGAACTGTGCCTTCAATGACAACACTCTTTCCAAGGGTTACCGCAGTCTTTGGAGCTGTAACCGTTGTTGCACTCGTGCCTTTGCCGAAAACGTACAGGTATCCGTCATACGCATTGCTAGCTGTGAGGTAACCATCAGCTACCGCTCCTGCCGTCATGGAACCTGTTATGTTCCATATGCCTTTCCCCGTGGTAATGTTGATGCAGTGGAGCCGCCATCCTCTCGTTATAGGTTGACTAGCTGTGTGCTCGGTATTGTGCGTGTAAAGCTTTCCATCAACAACGCGACCAACGCCGGTGAAGAATGGATAGCTGTCTTGATAAGGTGTCTCGTAAGGGTATTGCGCCGTGTATTCGTAGAACCACACCTGTTTCCCGTTGGTCCAGTTGAAAGCTGCGACGCCATCATATTGGTTTGAGATTATCATGCCCCCGTAGGATTGCACACCATAGCACCCGAACGTTCCCCACGGAAAACTCGTCATCTCGCTTTTCCATAGCTTTTCTCCTGTTCGCAAATCCCAGCAATGCCAATGCCCATCGTTGAAACGTGCAGCAAATTTGCCCTGGTCAGCGACGGAAGCGGGAAAAGTGCCGAAACCAGTTCCTGATGTCTTATTCCAAAGCAGCCGCCCCGTATAGATGTCTGCCGCTTGCAAACCTTGCTCTATCGCCACTCCCGAGCCTGAGGCAGGGTGACTTATCGCGTAAGTGGAAACGGCAACACCAGCCTGATAGTCTACTGTGGTCGGCAAAGAACTGAACGGCCATGTAATGTTGTTCTTCACGCGCAAGCCAATGTTGACCAGACTCAGCATAGACCCCACATCGCCAGTTACAGTCCAGTTAATCAAACGGTACCTCTCAGCAGCTGGCAAAGCAGCGCCAAGGTCTTGCACGGTCAAGA
Source organism: uncultured Candidatus Bathyarchaeia archaeon (assembly GCA_964591705.1). Classification (GTDB taxonomy): domain Archaea; phylum Thermoproteota; class Bathyarchaeia; order Bathyarchaeales; family Bathycorpusculaceae; genus UBA11855. The sequence goes on along the minus strand of CAZQCX010000009.1, from coordinate 18,162 downwards.
AGTAAGGCAAGTCGAAATTAGCGTAGAAGGTGCCAGCCGTAAAGGGAGAAATCGATACGTTCTGAGCCACAGCACCCGTCATTGGGGCATATTTTATCAGTCTGCCACCGCTTATTGCAATGAGATACACGTTCCTCCCAAACTGGGGGTCAGCGCCTGGAACTTCGGAGAAACCAAATTCGTACCCAACCATTGTGGGTGCGGGAACATCCGTTATTTCCCAGTAGACTCGTCCAGTGCGAAGGTCGTAACTCCGCCAAACACTTGTTGGAACTGTTCGAACGCTGCCATTGACCCATGTCGTAATTGGCTTTGTAATTGTGTCGTAAGCTCTTCCGGCGTAGACGATCGTTGGATTGACGCCGCCAGCAGTCCATGAAAGTGGCCCCATGAGCCCTCCGATTAGCCCGCCTATGTTGTCTTGCCGCTTCCAAACTATGTGGGCACTGTTTGGCGCTTGGACATATGGAATGAAGCCGTAGTTGCTCATGTACTGATTAGTTTTAGCAGGCCAGTCAGAGCCTTTTCCTACCACGCCAGTAGATGGGAAGCTTCCCAAAATTGACCACCATTCTCTATGCTCCGGAGAGACCGGTCGTGTCCAGTAGTCGGTTGGTAGCGGAGACGAGGGCCAAAATAGCACAGGGTCTTGCTGCACGATCAGCGGGTATTCTTCGGTGGAGCTGGGCTTGTAATATACCGATTGCGGAAAGTTGACCACTTGACCTCCGATCCAAGCGCCAGGAGTAACCGTGTAGTTCCCAGGTGGGAAGTATGCTCCGATGAAGTCAAACTTCAGTTTCCAAGTGCCAACCTTGTCAGGAACGAATTCAAACCATGCTGTAGAGTCCGCACGGTAAGAGTCTACTTTTCTAACGATCTTGGTTCCGTCTGGAGTCGTGATCGTCACTGTGAAGTCTTTGAAGTACCGGCTTACATGAAGTGGCGGTTGAATCCACAAATTGACCATAACGGTTTGACCGAGGCCTACGGGATTAGGTCTGAAGCTAAGGTACGGAAGGGTATTGAGAGACAGATCAGGGGTTACGCCGGGTGGTAGTGCCATTGAGCCGCCTTCCTGCATATTCGTAAATTGTGCATTAGCAGGCATCACTGTCAGTGCATTTAGCGCCATCGCCATGACCAGAATTGACGTTAGTACCAGCTTTGTTTTGCTTCTCAAAGTCTGCATTTACTCACTTTCTCCTTTAGGTTATAGTACACTCATTGAGTGCACGAGTCTGCAGATATCGCCCCAGTTTCAATATAAGACTTTCCAAACGCTCAAGACACGAAGACACAACAGCCACCAAGTTCTGGACACGCAGCCACGCCTACAGGGCAACAACCCAAGAACGCCTGCACGTATACCCATGCTGAGACAGACCGGGTCATAGGCTCACCATCAGGAAACCAAGCGCGCGAAATATCAACGCGAAAAGGCATATCGCCCAGAGGACAAGCCCAAGAACCATCTGTAAATTGTGTTTCATCGACCTTATAGTTACAAGCCCAAAGCACTAGAAAACACGACCTTTGGATCTTCACAAGGGGTAACACTAACCTAAAACAAACAGATTGGTTGCGCGAATCACGTGAAAACCAGGCCTGACGACATGCAATAGTTGTCGTTTTGTTCCATTGCGCATCAACGAGAACGTCCAGTCGAACAAAGTTTCCACATGTAACTGCAACAAGTTCATCAAGAAACGGGTTTGCTGTGGAACATCAGGAAACATCGAGAGTTTTTTGGATGTCCCGCTCAACTTCAGCCATTGACCTATCTGCTTGAATAACAGTCCATTTGCCAATAGACGCTAGAAAAAGCCCTTTCACCCTCACCTTTGCAAGTTCGGCGGTTTGCTCGAAGACCTCGTGCTCCTCTCGCTCGTAAACTATCCGTCTGCGAGCCTCATTCGGAGGGACGTCTAGAAAGAATGTTGCTTTGGGTTTTGGAACAACGAGAGCGAACCCATGGTAGGCAATAACATGCAACGGAGAGGGCAAGTAAGCCGTGCCCATCAGATAGCGAACGAAGATCAGATAGTCATACTTCTGCCAAGCGTAGAGAAGAATGGAGCGAACTACATCCATCATATAGAAAAAGGCAGAGGCAAAGCGCGCGCTCTTGCCGTTGCAGCACAAGAATCGCTTAGTTTTGAGTCCGAATAAGTTATCATTTGAAGGATGAGAACGCAGACACACAGTCTTTCCTTTTCTAGCAAGAAACATTGAAAGGTGAAACGCCTGGGTGCTCTTTCCAGAAGCGTCCAAACCGTCAATAACTATGAAAATGAATCTAATTGCCTCCTGTCAAAACTGAAAATGTGAGGGCACCCAAAAGAGGTACTGTTAAATTGTCAAATCCTACTGGAGAACATGTTTCAACGAGAACGACAACCACGGCAACTGCCAAAGCGGCCAGAACCGAAATGGAAAATGAGAGAGTATACAAGAACGAAAAGAAGAAAAGGCTGGCAGCCAAGCTTAAGAAACTCGCAATAAACATGGCAATTGACCCTTCCAAGCTCTTCTTAGCGAAAACTCGGTAATGCCTCTTGCCATACTTCTCTCCAATCAAAGCTGCCGAAGCATCGCCATAAGCCATCGGTAATATTCCTGCTGCAATGATGTGTGGTTTTCCCGAGAAAAACAGTGCCAAGACTGTATAAGAAATCGAGTAGAAAACAAGTCCCAGTTGATGCCCTCCTTCGGTCAAAACTGAAAGACCCCTCATTTTTTCGCAGATCCGCTTTGAGGGAGAATATGATGATGCAAGAAAACTCACAAGGACGAAGGGAGCGGCAACAAAGAACGGAAAGTTAACTGGAAAGGAATTGTAAGAGAAGAAAGGAATTATGAAAGGTAAATTCCCGATCATCATGTGCAAGAACTTTCTGGATGCCTTGCTAGACAGCAACTTTGAATTTTCCATTTTGCCTGAGACGAAAATGACAAGAACGATGTAAATATAGCAGATGATAAGCAGTGCTAAGTTCTCGACTGCCTCGCTACCAAGCATGATATCCTCTATAAAGAGTTGAAAATATAAGCAATCCAGTCGCTAGGCAAAGCTAAACGGATGAACCCCCAAAGAGCTCAACGAATGACCTCCACAACTGATGCCAGCCTAGATTCTGCCTGAGTCCCCACCGCAGTACTCTACTTTATTGTTCGAGGACGTGCCTTTATGCACAGTCTAGAGTTTGTTATTATAGGTATTTTATCAATGCCGTTGAAGAAGACCTTTTGTAAGTCCGTGAGGTCTTCAGCCTCGATCTTCGCTACGGCGTCCCAGTTTCCCAGAGCGAGACGCGCCTCTACAACGTTTTTGACTTTTCTGATTCTGAGTATGAAATCCTTTCTTCTTACAAGGGGTGAGAGCAAAAAGGACGTAACCAGTCTCCATTTTGTGTCACCTACTCCAGTATTTCCTCATCCACGCTCAACAGCGTAAGTGTCGATTCAACTCCTTCCATGAGGCGGATTTCCTCCAGAACCGTGTTCTCAATGTTGTGTATTTTGGGCAGGTCAAGAAAAACAATCGCATCATAGTCGCCGAAAAGCAATTGCGCCTTTTTCACACCCTTTATTCGGGCAATCTTCTCAAGTACAGAACGATTGTACCCGCACATATCTGATTGCTTGCTATCTTAACAAAGATATAGGCTTCCAAACATTGCCCACATCTATGGATAAGGCTTGAATGATATTTGGTCTTTGCTCGGCCCCAACTTATCAAACCCAGATTCAACCAGAATAGCCATGGCAAAGCTAAAAAGCTGGAACCTAAGATTATTACGCTCTCAAAACAAACAGGAGAAGGCAAGTTTGTTCAATGCCAAGAAGTTCATTGAAAGTTCGATTAAAGAGATTAAAATCACCGTCAGAGACGCCAGAGTGATAAGCGCGTGCTCAGGAGGAGTGGACAGTACAGTCACCACAGCACTAGTCCACAAAGCGTTAGGAGACAGCGTGCTCGCTGTGTTTATAGACGACGGACTCAGAAGAGAGGGAGAACCAGATTTCGTCCTCAAGACTCTCAAGACCCTCGGAATCAAAGCCAAGTATCTCGACGCCAAGAAAGAGTTCTTTGCAGCCTTCAAAGGAAAGACAGATGCTGAAGAAAAGCGGAAAGCTTTCAGAGAAACATTCTACAAAACCTTCGGAAAGACCGCCAAAGAAGAGAAGATTGGATTCATCGTCCAAGGAACGATAAAAGCAGACGTTGTCGAAACGGTGAAGGGGATAAAATCTCAACACAACGTCTTGGAACAGATTGGCATCAACCCTGAGAAATACGGCTACAAGATACTTGAACCACTTAAAGAGTTATTTAAGCCAGATGTAAGAGAAGTTGCCCGCGAACTAGGTCTCCCCAAAGAAGTTTCAGAAAGGATGCCATTTCCTGGTCCAGCATTGTCGCTGAGAGTCTTGGGCGAAGTAACACCTGAAAAGGTCGCGATTGTACGCAAAGCCACCACGATTGTCGAAGAAGAAACAAAAGAACTTGGCACGTTCCAGAACTTCGCAGTGCTTCACAACGACAAGGCAACCGGAATAAAAGATGGCAACAGACTCTATGGCAACATAATTACCATAAGAATCGTCGACTCAGAGGATGCAGTCACGGCAACAGCGAGAGATGTTCCCTTCGAAAAACTCTCAAGAATCTGCAAGAGAATAGTGGAAGAGATACCGCCAGTCGCCAGATGTCTCTATGACATAACTAACAAGCCACCCTCAACCATAGAGTTCGAGTAACAAACTCCATCGCCAATTCTATCTTGAGGACGACTACTCCTAAACAATGGTGTAACCTGTTCTCCCAAACACTCTATTCAGTCGCCAAAAGCCAACTCAACACTCATCGTGGATCTCAGACTCATAAGCCGTTTGGCTCAACGTTTATATTAGTATTCAACGTATTATTATGCTCAGGGAAAGAGTCAAGAATCGCAGTATCCCAAATCTCCGTGCGTAACTCAGGATTTGCGGTACTCCAAAGATGACTGTTCCATCAAGTCATGCTAACTGCACAGCATTGAATGACTATGCTGTCAACGATATTCTGTCAAAACAAAAGGCAGGGACTCTTTCCCTCGCCCCCTTTTTCTCATGGAAGAACCTTTCTTTTTGTATACTTCATTGAAATAGGGGTAACTGGCTTCATCTTGCTTCATGCTTAGAACATGCTTCCTCACAGAAAATGAGAAACAACCATTGGTTTTGAGTCAATTTGCTCAGCTTCAGTTCTTTTATGGCCGATCACAACATTCGGTATGCTTGCCAAAGCACTTCGGGAGAAGTGAGAGCCATTTGTGAAGACTAGACTGTTCCACGGATAAGTCAGGTCTTCTACAACGCCCTTCTCAAGGCAGCAATAACATTTTGTTTGCCCATCGCCAGAATATAAGGTCCAAGCCTTGGTCCTCGTGGCGCACCGATTAGGATCATGTAGAGAGTTTCGAAAAATTCTGCTGGGCTTATTCCACCTTTTTTCGCTGATGCGAAAATCGAGTTCTGAATCTTTTCTGGTTCATCCTCAGTCTCCAAGACTTCCACCAACTCGGTAACTGCGCTTTTTTCTTGGGCAGATAGACATGTTTGAGTCTCTTTTATCTTCTCAAAGTCTTGAATCCAGTTGTACGCATATTTGATTCGTTTTCTTAGATTCTCGTCAACATGCTGGTTCTTTTGGAGGTATCCATAATTTCTGAGTTTTTCCTCGATGAATTCTTCTGCTTTTTCCTTTGGCGCCATCTTGGCTAAGAAAGCCAGCAGATTGTAAGGTACATGAACACTCGAAGTAGCTGGGGGGTTCATGACCCAGCAATGCTCGTACAGACCTTTCAGTTTCATCAGTTCCTTTTCGTCAGTCACTACCTTTTTGCCAAAATAAACGTCTTCTAGCTGGTCCAGCGCGTTCATATAGAAAGGGATGTCAGAAACATCCATGCTGCGGGTCCCGACAAATCGCTTCAGCATCAGCAACAGAAGCGACTGAGGGGAACCATATTGAAACCATACCTGAGGAGTGAAAACGTTCCCTGATGACTTGCTGATCTTCTGACCGCTCTTGCTTAGGAACATTTCATATCTTGCATGCGAGGGAGGCTCAAAACACAAAACCTCGCGACAAATTCTGTCATTGATGCGAACCGAGTCAGCTATGTCTTTGCCATACGCCTCAAACCTTATGTCCAGCGCCCGCCATCGAGCTGCGAACTCGCCTTTCCAGCTCAGTTTCCCTTCGCCGTTTCTGATGTCAACTTCACCGCTGTGATGACAACCTTCGATTTTTCTACCGCGTATCTCCAAGCCCTCACAGGCATAAAGGACTTTGTCGGTTTCAGGCTCGAAAGCGAGAGCTTTGGTAGTGTAAATTCGCCCACATTTTTGGCATACGGGAAAGAAAGGCAGCACTTCAGTGTAGCGTTCCTGACCCACTTCCTCCTTCACGATTTCTCCTACGGTTTTTGCGTTCGAGAGCAAAGTCCTGATCTCTTCAAGCAGCAAACCTTTGTCGTAGACTTCTTTCGCAGAGAAATACTTGTATTGGATGCCACAAGTGTCAAGTGCCTCAAGCAGCAACGAACTCATATGATTGCCAAAGCTCTTGTGACAACCAAAGGGATCTGGAATGCTGGATACTGAATAGCCCAAGTATTTTTCCAATTCTTTTGGCAGTCCAGCGGGAACCTTACGTAGTCCATCCTTGTCGTCGCAAAAAGCGATCAGCTCAGAATTAACGCTCATCTCTCGCAGTGCTAGGGTGACGGCATGTGAACGCGCAGCATCACCGAGACTCCCAATGTGAGGAAACCCTGAGGCGCCCAGACCCATTTCAGTTCTGACCTTTCCCAAGTTTCGACCTAGCTTCTGCTCTCTATCGATGACTTTCTTTGCCATCTTGTCGTACCAAGTGCCATGACCGATTGACTTCTCGCTCATTTCGAATCTAGCTTTGCCACAGCATAGACTCGAATAGAGATAAAAAGATTACAGAAAGTAGTTGCTAGCAAACGTTGCTGAAACTGATTTGTTAAAAACACTCATAAAACGAAAGCTGCATAGAAAACAAAATGAGAGAACTATAGTTGGGCTCCGCAATTGGAACAGAATTTAACTCCTGCCGGAATTTCAGCATTGCACTTCGGACACTTTGTCGTTGCTTGCAAAGGGTTCCCACAGTTTGAGCAGAACTTGGATCCTGAGGCGTTCATCGCACCGCATTTTGCACAGGTGGAACCGATAGCTTGCTGCAGTGATGTACCGCAATTGCCACAGAACTTAGTGTTCTGCGGGTTCTGGAAACCGCATTTGGGACAAAGCACCATAATCTGGGCGGGAGCTTGCCCTTGCACTGGTTGCTGAAGCACTTGTGGGAGTATGACTGCTCCGGCGCCTATTGCTGCGCCCCCTCCTCCTTTGGATAAGCTTTCAGCTGATTTCTGGACGGTTTCCATTCTCAGATAGTCTGCTGCGCCTACTCCTGTTCTTAAGTAGAACAGTCTATCTCTGAATTCTGGAGTTGTGTCTATGCCTTCGAACTTCACTTCCATCAGTTCAAGACCTATCCGGGAGAATGCGTCGAAAAGAAGGTTCTTTGAAAGGAGACTTGTCTCGTCGAGTTTGCCATAAACCTCTACGAGCGAATGTTGACTAAGAGTGTCGATGAGACGCTCGTTGAAGTATCCCCTCAGGAATTCCTGCAGCTTGTCGGTCGTAAAGCTGCTTTGTCCTCCCACTATTTCGTTTACGAACAGATTTGGCTCTTCAACTCTGAACCAAAACCCTCCATAAAATTTGAGCGGTGCAAGCTCTCTCGTTTGCCCTTGGGCCCCAAATTTTCCCTGGAACTGTTTTAGTGAAATGAAGATAACTGTTGATCTAAATGGGACTTTATCGAAACCTGCAATCTTGGAAAAAATCTTTGTCAACAGCGGGAGGTTCAATGTCGATAAAACATGTCGTCCGGCTCTGAAGACATCGTATGCCTTGCCGTCCCTAAAGAAAACCGCTGCCTCGTATTCGTGAACAACAAGGTTGTCGCCCCAAGCGATTTCCTCATTCGGATACCTCAAAACGATGTCTGCATCTCTTGGCCCCACCCATTCAATCACTTTTGGCATTCAGACTTACCTCCATTTTCTTGCTTGGGAATCATGATCTCATCCGCGATTTGGCAGCCACTACCTGCGCCAACAATTACGGAATAGACCTTTTTCTCCCCATAGTGTACTCTATTAATCACCAAGGCAAATATATTGGTTCAGGTCCCCTCACGGACACAAACAGCCAGTGCAAATCACCCGAATCACCCTATGGTCATACACCAGAGGGAAGTGGAGCGAAACCAAGCTTGATTGTTTGGAGCTGCAGATTTTTCTGAGGAGGGGTTGAGCAAAGAATAAACTTCCACAATTTACCCTTCATGAACGCTTGGCGTTTTCTTCTCCTTTCCTTTCCAGCTCACCTGTGTAACGGCGGTGGTGGATGAGTCCGCTGAATTTGTTTCCTCAATGCCAAAACCCAGTGTGAACCTATGGCATGAAGAGACACGCATGAGCTATCTTCTTTTGCGGATACCGTGGTGTGCTAATGAAGTTTTGCTCCAATTCCAAAAAATGGCCCGATCGGCAAGGAAAGCTGTTCTTCACATACCAACTTTGCGCATTCAGACAGGGATTTCCATGAATTATTCGTTCGCGCGTTTGTTTCCCAGTAATGCGCAGAAGCTATGCCTGCAATCCTTTGAGGATATTGGTCCTTTCATCGATTAGCTTGTCTAGATCATCAATCTTTGACAATAGCGTATCCATAGCCATACGCCATTCCTCAGTTCCCACGACAAAACGAGATATGTTGCCAACAGCTACATTTATTGACTCGGCGCTCTCAATCAAGCTTAGGTCGTGGTCTATTGATGAGTCAAGTTTGTCCTCCTTGACTTTCACGGCGTCGAACATTCCCGCATAGCCAGCAATTGCGCGATCAATACGCTGTGTGACTCGGTCAACACGAGAGGTGAGAGCCTCATAGCGGTAAGTGTCTTCACCTGCGAGTTTTTGAACAAGGCTTGGGTTAGCAAAAGTTCTTCGAAAAGCAGTTTTCGCAGCTTTGAGCCTGTTAACCGCTTCAGTTCTCACTAACCGGTCGCTTTCTCTCCTCAGTTCTTTTTCTTTGTAGCCTCGGTACCCAGGGGCGTATCCCATTATCTTTTCAAGAAGACTTTTTTCTCCGCGGACTTTTTTCGAATAGTCTCTTTGGCTCATTTTCTACTCCTCTGATATGCGATTATACCAATGAAAGCTATTAAGATTGCCAGAAAGCCAAGAATGGTAAATGCGCTAACCAACTTATAAAACCCAAATATGAGGGCAACAGCAATCATCACCGTTCCCCAAACCGAGAAGTAAGTTGAGTTCTTGCCAGCAACCAATGAATAGGAAAGCGTGTAAATGCCAAGAGGACCAAAAATCCACGCTGGAATGTTAAGGAAGTCAACGGGAAGAACTAGACTGTAGACGACAGCAGCGACGCCCACAGAGAAGACCAACACTATCAGTGCGCCGGCACCATAAGCGAAAGGCTTACGGCCACTAGTTAAGGTATCGCTCATCGCATCCCTCAAAGAATAGTGTCACTATGGAGTTAGATTAAGATTTGCGTTAGAACATTCCAAATCCTTTCTGAGGTATGTCAGCCTTGACAGTAGTTCCTGACGCGCCATCAATGAGCAGTTGGTAAATCCTGCCTTTGTAGTCATATTTTATGTACCATAAAGGAGCGTGCAGATAAACGGTTTGCTTGAGGCCAAAATCGCTTTTTAATTCGACAATCTTGTCAACGTCTTTCTGGAGGAGAAAACGATGATGAGACTCGATTTGCTGCTTTGCCTGCTCAAACGCTTCATTTTTGTCGGTTTCGCTGTTCATGACTTTAGCAAAGCGCTCAATCTTGCGGAAATCGAAGGGGATTTTTGCTTCAAGCGGAACAGCATATTCACGCGTCGGAAACACGGTTGATTTTCTTGCAAGGATTAACCAGTTGTACTCCTTCTCAAGTGCCCCCTCTTTGATTATAGGAGGGTTAATGCGTTCGAATATTCCTTTGTAAACACTCTTGACTTGAACTGAGACAACCCAGAAAGGCAAATAAACTAGACTCTTTTCTGTGATTTTTGATTTCTTCGAAAGGTCGCTTGGTTTGAGGAAGCCCCACTCCATCCATTGCTTGATAGGCGTTTCGATCTGTTTCTCGTCAAACTTGTTGAGCAAAAGTGAATGCTCGAAATCGAAAGCTTTCCCAGTTTCTATGACCGTGGTGAAACCACAGTATTTGCAGTCTGTATACAAGTCTCCCGGCTCGAAGTCGACTGGTGCGCCGCAGTTTGAGCAACGGACATGATGGGCTACGACCATTCTATGTCATACCTTCAACCTTTCTCTCTTTCGAATTTCCCGTGCTACAACGACGCCGGAAGCGGAAGCTTGGATCAGACCGCGTGTGACGCCAGCGCCATCGCCGATGGTGAACATGTTCTGGATCTTCGTCTCTAAGGCACTTGTCAACTGCAGGTGTGAGGAATAGAATTTCACTTCTATTCCGTAAAGCAGAGTATCACGAGAATGAACCCCGGGGGCTATCGTGTCCAACGCTTGAAGCATCTCTCTGATGTCTGAGAGGTATCTATAAGGCAATACAAAGCTCAGATCTCCAGGAGTGGCATTTTTCAGAGTTGGAACGACAACGCTACGGGCGAGACGTTCAGGAGTAGATCGTCGTCCGGTGACCAAGTCGCCTAAACGTTGAACCATCACGCCTCCGCTGAGCAGATTTGAGAGTCGAGCAACATACTTGCCATACGCAATTGGTTCCTTGAAAGGTTCTGTAAACGATGTACTGACGAGTATGGCGAAGTTTGTGTTTTCTGTTTTTCGCTCAGCATAACTTTGCCCGTTGACGGTGAGAACTCCGTCATAGGATTCGGTTGTTACTTCGCCATAAGGCGAGACGCAGAAAGTGCGGACCATGTCGTCGAAGAGTTTTGAGTAGTAAACTAGTTTGGGCTCATAGAGGGCTTTGGTCAGTTTTTCCATGACTGAAGCCAGAAGCTCAACCCTTACTCCGATATCGACTGGATTATTGATTGTTCTTAGACCGCGAAGTTGGGCTTCTGTTTGAAGCCATTCCGCACCGCTTCTCCCAGGGGCCACTATCACATATTTACTTAGGTATTTCTGGCCATCAACGGTTTCAACACCGCTAACCGTGTGATTATCCACTATCAGACCTTTGACGTCGGTCTTGGGCTCAAATGTTACTTTTCCGTTCAGTTCTTTCCGCATCCGCCGAAGCGTGCCGGCGCATTTTTCCGTACCCATATGACGAACTTCTTGCCGTATCAGTCTCAGCCCTGCGAGTGATGCTTGCCGTTCAATATCGTCTACTTTCTCGGCGTCGCCTCCGTAGACTTGCTCACTTGCACCATATCTGAGGTAAATGCGATCCACGTATTTTACGAGCGCTTCGAGTTCTTTCTGAGAGATGTATTTGTTCAGCCATCCGCCAACTTCCGTTGACAGCGTCAGCTTGCCGTCGCTGTAGGCGCCTGCGCCTCCCCAGCCAGATAGAACAGAGCATGGTTCGCAGTGACGACATTCAAAACCTCTGCTGGATGGACACTTGCGCTGATCAATATCAGGACCCCTGTCGAGTATCAAAACATTGAGATTATTCTTTTCCGTTAATTCTAGCGCGGAAAAGATGCCTGCTGGACCAGCACCAACGATGATCACGTCATACTTCAAGCGGATAGATCTCCCTGGAACCCAGACTTACATGTAGCAACTAGCATATATTTTTAGCGAGAAATCCATCTGCGGACAGATCAAAGTATTTCTTGTTTGGAACGGGTATTAGACAGAGAGACTCTGAGCTTTTCTCGCGTGTGTTTCTGAACTCGTGGTGTTCGCTCGGAGAAATAGAAATAGCGTCGCCGCTCTTGAAAGGCATAGCCTCACACACGTCATAGAGTTGTCCTTTCCCCCTCAATATGAATACTTCATGTTCCCAAGAGTGCGAATTAAGTGGGCTATCTCCTTTTGGGAGCTATCTAAAAGAGTCGCATAACGAAGTTAATGGCTTCGAGTTTCTCGGTTATGAGCCACCTGACCTCGTTTTTGCTGCGCCATCCTTGACATCTTCAGAATCGACACTACTTTAATGAAAAACCCGCATTTTTACTTCAGGCTCGCGCGATTCTTATAGTGAAAACCCGCAGTAAACACTGACCCACATATGGCAGATTCAGAACGCCGAAAACCGAACAGCAAATGTCGCGTCAAGATATATCTTGAGAACATTTATATTCGCCATAAGCCACCACACAACGCAGAAGCAAGATGAATACCAACAAAGAAAGCGAGAGCATAGACGACCTGATCTCAGATTTTTCGCGGTTTTACATACTTATCACCCTATATGAGGGGCCGACCCACGGGTATCAGATACTCAGGCGGTTCAGAAAGCGGGTTAAGAAAGAGGTTAGCCCCAGCTTAGTGTATCCATTTCTTCAGCAATTGGAGGGGAAGGGTCTTGTGAGGCACCATCTGAAATCTGTTGGAGAAAAGGAGAAGAAGGTTTTTGAGTTAACTGACAAAGGTATAGAACTAGCCACTGGTCTTTTCAAACGCTTTGCGGAGCTTGTCTCAATAGCAATTGAACCCAGCCTTCACGTCTGTGCACACTGTGGCTGCAAGGTCTACGAGGGAGGACACCAAGAAACCTGCGATGGTGCAGAACTGATGTTTTGCTGTATGCATTGCGCCCATTCTTTCAAAAAAGACAGGAAGTCCATGGTTAAGAGTGGAAGAAGAAGTGATTGCCAGCAAGCATAGTATGAACGCTTTAGTCTTTGATGGCCTCGATGAGGCTCATGATGTTCCAAAGCTTGACGCGCGTGTATGGTGGCATATTTGGATCTTGCAGAATTTCATCCAAAAGTGATATTGCGTTTGAAGCCCTAACAGCTGCCGAGAACTCCTTTGTCTGCAGGGCATTCATCGCGTCTTTGGCCGATCGCCTGATGTTTCTGGGCGTAGTGTTGTCCTCCGACACTTCTGAAAGCACCGCCAGAGCCTGTTTTATCCTTTCTTCATACTCCTCAGCTTTCTTCTTTCGCACCATAAATTGCCACCTACTCCATTCTCGCAGCCATCAAGTTATATAAGCTTTGAGATGTATTTATTTTTGGGTTCTTCAGATGGAAAAAAGCAATGAGGATCAGCACATCAAACGCATGGCTGAGCTTCTTAGAAAAGGCAGCACATTGACCGATCTAGCGTGCCCCGCATGCGCTTCACCGCTTTTCAGACTGAAAGACGGAACCCTGTGGTGTGGCAAGGATGAGAAAAGAGTTGTAGTTGCCAAAGAAGGGGGAGAAATCACTGAAACCCCAAGAAACTCAACCCTAGTAGCACTCGAAAAGACTCTAATGGGAAAGGTGCAGGAAATTCAAGATAAGATTCAGAAATCAGAAAGCGTTGATGAACTTCAAAAGCTGACTGGCGCCCTCTCTGAGCTACTCTCAAGCCTAGATAGAGTGAGAAGCATGAAGAGTTAGTAATGGAAACGACAAAGGAATGTTAGGAGTCTACGACAACTTCCCGGAAAACATCCACAGAACCGCAAGTTTCACTTCTTCCACTTCTCCAAAAATGCTTCAAGAGGGACTCGTTCAAGCGCTATACGATATGAACAAGACACCGGCCGGCTCTGAGGAGATAGATCAACACGCGCTTCGTCAATGCGCGGTAGTCTTTGAGACAGGGGTTGCTGAGTCAGGGAGCTTTAACTATGTAGATGAGGCAGAAGTGAGAAGGCTTCAAGACTCATTGAAAAAAGAACCTTTTAGAATCATCGATTTCTTCTTAGCAGCTCGCTACCACAAAGCAAGGGAAGGGGGAAGAAGCCCCCTCAGGTTTGATTATTTCTTGGTGCGTGTAGTCTTCTCAGGGAATTCGTTGGAGATGCGCGTCTTTCATGAGAGAGGGCCAAGGTACATTTCGCCAGAGGATGTGAACAACTTGGTTGTGGGGAGAATAAATAGGCAGGCTGCGAGAAGGATTTTGAAGTCTCCTTAGTCGGAATTTGCTAGGAGTCAGAAGATAAGGAATTCTGAACTACCGAAAAGATTTCCTCAGCGATCAGGGCCCTAGCTTTATTCCCATCTATTCGCGTGAGCAAACCAGCTTTAACCAAATTCAAGTAGAAGTTTTGCACCTTCTTAAGGGTCTCCAAATTCTCCATCACAGATTTTCTGGGCTTTAGCCTTTGCATGACTGTCTCCAGTTCAACATCCAAGAACAAAGCAAGGTCAGGACGAATTGCATGGGTGTTTATTTTCTCGATCCATTCCAAGCTGAGCCCTGCGGCGCCTTGGTAAGCTAAGGAAGAGTACACATAGCGATCTGTAACTACGACTTTTCCTGCTTGCAACGCTGGAATTATTTCATTCTGTACGTGATCAACCCGATCCGCTGCGAACAACAAGGCTTCGACTATGCTCGAAAGCCGCTTTTCACCATATAGATAGCTGTTTCTAATGAAAGTGCCAATTCTTCGGTGGCTGGGCTCAACTGTCAGAATTACTTGGCGAGTTTTCTGCAGTCTTTCCGCCAAGAGTCGTGCTTGTGTGCTTTTCCCAGATCCATCGAGACCTTCTACACACACAAAGTAACCCTTCGTAATCATTTCCCAGACCTCGTCGCCCAAGGTTAGACATTATTAGGAAGACAAATAGATATACATTGGCAAAACTGGCGGGGTCTTGGAAAATGCCTAAGGCATATTGGGGCGAGATAAAAGATCCAGTACACGGATATGTTTACGTTACAGATCAGGAAAAGATCATAATAGATTCTTACCCTGTGCAACGACTGCGTAGACTCCGACAGCTGGCAGGCTCTGAGTACGTATATCCTGGCGCTAATCACACACGCTTTGAACATTGCCTAGGAGTCATGTATTTAGCTGGAAAGGTCGTTGAAAGCCCCAACTTGGCTAGAGTAGTCAGCGATGAAGACGCAGAGAATGTGAGATTGGCTGCGTTGCTTCATGACGTAGGGCATGGTCCATTCTCTCACGTTTTTGAGCAACTATTAGTAAAGGATCTCGAGAAAACACACGAAGATATCTCATCATGGATAATTGAGAAAAGCGAAATCGGTGACAGGTTGAATGGCATTGGGTACAAGCCAGTTGAATTGGCCAAACTAGCTGTGGGAGAACTCTGCAAGCCAGGAAAAGCCTTCTGGGATCAGATAATAAGCAGTGCAGTTGACGTGGACAAGCAAGATTTCATAGTTCGTGATACTTACCACACTGGGGCTGAATATGGATTCATTGATGTGTTCAGGTTGATCCATGCACTGGATGTTTTGGGAGAGAATTTGGCGGTTGAGCTTAGTGCCTTGTCCACTTTGGAAGCCTTCATGATTGCCAGAATTGAGTCTTTTAAAAGCATCTATTTCCACCGAGTGGGAAGAGCAGCGCAGATCATGCTTGCTACAGCGATGGAGAAAGCCAATACCGAGCTGGGGTTGACAGCGTTCAAAACCCCTGAACAGTATTTGGCTCTGGATGATTCCGCAGTCTGGAGCGCTCTGAAGAAGTGTGAAAAATCGAGATCGATAATGGAGGATCTGGAAAGGAGGAGATTGCTGAAATGTGCGTACGAGAGAACTTTCTACGAAAAGGATGCCATGATTACAAACATTTTCAGCCGGGAAACTTACAGAGAGCAAATTCAAAACGAAATAGCGAGAGAAGCAGGAGTAACAAAGGAAGCAGTCACGATTGATGTTCCTGCAGTCCCATCAGTGCCATATCACAACGCTGTTCTCATGGAGTCAATGGAAATTCCGGTTTTCAGTAGAAACCAAACATGTGGGAAAAGACTGGAGCGACTCAGCGACATATCAAAGATCTTCGAGACTTTGAAGGGTTTCATGAACATACTCCGCGTTTACACAGACGAAGCTAATCGCACAAAGGTGGAGAAAGCCACAGGAAGAATATTGGGAAATATCCCGGCAACGGCAAAGATATCATATTGATTGGCACTTTGCTTGGCTGCTTCCAAGACTGAACTGAAAGCTTCGCAGCAGCAAAGATTAAGAATGAGAAGGGTGTCCGTTTCTGAAGGGGCACGAATTGGAGAAGCTTAAAAAAGTTGGCGACAGGGATGAGAAGATAGTTGTCAGAATCAAGAAGAAACGTGATACAGCAGCTACGCCTCTTTTTTCTTCAGCTGAAGTGAGGAGGTTTGTTACCGAGTTTGTTTCCTCGTGGATCAGAGGAGACATCGTTATACGCTTTCCTACAGCAGCGGAGCTCAGCAAGAAAACCCCTTTGAGCATAGCATTTCCTGTGGACCCGTCTGTTAATGCGGAGCTGAAGATCAAGGAACACTATATAGATCTCCTGTCTACCGTCGTTGGTATCAAGAAAGCGTCGGAGGAAGAGCAAGAGAATGCGATAGCTGAAGTATTCAAGATGCTGTTGATGTTCAGATCGGCAAACAGAATTGAAGGAAAGATAATCTCGAGTGATGTTGAAAGGAAAGTGGAGCAAATCGAGAAAGATTTGGAAACCCAAAGAAAACTCGTTGAGCGGATAACCGAGTTTTTGTTCAAACCGAGTAATCGAGGCAGTTTGAAATGGAAGCAAGCGAAAGAGACATAATCAGTTCTGGCAAACGTGACAAACTAGAGATTATGGCTGCGATACTAGCTTTGATTCAGAAACCAACAAATGCCACGCACATAATGGGGCATTTGAACTTTAATAACGAAGTGTTGACAAAATACTTGAAATACATGGTTGAAAGGCGCTTGATCGAAAAGAACGAAGCTGCAAAAACAGATGGAAGAACAAAGCACTTGTATCAATCAACGGAAAAAGGTCGAAGACTCCTTGAGATCTATTGTGAGATTCTCAGGTTGATATATGGAGAGAACTATCTGAGGCAGAAGAACAATTTGGCAGTAGCGTGTCTTCAATATTGCAAAGACACTGAATCCAATTCAGACTAAGACTATAGATGAAATCAGAGAAGCGCCTAGTTTTTTGGAATCAACTGAATAGCCTCAGGCATTTACAAACCATTTTGCAAGAAGGCTTGGTGGTTTGTGAGCAGCGGATCAACATGATTCTTCTGATGCTGCCCTACCTCTCTCGGATTTCTAGACGGCGCTTGCTCTTTGGGCAACGCAGGTGACCGAACTGTCGCTTAGAGAGTTGGGTCCGCTAGTCCAGTAGTAGGAGACAGAGCATTGTTACGACGCCTAGAGAAATCGATATGAATTGTAGAGTTGCTTTTTTCGGGTTAGGTTCATCTTTGCGGAGTTCAGGAATCAGATCTGAGCCCGCAATGTAGATGAAGTTGCCTGCCGCAAAAGGTATCAGTAGCGGAACAAATCCTTCAACTGCTGAGCCTATAGCAAACGCAATTACGGCTCCGACAATTGCTGTGAGGGCTGTAAGGAGGTTGAAAAGGAGCGCTTTTTTCCTGCTGAACCCTCCGTAGATGAGGACGCTGAAGTCTCCTAGTTCCTGAGGGATCTCGTGAAGCATGACTGCTATCGTTGTGGCTATACCCAACGGTACACTGGCTATGTAGCTGCCTCCAACTATGATGCCGTCGATAAGGTTGTGAACAGCATCTCCGAACAGGTTCATGTAAGCAAAAGAGTGCGGGTGCTCTCGTGAAGTAGGTACGTGGCAATGTCGCCATTGCAGAAATCGTTCAACTGTAAAAGAGGAAAGTATCCCCACAATGATCAGGAGCGATACGGTGATTTCGAGTCCAGTTTCGCCTGCGGCTTCGGGTATTAAGTGGAAGAAGGCGTGTCCAAGTAGACCGCCTGCAGCAAAACTGACAATGAACAGTAAAACATTATCCGTCTTCTTTCGGGCTAACGATAAGGTTAGCGCACCAGCCAATGAAATCATGCTAATAGCCACGACGCTAAGTAGCCCAAGTACCCAGGCAGTCATATGATCTTCTAACGAAATAGCGCCAGTGTTATAAAGGTCACGTTATTGTGAAACAGCACATGCCAAATTTCACGGTTTTTTCGACAAACACAAGTA